>JAGFIW010000227.1 GCA_024103195.1 Saprospiraceae bacterium | reverse complement strand
TGGCCGGGAGCACCAGAACCAGGGCAATAACGAATGGACGCAGGTCAGGGCTGAAGTACATCCAGTAACCGGTGAAGGTCCTCTTCATCACTGTAGGGGATGACGATCCGGCCTGTGCCGGAATTCTTGTGATCCAGGATGACTTTCGCACCGAGGTGGGCGCAGAGTTGTTGCTCGATATCGCGAAGGGCAGGTGGAAGTCGTTGGTGGGTAAGGTCTTTGCCCTTGCCTCCTGTACGGCCGGTCTCCTGATCACGCAGATACTGCTCCAGTTGGCGAACCGACCAATTTTTGGAAGTGGCTTCCCGGAAAGCATGCCTTTGCAACAGGAGATCTCCCAAACCGGCAAGAGCCCGAGCGTGACCCATGGTGAGCTTTCCCTGGCGGATGGCATCCTGGATATCCGGAGCCAGTTTGAGCAATCGGGTGTAGTTGGTGATGGTGCTTCTGTCTTTGCCCACCCTTTGGGAAAGTGCCTCGTGCGTCAGGCTGCATTCTTCAATCAAACGCTGGTATGAAATGGCCACTTCAATAGCATTCAGATCGGCCCTCTGGATGTTTTCCACCAGGGCCATTTCAAGCATTTCCTGATCGCCAGCCGTACGTATGTAAGCGGGGATGGTCTTCCTTCCGGCGATACGGGAGGCACGAAATCTGCGCTCCCCGCTGATCAGTTGATAACGATCAGGGCCCATGGCCCGGACAGTGACCGGTTGGATGATGCCCAGAGCCCTGATGGACGTCGCCAATTCTTCCAATTCACTTTCGTTCCACTCCTGTCGGGGTTGGAAGGGGTTGGGTTCAATGTTCTCCAGCGGAATTTCGGCGACAGCGGCACTCAGGGTACGCTGGGCTTCCGCCCTTGCTTCCGGGTTTGATGATTGTTCGGCATGGGAAAGCAGGGCACGTATTCCCTTGCCGATTTCTTTCTTTCTGGTTTTTTTGTCAATCATACTTGCTCTTTGGCCCTGCGGGCGATCCAGGTCGGATTATTGGCCAGAAATTCTTTGGCCAGATTCAGGAAGTTTTGTGCCCCGGTACACGCAGCATCATACAGGATGACGGGTTGGTGCATACTGGGGGCTTCACTGACCCTGCTATTGCGATGAATGATGGTTTGGAAGACCCGGTCGGTAGCATGGCTCTGTACCTCCTCCACCACGATATTGGCCAATCGCAAACGGCGATCATACATGGACAAAAGGATTCCCTCGATCTCCAGATCGGGATTCAGCCCTGCTTTGACCAATTGAATCGTGTTTTTCAGTTTGCTGAGGCCTTCAAAGGCAAATATCTCGCACTGAACGGGGATCAACACACTATCCGCCGATGCCAGGGCATTGATGGTGATCAGGCCCAGGCTGGGAAGGCAATCAATCAGAATGAAATCATAGTCGTCCTTTACGGATTGCAACATGTCCCGCAGCCGGTATTCGCGCTCGGGAAGACCGGACAGTTCCAGCTCGGCGCCTACCAAATCGATATGTGCCGGCAGCAGGTAAAGATTGGGCGTTTGGGTTTGACGGATGGCCTCAGAGGCCGGAGTTTCATTGATCAAACAGTCGTAGAGGTGAAGGTCATCCTCTTCCAACTCCACACCAACGCCACTGGTGGCATTGGCCTGGGGATCTGCGTCCACCAGTAGCACCCTGTACTCCAGGATGGCCAGGCTGGCGGCGAGGTTGATGGCGGTGGTGGTTTTACCGACCCCCCCTTTTTGGTTGGCGATGGCGACAATCTTGCCCATTGACGGAGGTTAAAGGGTCAGTGTTTCCCCGATGGCCGGGAGCAGGAGCGTTTTGTTTTCCCGGGCGAAGTGCGCCGTGGCAGCTTGGCGGTCGATACGGATGGCGTCGAAGGTATCGTAGTGACACCCGATGACATGATCGCAGCCGACAAAATCAGCAGCGATACAGGCATCCGTGTAGCCCATCGTGAAATGGTCACCGATAGGCAGGACGGCGACATCTACCGGTGGACATGTCATGGGGATGAGTTGCATGTCGAGGGTAAGTGCAGTGTCTCCAGCCAGGTAAATGCATCCTTCCTCATTCCAGAGGACAAATCCACCCGGATTACCTCCGTTGGTGCCGTCCGGGAACACACTGCTGTGGAGGGCCGTTACGCTTTTGAGATGCCCGAATGGGAAGACGACCTGCCCGCCGATATTCATGCCCACACCTGGGCACCCTTTCCCTTCAAAATAGGTCACGATTTCAAAATTGCCAATGATACGGGCACCCGTCCTTTTGGCAATGGTCTCGGCATCGTGCATGTGGTCACCATGGGCATGCGTTATCAGGATGAAATCCGCCGGTATCCCGTTGATATCAACGGACTTTGCCAAAGGATTGCCCGTGACAAACGGATCGATCAACAAATGGTGACCGGCCGTTTGAATACCCAGACAGCTGTGCCCGTAATAGGTGATTTCCATGAAGTTGGGGTAAGCGAGGGCAAAGATAGTCAATCAGGAGGGGATCAAGAGCTGATATCAGGATCGCGAGCCTCTCTCCCCCTGTGGATGAACCATTTGTACCCGGCGGGCATTATAGGCAGCATCCATGTCCATGATCACCGTCGTTTCCGGTACCAATCGCATTAACAGCCATACGGCGGTCCTGGCCCGTTATGTCTTTGAATGCATCAGAGACCAATTTGGTGGTGATGTCGGTTGGGTGGATCTCGCCGAAGTACCCGAGCCCTTTCTCTCAGGAGGGGACTATCAGTCTGCCAACCAGTCATCCGCCACCCGGGAAATTCAGGAGTCTTTTATTCTGCCCGCCGGAGCCTTTTATTTCATCGCTCCCGAATACAACGGCAGTATTCCAGGTGTATTGAAATACTTCATTGACGCCTGCTCGGCCCGGCAATACAAGGCATCATTCCGGGGCAAAAAATCAGCCATGGTCGGACTTTCGACAGGAAGAGCCGGTAATCTTCGGGGATTGGATCATCTGACCGCCATCCTGCAGTATCTGGATGTCATTGTCTGGCCCAACAGATTGCCGGTCAGCCGTGTGTCCGGGCTCATTGCTGATGGCCGTCTTTCCGATCAGGAAACCAGAATGGCCATCCGGGATCACGTCAGCGAATTTGTCCAATTTTACCTCCATGGTGGAGCTTGACCGTCCTTCCGTAAAGGTCTCCTTCAGGGACCTGGGTTTGGTTCCCTTCGCCGAGGCATGGGATATTCAAACCGGATACCACCAACAGTTGCTGGCACGCAAACAAGCCTTGCGACAGGGTAAAGACGCAGCGCCATTGGCGGGTCACCATTTGCTTTTTTGCGAGCACCCCCCTGTATTCACCATGGGCAAGTCGGGAAAACCCGAACACCTGAAACTTCCACAATCTGAACTTGAAGAACTTGGATTTACTTATTTCAAAATCAATAGGGGAGGGGATATTACCTATCATGGCCCTGGGCAAATTGTCGGCTATCCCATCCTGGATCTGGAAGAATTTTACTGCGATGTCCATCGTTATGTCCGGGACCTTGAGGAAGTGACCATCCGGACCATAGCGGCATATGGCATCGAAGGCACGCGGATTCCTGGATATACCGGGGTTTGGCTGGCTCCCGATGGCGACAGGACTTGGCGGAAAATCTGTGCCATCGGCGTCCACCTGAGTCGTTGGATCAGCTTACACGGGTTTGCCTTCAATGTCAATACCGACTTGTCTCACTTTGACTATATCATCCCGTGTGGCATCGGTGACGACGACAAGTCAGTAACCAGTCTTTCCGTGGAATATGGCCAAAGGATGGATATGGAAGATGTAAAGAAGAATATGGTTCAGGCGTTCCAGGACGTTTTCCAATGTGAGATCAAGACCGGTTCGACATGCTGAAAGACATCCAACAGAAGAAAATGGTGGGCTTCGGTGTCGCCATGATACCCCACGAGATGGGTGACAAGGAGTCGCCTGCCTTTTGGGACTGTTATTTCATCAACATGAAGAACGAACCCATCCGCGATCTTTTAATCACCTCCAAGGGTTACGGATTCATTCGGGGAGAGGAGAGGCGGTCCAGCACTTTGAGGTATTTCTATCCGCTCCTGGAAGGTCAAATGGCCGTCAGGATCGAGACACTTGGGGAGGAATTGTTTCGTCTGACCAATGAGTTCTGGGTCAGTTTCACCTGTGGAGGATACATGTTCGACAAACGGTTTCTCTTCGTAGAAGGCAGTCTTGATACTGCCCATTTGACGCCTGTTCCTGTTGTGGGAAAACGGGGAGTTCTGATTCAATAAAATGCCAATCGTATGACACCAAAGAAAGTTTCCGAGTCGCGAACAACCATGACGCAGATGGTCATGCCCAACGATACCAACCCGTTGGGCAACCTTATGGGAGGCAATCTCCTGCGATGGATGGATATCGCGGCCAGTATATGTGCCGGCAAGCACAGCGCCAGTTATGTCGTTACGGCATCGGTGGATCACGTTTCTTTCAAACGGCCCATCCACATGGGTGAGGTAGTCACTATGGTGGCTTCGATCACCAGAGCCTTCACCACCTCCATGGAAATATATGTCGAGGTGTTTGCCGCCGATATCAAGGGGGGCCACACACGTCGGTGCAATCACGCGTACTATACCTTTGTGGCACTGGATGATGATCGCAATAAGCCTGTTCCGGTTCCGCAGGTACTGCCTTTGACGGCCGATGAGGA
Source organism: Saprospiraceae bacterium (assembly GCA_024103195.1). Classification (GTDB taxonomy): domain Bacteria; phylum Bacteroidota; class Bacteroidia; order Chitinophagales; family Saprospiraceae; genus JAGNXB01. The sequence goes on along the minus strand of JAGFIW010000227.1, from coordinate 11,173 downwards.
CAAACATTACGCGGAAGCGCAAACCAGAAGAGAACTGCGTCTGATGCTCAGTGGACGGATCAATGCCCAACAGGCAGAACAAATCCGGAAATACCTCACCGAAGCGGTCCAGGATGCCGGTGCCGGAAATGCCTGAACTTACTGTTAGCCGGATTGTTGATTTCACATGCAAGTTCAGGCACCTGCTCCTTCCGATGTGACCGGTATCCTCAACGAGATGGTCACCGACAGGGGAAGAACAGTGGATGCGGCCTCGCATACCCAGGCGGTCCTGTTGGTGTTCCTCCGCCATTTTGGCTGCACCTTTTGCCGGGAAGCTCTTTCCGACCTTTCACAAAAAAGGGAGAGTTATCAAAATGAAGGCATCCAACTCATCCTGGTCCATATGGGAAAGGAGGAGGAAGCATTGCGATATTTTCACCGGTACCAACTGGACGGGGTAGAACATGTCTCTGATCCCGAGTGCAGGTTTTATGCGGCTATGGGTCTTGCCAAAGGCAATTTTTCCCAACTTTTTGGTTTGCAAGTGATGCTCCGGGGCGTGCAGGCAGGCCTTATCCACGGCAGAGCCATTGCCCGCCAGATTGGAGATGGTTTTCAGATGCCGGGTGTCTTCCTTATCCAGAACGGTATGGTCCGAGACCAGTTTGTACACAAGCTGGCTTCAGATCGACCCAATTACGATGCCCTTGTGTCGTGCTGCATCCTTCCATGACCATGAATGCCTGGCTTTTCACCCGTTACGAAGAGGAAGATCCCTCTAAAACGAGTTTCGAAAGGTTGTTCGCCCTCTTCAGGGAATTGCTGCTCTATACTTCTGGAGACGTGACGGAAGCACTCAGTTGGATGAATGAAATTGACCGTACACACGGGATTACCACACCGGAATACGGAATGGCCGATTTCATCCAGGATCTGTTGGATAGAGGTTTTCTCAAGGAACAGGACCGAACCGGAAGTCCTGCAATGGTGCCTTCTGCCTTGATGGAACAAGCCTGGAGAAGGCAAGCTCTGGATGAAATTTTCACCGATCTGAAGAAATCCCGTCCGGGCAAACACAGTACCCGGTTTTACGGACAGGGTGATGAAAAAGAAGAAGTCACTCGTCCTTATACCTATGGGGATCCCTTCGAACACATAGCCATCACCACTTCCCTTCAAAACGCCCACTTGCGGTCAGCGTCCGGTGACCTCCAGCTCACCCCCGGTGACCTGGAAGTGTATGATACCGCCTTGCAGGTGCAGACCAGTACGGCACTCCTGATCGATATTTCTCATTCCATGATCCTTTATGGGGAAGATAGGATTACGCCCGCCAAGAAAGTGGCCATGGCGCTGGCCGAGTGGATGACCACCAGGTACCCCAAAGACACGCTGGATATCATTGTATTCGGAGACGATGCCTGGACGGTTGACATCAAGGACCTTCCCTATTTGCAGGTAGGTCCATACCATACCAATACCGTGGCCGGTCTTGAATTGGGTATGGAAATGTTGAGAAAGCGCAGGAATCCCAACAAGCAGATCTTCATGATTACGGATGGAAAGCCGACCTGCATCCGGAAAGGAAAGCGTTATTACAGGAACAGCTACGGATTGGACCGCCAGATCCTGCGCCGTACATTAGGTCTGGCCCAGCAGGCCCGGAAACTCCAGATACCCATCACGACTTTCATGATCGCCCGAGATCCCTGGTTGGTTCGCTTTGTTGATGAATTCACCCGGGTGAATGCCGGCAAGGCGTACTATGCCGGTATTGAAGGTCTCGGTTCGTTTGTCTTTAGGGATTACAAGGAAAGCCCCAAAAGAAAGGGCAGGTAACACCTGTTATATGAGGATGGATACCATTGAGCGTTATAGCGTCATGCGTTGGACTTTTTTGCTTTTGGTATGGGGAGTCGTAAATCCTGCTTTTGCCCAGGAGAACGAATCCGGTCAAGAGGTTTCTCTGGATTCGATCCGAACCATAGCTGCCCTCATGCTTGATGGAGAGACGGGAGGAGACAGGATGGCGGCCGGCATACATCTCAAGAAATTATTGCTGGAAGAGCTGGCCTTAAAAGGATCCTTCGATCTCGCCTTACAGGAGGTGCCTCAGCTTTCGGTGGTGACTGACCCCGGACATACCTTCCGTATCATTACCTGGCAAATTTACTTGGGACAAGGTCGTTTCCAGCAATACGGTATCCTGCAACATAAGGATCACGATCGACCCCCTGTCGTGTTGACCAACCGACGGGATGCGCATCCAAGACCTGAGAAGTTGGAACTTGGTGCCGAGGCGTGGCAAGGACAGGTGTACTATAACATACATCCATTCCGCCATAAAAGCCGCAAATACTGGGTTCTTTTCGGATATGCGAGCCTGGATGAAACGTTGTCCCGCAAGTCGGCAGAAATTCTCCATTTTAATGACGCAGGCAGCCCGGTCTTCGGAGCGCCTTTCTTTGTTTACAGGGACGAACAAGGGGCTGTTTCGGACCGCTGCAACAGGATTTTGCTGGATTTTCACGTTTCTGCCCAGGTCAAACTCAATTATGATTCCCTTCACAAGATGATTCTACTTGACCACCTAATTCCCTGGTCACAACCCGGAAAAAAGGAGTCTTTGACCTGGGTGCCGGATGGATCCTATTGTGGCTTTCAATGGAAGAAGGGGGAATGGCGGTACATTGACAAGGTCTTCCATCATGTCATGGATGAAGCTCCCGTCGAATTCCCGGTGTTGAAGGATCGACAGGACCGGGACATTTTCGGGAGGCCGAGAGCAAAACCTGGCAAAACCCCAAATGAACCACCGGATGGGGGACAACATCATTGATCAAAACCTCTCGGTACAAAAGACAGCCCGGTATTACCGGAGGCCGGCGCTGACGTCACCAGCAAAAGGTTGCCTGTTCGGTTTGCATGGGTATGCACAAGCCGCGCTACCTTTTTTGCAGGAACTGATACCTGCTGTTCCAAACGATTGGGAGATCATTGCCCCGGAAGGATTGAGTCGTTTTTACCGGAAAGGCACCTTTGGAGATGTTGTGGCTTCATGGATGACCAAAGAGGACCGAATCCATGAAATCGAGGATCATTGCCGTTTCCTGGAACAGTTGCATGATATAGCTGTCCAACAGGCACCTGCCGTCCCGCTGCGAGTTTTGGGATTTTCCCAGGGAGTGGCTACGGCCTGGCGTTGGCTTTGTACCGGCAATGTCAAGGTCGAACGCCTAATCCTTTGGGCCGGACGGATCCCGACAGACACCCGATGGCCAGACGTTGAAAGGCGGCCTTCTCTTCCGGTCCAGGTAGTGGCGGGCGACCAGGATGAATGGGTGAATGAAGGAATTCTGCAGGAAAATCTGGAATGGCTGAATCAACAAGGTATCCCGGCAGAAGCCGTCCACTTCCGTGGAGGACATGTCCTGGACCCGACAACATTGTCCCGCTTGTTGAAAGCCTAGTGCATCCTGTCACCTCTGACCTCCAGCGAGCGAATCATTCCGGCCTCGAATACCAGATACTCCTTCCATCTGTAATCTACATATGCCGGATCACCGTATAACCGGGCCAGGTCCAGAAACAGCCGGTAGTGGCCCGCTTCGGCGATCATGAATTTCCAGTAAAAAGAACGCAAGGATTCCTCAGGAATTTGTTGGGACAATAGTCGAAAACGCTCGCAGCTTCGCGCCTCAATCAGTGCGCAGGTTAGTAGTTTTTCGACGAGCCGTTGCAGGGTGGTGCCTCCCTTCATCTGAAATCCCAACAGGCGATTGACGTATTCATCTTTGCGTTGGCGTCCCAACCGCAACCCTCTTTTGTTGAGCTCTTGAAGGACCATGCGGAAGTGTCCCCATTCCTCGGTCACCACCGGGGCGAGTTGTTCCACCAATTCAATCCGTTCCGGATAGGATTGGATGAGCGAGATGCAGGCGGTGGCAGCTTTTTGCTCACAATAGGCATGATCGGTCAATATGTCTTCCAGGGATAGGGAGGCCAGGTCTACCCATCGGGGATCTGATGGGAGATGCAACCCCAAAACAGTCTTGGAAGTGACGGGTTCCATGGGCGCAAATGTAGACGATGTCAGGCATTGCCCCCATGTTTTATAGGCAGTTGGCTCGAAATCCAACCGGAAGGGAGCGAATCGGTTATCTTAGCCGTTGTTCATCCAGGCAGGATCCTGGCTCTTGACGTATGAAAGCAGAGGCGATAGAATTGGTGACAGAAATTCAGATGACACCCCGTCACCGATCTGCCATAGTTTCCTTGTTGCACCAGAGTTTTCCGGATTACCCCGATCATCAGATATTTTACCCGCAGCCACCGCACTTCAGGTTGTTGGCATGGCGTGAAGATTCGCTGGTCGGTCATCTCGCGGCCATTTTGCGTTCGGTCATGACGGGGGGGAAATCCATGACCATTTTGGGCATTGCTGATCTTTGTACGGATCCCGCATATACCGGACAGCGTATCGCCAGCCGTTTGTTGAACAGAATTGAAGAACTTGCCTTGCGTCAGGGCATTCCATTTTTGATGGCCATGGCCGCCAACCCCGAGTTTTATCTCCATCACAAATTTTTACCCATTGAGGTGCGGTGCACCTGGCTGGCTTTCATGAACGGAAGGAGTCTTGGCCTTTTCCAGCGGACGCCCCCCTCCGGACTCGTGGTCAAGCCAGTGGGAGATATGGCCTGGCCTCCGGGAGATATCGATCTGCTGGGGCCTCTGTTTTGACATTTGCCTACCTTTGGCGGGTCAAATACAGCCCTATGAACAATACGCAGGCTTTTATCAGGGAACACCGCCAGCGGTTCCTGGAAGAATTGCTGGAGTTGCTGCGAATCCCTTCTATCAGCGCAGATCCTAAGTACAAGGGGGATGTACGGAAGGCAGCTGAAAAAGTGGCCGATCACCTGAAAAATGCCGGTGTCCAGGAAGTGGAAGTTTGCCCGACCAACGGGCATCCGATCGTATTTGGCAGTCATGTTGTCGATCCCTCCCTTCCTACCGTCCTGGTTTATGGTCACTACGATGTGCAACCGCCAGATCCTATGGAGTTATGGGAATCACCTCCCTTTGAACCTGTCATCAAAAAGACCAAGAAGCACCCGGACGGTGCCATTTTTGCCAGAGGATCTTGTGATGACAAGGGCCAATTGTTCATGCATGTCAAAGCTTTCGAAGCGTTGCATAAATCAGGGGAGCTGCCCTGCAATGTCAAATTCATGATTGAAGGTGAAGAGGAGGTAGGTTCCGAACATCTGGGAAAATTTTGCAAAGCCAACAAAAAGCGGTTGGCTTGTGACATGATCCTGATCTCCGATACCTCCATCATCGACAACAAGGTGCCTTCCATCACGACAGGACTCCGTGGGCTGACATATCTGGAAGTTGAGGTGACAGGACCCAACAGGGATCTTCATTCCGGGGTGTATGGCGGTGCCGTGGCCAATCCTGTTAATATTCTGGCCCAGATGATTGCTGCTCTTCATGACAAAAAAGGCAGGATTACCATTCCCGGATTCTATGATGATGTGGAGGTAGTCCGTAAATCCGAGCGCAAGGCCATGAATGATGCGCCCTTTGATGAAAAATCCTACATGAAAGACCTGTCCGTCGACCAGCTGTGGGGCGAAAAGGGTTACACAACCCTAGAAAGGACCAGCATCCGGCCCGCTTTGGATGTCAACGGGATTTGGGGGGGATACATTGGCGAAGGTGCCAAAACAGTGCTTCCATCCAAGGCATGTGCCAAGATCAGCATGCGCCTGGTGCCCAACCAGGACTCCCAAAAGGTCTTCAAGATGTTCAAGAAGCATTTTGAATCTCTCGCGCCCAAATCGGTCAAGGTGAAAGTGACTCCCCATCACGGTGGGGCTCCGGCTGTGACGCCAACCGACTCCCTGGAATATCGCGCCGCAGAATGGGCCATGGAGCAGACCTTCGGCAAAAAGCCCCTCCCTCAAAGGAGCGGCGGGAGCATTCCGATCGTCGCCTTGTTTGAGGAAGTGCTCAAGGTGAAAACCGTCTTGATGGGTTTCGGACTCAACAGCGATGCCATCCATTCTCCCAATGAGCATTTCGGCCTGTTCAATTTTTACAAAGGCATAGAGACCATACCCTATTTCTTGCATCGTTATTCCCAACTCAAAGCCAAATAAAGGTGGAAAGAGGCTCTTACTTCGTCAGGTTTTTCTTCCTGATCACTGGAATCCTGGGATTGCCTGCGCTGCAGGCACAGCCATTGGATTCCGTTTCATACAGCCTTGGGTTGCTGGTTGGCCGCAATTTGGTCGGCCAGGGGTTCGACCAACTGGATCCCGTCTCCCTGGCGGAAGGGATGAAGGCGGCCCTCCAACTTCAAAGCCCATTATGGGAAGAAGAGGAGGCCAACCGAATCATCCAGATGCATGTCGACAACAAGGAGAAAAACAAGTACGCCGACCAGGTAGCCGCTGAGGAAGCCTTTTTCCGCCAAAATGCCACACAACCGGGTGTAATAAGCCTGGAAAGCGGACTCCAGTACCAAGTGATCCAATCCGGGACCGGACCATCGCCCAAACCGACAGACAAAGTGACTACCCATTACCACGGGACACTGATCTCCGGGGAGGTGTTCGACAGTTCGGTAGAAAGAGGTCAACCGGCCACCTTCACGGTGAACACCGTTATTGACGGATGGACGGAGGCGTTGCAACGCATGAAAGTGGGAGACAAATGGCGACTTTTCGTACCCAGCTCACTGGCGTATGGAGCTCGCGGCGCTGGTCAGAAAATCGGACCATTCACCCCTCTTATTTTTGAAGTGGAACTGATCTCCATTCTCTGATCCTTCCGGGCCTTAAAGACACATCTCACGAATGGGGGTGATTTATTCCATTGCCCATTCATCCAGGAAGGTCCAGGCGGGATGGCCCGCACCCGGCCAACCGGAGGGAATGATCCCTTTGGATTGCACCTGCAAACGGACAAAACGGGCATACCCCTCTCCGTTTATCCGGTAAACCAACCGACCTCCCGATTGCTCATCATTCAAGACTTCACGGGCATCGCACTGCCCCCATTTTTCAAAGTGAATGCCATCTGTGCTGATCCAGACCTCCAGGGATACGGGACGGTGGATCCAGCTATGCGGCATATGTAAGGCTCCTACCTTGATGGCGCGAAAGGACAGTGGCCGGCCGAGGTCAAGATCTATGGCCACATCGGACCTCCAACCCAACCATTCCCGCCCGGCTGGCATGTCGCCGGCTTGAATGCCGTTGACGAGAGAGAATATTCCTCCGGCCTGGTAGGGATCAACAGGAGGTAATGAGGACGAAATGGCCTTACCGGTCGCCAGGTTATGGTGAATGATCTTCCGGGAAACAGGTAGTTGGTTGGCGGCAGGGTGGTTGGCGAGGAGAAGGCGTGCGGTCACCTCCCCTGAACCTGAAACCACCATTTGGTGGAAAGCGATCTGCCGGTTAGCGGTATCGCCTTCCGGGGTCCATATCATTTCGACCTGTTGATCGGCCTCTGGTGTAGTGGCACGTATGAGCAAGGTGCCTTCAGAAGGTCCCTGGTCAGTATGAAGGCTAACCTGTTGGTGGCTGCGGCTTACCGTGTAACCCGAATGTTCCAGGCGCGTCAATTCTCCTTCCAGATGTTTGAGAAAACGGTCTGCATCCCGGGTTGTAGGAGGGCTCCACAATACTTCCGCCAGAGCAATCATGCGAGGAAGAACCATGTATTCCACATGGGATTCATCGGTCATATATTCTGTCCAGACATTCCCCTGTGCACCCAGGATGAAGCGTTCTTCCTCGGTGGTGAGTCCGTGAGGTACCGGTTCATAGTCATATACCTTCAGCAAGGGGGTATGTCCGCCTATTGCCACAGGTTCAAAGGCAGGATCACCCTGGTAATGGTCGAAGTAACAATGGCTTCCAGGCGTCATGACAACAGCATGGCCGCTTTTTGCCGCCTCAATACCGCCATCGGCTCCCCTCCAACTCATAACGGCTGCCTGGGACGGCAATCCGCCTTCTTCAAGGATTTCGTCCCAACCGATGATCTTTCGGCCTCTTCGGGAGGCCATCTGTTGAATCCTTCTCGTGAAATAGGCCTGGAGCTCATCTTCATTTCGCAGTCCTTCCGAAGCCATCCGCTGTTGGCATTGAGGACACGAATGCCATCGTGTCCTCGGGCATTCATCACCTCCAATATGGATGTAAGGGGATGGAAAGAGATCCATGACCTCATTAAGGACCTTTTCAAGAAAGAGGAAGGTCTCTTCCCGGGTGCAGAATACATCTTCGAAGACACCCCAACCCCTTTCTACGGAAAATGGTCCTCCGGAACAAGAATACTCCGGGTAGGCTGCCAAAGCGGCGATGGCATGTCCGGGCATTTCGATTTCGGGGATAATGGTGATGCCTCTTTCAAAGGCATAGGCCACAATGTCCCGGACCTCATCCTGGGAATAATACCCGCCGTAACGCACCGTGTCAAATGCCATGCGTGCGTATGGTCCTTGCTGGCTGCCGTTTCGCCAGGCCCCAATTTCCGTGAGTTTGGGAAAGGACTTGATTTCCAGACGCCAGCCCTGGTCATCCGTCAGATGCCAGTGAAAAGTGTTGAACTTGTATCGGGCCAGCAAATCAAGGTAGCGCTTGATGAATGTCACCGGAAAGAAATGGCGGCTAACATCCAGGTGCATTCCCCGGTATGCAAATCGTGGTTGATCGGCAATCCGAAGACGTGGATAGGCACCATCCGCCTGTCGCAATTGAGCAAGCGTGCGCAAACCATGCAGAAAACCGGTGCTGCTGGAAGCCGTAATGCTGATGTTTCGGGCATCAATCACCAGTAGGTAGGATTCCGGATGTTGGATGGATATTGTGTCCAGGAAAAGATGGATAGTCCCTTCAGACCCGGGAGCAACCGATGGTAAAGGGCTCGAATCGTGTCTTGAATATTCCGATAGCTTGGGCAGGAAACGAACGGATTCCGGTGACCACGCCCATCGTGTAGCTGTCGTCAGTCCGCCTTCCAGCGAGCAACTGGCCGGGAATGGAAACAACGGCAGATCACAACCTACCGGAATTTGGGCGCTACCAGGGATCAGGAAGACCTGCCACAGAATGACGACCGCAGCAGTGATTATCCAGCCATGGGTCACTGGATTTTGACCAGTATGATTGTCGGATTGAATGACCGTGAATGATCCGGTAATCTGTTTCTCGGGAGGTTGATTCATGCGGGATTTGGAGAGGTTGAAGCTGATGGATCGGCATCCTGCCCCAGGAGGATTCTTCTTACTTTCCATGCATAGAAGGCCAAAAAGCCGAAGCATAGGACCGGTATCCAATAGCTGGTGCGGATTCCGGCCAGGTCAGCCAGAAAACCCTGTACAGGAGGAAGTATGGCTCCTCCGAGGATCATCATCACCAAAAGGGCGGATCCTTGATTGGTATACATACCGAGGCCCGTGATGGACAAGGTAAATATGCAAGGCCACATGATGGAGCAAAACAGACCCCCCGAAATGAAGGCATACAAGGCGGCCTGTCCCTCCATCAACATGCCGGCGGTAGTCGCCAACATACCGCCCAGTGCAAAGACCAGAAGGGTACGGGCCGGATGATCGCCTACAAAGAAAAATCCGGTGGTGGCCAATAGAACGTATGGCCAATATCCGGTCAGATCATCCATAGGACTGCCTTTCAAATTATGAACGACCAAAATCACACCATAGGCCGCCAATGGAACCAAGACGGTCAATAACCGACGCAGGCCCGACCGTGGTTGGAAAACCCCGATGGCACCGGTCCAGCGTCCTATCATGAGGCTGCCCCAATACAGACTGATATAATGAACAGTCCGGGTATGATCCATCCCCAGGATGGTGGGATCTGCCATCAAAGCGGGCATGTTGCTTTGAATACTGACCTCAACGCCTACATAGACAAAAATGGCGGCCATTCCCCATACTAGTTGCGGGAACTTCAAGGCGCCCAGATCTTTTTGCATTTGGCCGGCACGAGTGATTTTTGGCAAGCGGGAGACCCCGAGCAGGACGGCCAGCAAAACCAGACAACCAGCCAATGCCAGATAAGGCGAATGGACGACCTCCAGTCCGGAGGGTCCGTCATTGTCCAGGCCGCCAAACAAGGCCCAACTCAACAGAAGTGGACCGGTCATGGTGCCAAACGAGTTGACACCCTGCGCCATATTCATCCTTTGGGAAGCAGTGGCAGGATCACCAATGGCGATCATGTAGGGGTTGGCGACTATCTGTTGAAGGGTGAATCCAAGCCCAATGACGCCCAATGCCAATAGAAGGAAGCCAAACGATCCTGCCATGGCAGCAGGTATGAAGAGCAGGGCACCTGTAGCCGAGATCAGAAATCCACCCACTAGTCCTTTCTTGTACCCCAGGCGGTTGAGAAAGTCTCCACGCCGGACAGAAGCCAGAAAATAAAACAAGGACCCAAAGAAATACGCGGCATAGAAGGCGAGGTCAACCAATTGGGATTGCCATTGGGCCAGTGCAAAATTTTCCTTGAAAAAGGGGATCAGGACCGTGTTGGAGGCCGCGACAAAACCCCAGAAGTAGAATACGGTCGTAAGGACAATCAGCGCATAGTTGTCGCGACTTCTGTTGGGCGTTGCAGGCATAGACGGGACTTGAATGAGGAAAGATAAGCAGGTTGGCCAGGATGGAATGTGAAATAAATGTTTTTTTAACGTCGTTAAAGAAACAAATTGTTTTATATTTGTACGATGGAAAAGCAAGTTACTGCCCTGAAGGGAAGGGGGTCAAGGATCAACCCGGTATCCCGTTTTGAGGCCATAAACAGAGGCGTGCGCCCGGTGGATCCCCATTCAGCCACAAAATACCGGCCTGTACATGCCAGAAGTTTGATCAATAAGGTGGATAGTCCCGATATAGGATTCGGGTTTTCCCTCAATCCATACCAGGGATGTGAACACGGTTGCATCTACTGCTATGCGCGCAATACGCATCCATATTGGGGATACAGTGCCGGGCTGGACTTTGAGAGAAATATTCTGGTCAAACTGGATGCACCCAGGTTATTCGAAGAACACATCCGCAAGCCTTCCTGGAAGGCTGCGCCTGTCATGTTGTCCGGGAATACGGACTGCTACCAGCCTGCCGAGCAAAAGTACGAGCTCA
>JAGFIW010000208.1 GCA_024103195.1 Saprospiraceae bacterium | reverse complement strand
GCGTGATCTCGGTCCAGGTCTCTCCGCTGTCCGAACTTTTCCATAATCCCGATCCCGGACCGCCCGAAGAAAAATGATGGGGAGAACGGCGCACATTCCAGGTGCTGGCATACAGGATCCGGGGATTGGTGGGGTCCATGCACAGATCTACCGCCCCCGCATCGTCGGAGGCGAATAGTACCTTTCGCCAGTGGCGGCCTCCGTCGGTGCTTTTGAACACCCCGCGCTCCGGTCCCGGCCTGTACAGGTCGCCCATGACGGCAGCAAATACCACCATCGGATCTTGGGGATGAATACGGAGTCGGGCGATGTGTCGCGATGAATCCAACCCGGCCTTTTGCCAGGTCCTACCGGCATCTTCCGATCGCCAAACCCCGTAGCCGAAGGAGACATTCCCCCGGACCGTTTTTTCTCCACCTCCGGCATACAGCACATTGGGGTCGGAGGCAGCCACGGCGATGGCCCCTATGCTGCCGCCAAAAAATCCGTCGCTGATGTTTTTCCAGGAGCGCCCGCCATCCGCGGTTTTCCAGATACCCCCTCCGGTGGCACCGAAATAAAACAAATTGGGCTGGCCCGGGACACCCGCAACCGCACAGGAACGCCCGCCGCGATAGGGGCCCAGTTCGCGGAAGGTGAGTCCGTCCGAGTAGGGCGGCGTTGGTGGCAACGGCTTTTCCCGGGTCTGACCGGCCAGCGAGGGGATCACGGCACACAGAGCCAGACCCAAAAGGAAATGACGGTAAAGACGCATGGACATCATTGGCGCGTATAAGGCAATGCATCACCGGGCACCTATGGGAAAGGGGGAGCCGTTTCCTCTCAGGCGGTGATATTTTCAAAGGGTGCGCAAGGCCATGGAAAGGTAAAGGATAATGAACATATGTCCTTCTTCCTGCCCTTCCGCAGCATCCTGGAGACGCCTATTTTTGTCCGTTCATGATCCTGGCGATGAAAAATTCCTTTGCCATTGCGGCCGGCCATCCAAGAACTGCAGAAGCGGCTGCCTGCGTGCTTCGCGACGGTGGCAATGCCGTGGATGCGGCCATTTCGGCCTATTGGACAGCCTGCGTGGCCGAACCTTGCATGGGGGGTGCCGGCGCGGGGGGCTTCGCTATGGTGTCCTCTGAAGGAGCCACTCCCGTCCTTTTCGACTTTTTCGGACAGACACCTTTGAACCGGCCCGATGCCGGTGTGGATTTTCGTCCCGTTGAAGTGGATTTTTCTGACACCCGTGAAACCTATTATATCGGCGGCGGGTCGATCGCGGTTCCCGGTGCGGTGGCCGGCATGTTCGCCATGTGGCGCCGGTATGGATCCCGCCCTATGAAGGTGCTCGCCGAGCCCGGCATCGAGGCCGCTCGGAATGGTGTAGCCCTGGATGGCTTCCAGGCGCACGATCTGTATTTACTCCGTGATTTCGTCGGAGACACCCCGCATGGACGCCGCTTGTTCTATCGGGAAGGCCTGGTGAAGGGAGAAGGGGACATGATCGTCCTGCCTGCCTGGGCCGATTATCTCGAATATCTGGCCCGTCACGACGAACGCGCATTCTACGAGGACGAACCGGCGCGGCATCTGGTCAACGACCACAGCGGGCACCTCACCCCACAGGACCTTAGCGGTTATCGGGTCGTGGAGGGACAGCCACATGCCGTCTCGTTCAGAGGGCATAGGGTCTATTTGAACCCACCGCCCTCCCCGGGAGGGATGTACCTGGCGGTTCTGCTCCGCGAGATGGAAGCCTGGCCGGATGACCGGCTTGCCCACGACGAGGCATTTGCCAGAGGCTGGGAGGAGTTGTGTGCCCGCCTGCATCGCGCCGCTGAGGATCCCCGATCCCTGCATCTCGTTTGGGAAGGTCTGTTGCCCAACGGATCGGGACCTCCCCACAAAAGAGGCAGTAC
>JAGFIW010000199.1 GCA_024103195.1 Saprospiraceae bacterium | reverse complement strand
TTGGGTGAGAGCAAATTCAGCGCACCGCACTTCTATCTGACCGTTGAGGTGGATATGGATCATGCCATGGAAGCCCGCCAGCAAATCAATGCCATGGCGTCCACAAAAATTTCCTTCAACGACCTCGTGATCAAGGCGGCAACGGTAGCCCTCAGGCAGCATCCGGCGATCAATTCGTCCTGGTTGGGGGATCGGATCCGTTATCATGCGGATATCCACATCGGCGTAGCCGTTGCCGTCGAGGACGGTCTCCTGGTACCAGTCATCCGACACGCCGACCGCAAGTCCCTCTCCCAGATCAATGCCGAGGTAGCCAACTTTGCCGGAAAGGCCAAAGACAAGAAGCTGCAGCCGGAAGAAATGCAGGGCAACACATTCACCATTTCCAACCTCGGTATGTTCGGCATTGAGGAATTCACAGCCATTATCAACCCTCCGGATGCCTGCATCCTGGCGGTCGGCGGTATTGTGGCCAAGCCGGTGGTACAGGACGGCCAGATCAAAATCGGACACAGGATGCGGGTCACGCTCTCCTGCGACCACCGGGTGGTGGACGGCGCTACCGGAGCCAAATTCCTGCAAACCTTCAGCCAGGTACTCGGCGAACCGGTCCGAATGCTACTTTGATGTCGGCAAGGGACAAATCCGTACATTGAGGGGATGAAAACCCTGGTGCTCGGGGCTTCCCCCAATCCTTCGAGATACGGTTATGCCGCGGTCGAACAACTGCGGCTTCACGGGCATGAAGTCGTGGCCATTGGCCTTCGTGCCGGAAGGATCGGGGACGTCGACATCCAAACGGAATGGCCCGATGAAATACCCGACCTGGATACCATCACGCTGTACATCAATCCCGCACGCCAGGTGCCATTATACAACCGCATTTTGGCCTACAAACCCCGACGGATCATTTTCAATCCCGGCACGGAGAACCCCGCCCTGATGCGCATGGCCAAAGAGGCGTCCATTGAAGTCGAGGTGGCTTGTACGCTGGTGTTGCTCACCCTGAAGGCGTTCTGACAAGGTTACAAACCGGCTCATCCGGAGAAAGCCCGAATGGGACGGGCACCATTCGCTTCATTGTTTTCCGGCAAATCCCAATTTGTCCATGGCCAGCCCCATGGCGCGCTCCGAGATACCATTGGCTGCCGGAGAAAGCCTGTGGACATTTTCCAACGCCTTCCTGATCGTCCAGGATACGTCTTCAAAGATGCCCTCGTCAGTAATCGGAATTCCCGGTTGCATCAGATAGGCAAAGACACGGGCCATGCCGCAATTGGCAATGAAATCGGGGATCAAACTGATGAGCTGATCGGTTTGAAGGGCCGTTTCTCCAAAGAAAACACCGTCATCGGTGAAAGGGACGTTGGCTCCGCAGGAAACGACCTCCAGCCCTTGTCGGACCAGACGGCCGATTTGGTCCGGGCTGACCAGTTTGCTGGCAGCGCCGGGAACGAAAATGTCTGCCGGCATTTCCCAGAATCGGTCGGACGCTTCCGCATAAGGCAAAGCATTGGGATACGCCAGTTTGTTTCCTTGTCGGCTGTTGAAAATTTCAGTGACCTGGTGGATATCGAGTCCTTCAGGAGCGAGGATGACACCACCCAGATCCAGGATTCCGGTAATGACGGCACCTTGTCGGGCCAGGTAATAGCCAGCCGCAGCGGCTACATTTCCCCAACCCTGGATGATGACTATTTTACCTGCCAGGTTGCGTTGGTAAAACAGGTCATAAAAGTGTCGGATGGATTCGCTCACGCCGTAACCGGTAATCAGATCGGCCACGGCATGATGGTTTTCTCCCGGAGGGGCAAAGGCGGGATCGGTCACCAGCTTGACGCAGCCCTCACGCAGTTGCCCGACGGACCTAACCCGTTCACCGCGAACGGCTCTCAGGTGTCCGTTGACCACCCCTTCCTGGGGATGCCAGAGACCATAATCCTCGGTGATGGGAATGACT
>JAGFIW010000021.1 GCA_024103195.1 Saprospiraceae bacterium | reverse complement strand
ACAAATTACGTGTCCGGTACCTCGAGGATCAAATGGCGGCGACCAAGGAGGAATCCGTTCGTCTGGAGCTGACCTTCAATTATGCCCTCGAACTCCTCAAAGCCGGGCAGACCGAGGAGGCTCTCCTACAGTTTGAAACCCTGGTGGAAGAGGTCGGGGGGGAATTGAATGCCGAAACCCGGACCTTGTATGAAATGGTGGCTCTGAGCTGGCTGAGACTGGGCGAGCAAGCCAATTGCATCGATACGCACACCCCCATGTCCTGTGCTCTCCCCATCCGTGATGAGGGGATTTACCGGCAACAAAAATCGGCCCGGACGGCCATGTATTACTACCGGATGATCCTCGATGAGTGGCCCGACGACTTGCAGAGCATCTGGCTGTACAACCTGGCTGCCATGACGATTGGCGCCTGGCCGGACGAGGTCAACCCTGCCTACCGACTGCCTGACTCGCTCTTCCGCATCAGGGGGCCCCGGCTTTTTCGCGAAATCGGAATTCCCGCCGGCCTGGACATCGGCGGCGTTGCGGGTGGGGTCAGTCTGGAAGATTTCAATGGAGACGGTTGGACGGACCTGTTCATCACCGGTTATCTGCCTGATGATCCCTGCCGGTTTTTTGTCAGCAACGGGGACGGCACCTTTTCGGAAAAAACCGAATCCGCCCACCTCAAGGGCATTCGGGGAGGTCTCAATGTGCTCCATGCCGATTACAACAATGACGGATTCCAGGACATACTGATCCTCCGGGGAGGCTGGATACCGGGATTTACACTGCCCAATTCCCTGTTGCGCAACAACGGGGACGGCACCTTCACGGATGTCACCATTCCGTCGGGGCTTCTCAGCTTCCATCCCACGCAGGCGGCAGGATGGGCGGACGTGGACGGAGACGGCTGGCTAGACCTTTTTGTCGGCAATGAGACCCTGAGTGACAAGGAACCCCATCCCTGTGCTTTCTACCACAATAACGGGGACGGCACCTTCACGGACATGGCTCCCGCTCTGGGGCTGGATTTTAAGGGATATTTCAAATGCGTCCACTGGGGCGATATGGACAGGGACGGTCGTCCCGACCTGTACCTCAGCAATCTGAACGGTCCGAACCGGCTTCTGCACAACCTGGGCGGCAAGGACATCCGTTCCTGGGAATGGCGTGATGTCGCCCGGGAGACCGGCACTTCCCTCCCCTTTCACAGCTTCCCGGCATTCTTCCTGGATTACAACCAGGACGGGTGGGATGATTTGCTGGTCAGCAGTTATGCCCTGGATTATACGACGGGCTCGGCCCTGCCTTTCATCGAGCAATTTCTGGGCATGAGGGACACCGGGCAGCATGTCGCGCTATACCGCAATGAACAAGGCAAGGGTTTTCGCGATGTAGCCGCGCAGACAGGTATCAACGTCCTGACCTATCCCATGGGTCACAACACGGCCGATATTGACCGGGACGGCTGGCCCGACGTCCTGATGGGCACCGGGTTGCCGGACATGCGGGCCCTGATGCCCAACCGGTTGTTCATCAACCGGGCGGGCGTGTCCTTTGAAGACCGGTCCATGGGTGAATTCGGGCACATCCAGAAGGGTCACGGGATCGCCCTTGCGGATATGGACAACGATGGGGACCTGGATGTCTATGTGGTTGCCGGCGGGGCTTTTGAAGGGGATGTGGCGCGCAACCTGTTTTACCGGAATGACATCAAGGATGGCGCCTGGATATCTCTCCGACTCCAGGGTACCCGGAGCAACCGGGATGCGATGGGCGCCAGGATCCGGATCGACGTAGAAACGGCGGCCGGCCACACCCGCTCCATTCATACCGTCGTCAACACGGGCGGTGGATTTGGTTCCTCCGGGTTACGGCGGACCATTGGTTTGGGCGATGCCCGCAAGGTGTTGTCGGTGACGGTGGGTTGGCCGCTACCCGGAATGCCCGAATCCGTATATAGGGGGATGGAACTCGGTCAGAGTTACCGGCTGGTGGAAGGCCAAGCCGTGGCATATCCGGAGCAACGGATCGTTTTTTCGCTTCCGGATTAGTACGGCCGGAATTTTGGACAAAAAAAAAGGGACCGGAAATCGCCGGCCCCTTTTTTAGGCTATGAAACAAAAACGAGTGATCAATTGCGGCCCAGGAACGCCTGAACGCCAATCATCAATCCGAAAGTGTTCACTTTGTCATCACCACCGCCGATGGTGTAAGCCAGCATGGGTTCTACAGCCACGGAGTTGTTCAGGAAGAAGCTGTAACCAACACCGAGGTTGATGTCCGTACTGGTGACGGCATCTTCGTCTTCGAATTTCGTGCTGTTGTACATGATGCCTACCTGCGGGAACAGACCCTGAAATACATAATAACGAGCATATGGGCCAACACCCAGGACGTTGGTAGAAACATCACCCGCAGAAATGTTGGCAAATCCGAGGTTCAGACCGATGCCCAGATTGTCGATCACGAAATAGCCAATGTTGGGATTGATCAGAATCGTGTTGACGGCGTCATCAGCACCATCCGCTTTGGAAGATTCAAATCCGGCCAGACCCCCGAGCATCCAGGCGCCGGCGTTCACGGTCTGAGCCTGGGATTGGACGGTGAACAGGAGGCCCATCAGGCACAGTGCCGTGGCAAGTACGTTGTTGATAGTTTTCATAGTAAATGGTTTTAATGAAGCAAATGTACACATTGCCGCCTATTGTGCATCATTTGTTCCCGGTTTTTTTCACCCTACCCATAATTTGCCTTATATGTTTGACATACTGTAATTTATAAATATCAAATAGTATTAATGTAATGAAAATTTAATGATTTCATAATAATAAAAATACCTTTCACACAGATTATCAAATATGTACATTCGTCTAAAGATTCACACTCCCCTTCGGACCCTCATCACGCACCCGGGCGGGATGCCGGGAATTTCGGAACTTTGGCCGCGT
>JAGFIW010000187.1 GCA_024103195.1 Saprospiraceae bacterium | reverse complement strand
GCACGGTGATCTTTGCCAATCTGCCCGACATCACGGCGGATGACTGCAACCCCAATGTCAAGATCACCAACAATTCGCCTTTTTCCATCGACAAAGGGCCGAACGCCTCGGGCAATTATCCGCTGGGTACGACCACGGTGACCTTTTTTGCTTCGGACGGTTGCGCCAATTTCAGCACGTGCAAGGTGGATGTGGTAGTGTCGGATTTTGCTCCGCCTACCCCTCAATGCCTGCACGGACTCAGCACCGATCTCGGGCTCTGTGAAGACACCGTGGTGGTCAAGATCATGGCCTCCTTCTTCAATCAGATGAGCTTTGACAATTGCTCGGTTCCGGGCGAGTTGGTCTTCTCCTTTTCGGAGGATACCACCGACAACATGATCACCTTTTCCTGCGAACACCAGAATGATACCATCCCGGTGGAGATGTGGGTCACCGACAAGGCCGGCAACCAGGCCTTTTGTGCCACGTATATCATCGTCCAGGACAATTTCGACCTGTGTCCCGGCAATAAGACCTTCACTTTAGGCGGTCAGGTGATGAGCGCTCAGGGGGAGCCGGTACCTGCCGTGACCGTTCAGTTGGGCGGTGATGCCAGTATGGAGATGGTAACCGGTCCGGATGGTCAATTTTCGTTTCCCGACCTGGTCTCCGGCGGACAGTTTCATTTGTCGGCGTCCAAATCCACCGAGCCGCTGGCCGGGGTGAGCACTTATGACTTATTGTTGATCCAGAAGCACCTGTTGGGCGTGAAAAGCCTTCATGATCCCCATCAGTTACTGGCAGCAGATGCCAATCTGTCGGACAATATTTCCATTGCCGACATCATCCAGCTCCGCAAATGGATCCTTAATCCGCAGCCGGATGTATCGCCTTACAAAGCCTGGCGCTTCCTGAATCCCGCCCAGGTCATGAATCCGGCCGATCCCTTCCAGACCGCCGGCCTGGAGACCATCGCCCTGGGGCCGCTCGGGGAAAACCAAACGGCGCTGGAGCTGGTCGCCCTCAAGGTTGGCGATGTGAGCGGAGATGCCTTCGGTACATGGTGGTCGGGAGAAGTCCGCCAGGAGCCGGGGACATTGACCCTGTCGGGTGCGGAACGGTATTTCCGTGCCGGCGATATTGTCGAGTGGACCGGAACGCTTGGCGAGGTGAACGGTCTGCAAGCGCTGCAATGCGCATTGGAATGGGATCCCGATGTCCTCGAATACGATGGATTGCAGACGCTGCCGGGAAGCCTGCATCTGGAAGCCGGGCATTTCGGGATTTCGTCGGTCGGGCAGGGCATGTTGCGAATGAGCTGGTCGGAAGGGGATGGCATCGCCCTACCGGGTGGAGAGGCATTGTTCCGGATCCGCTTCAGGGCCATCAAGGACGGCCGCTTGTCGGAAACGATGCGTCTGTCGGAGGCGGGAATGCAGCCGGAGGCCTGGGTGGCCGATGGGTCATCCGAGGTCAGGTCGGTCCTCCGGCTGACGTGGGATTCGGAGGAGAAGGGAGCGGAGGCCGACTTTGCGCTCTATCAAAACCGCCCCAATCCATTCCGTGATCTGACGATGATCGGATTCCGGATTCCGCAGGCCGCCGAGGTGATCCTGACGTTGTTCACGCCGGGAGGGCAGGTGATCACCGAGTTCAGGGGCCGTTATCCGGCCGGATACCACGAGATGTCGGTGCCCGGTGAATTGTTGCCAGCGGACGGCATCATTTTCTACAAGCTGGAGGCGCCGGGATTTTCGGAGACCCGGCGTATGGTGCGCCAGTGATCGGCAACAGACAAAGGAAAATGTGGAGGGCTGCCTGTGGGCGGCCCTCTTCTTGTTTGGGGAGGACATTCCGGGTATGTCCTCTTCCCTCTGCGACCTCTCCGGGGTCGGAAGGAATTGGCCACTCAGGAGCACCAGACGTCGGACTTCTCCGAAGTCCCCCAGCGTGCCGGGGTAGTGGCTCGTGGCAGGATGAGCAGGGTGATGAAAATTGGACTTCGGAGAAGTCCAAGGTATGTGGCCCGGAATGAAAGAGAAAATGACGACTTCGGAGAAGTCGAAGGCATTCATCGCTCTCTTCGTCCCCTCCGAGGTCGAAAATGTCACAGACCTTATGAGCAACAGACGTGGGACTTCTCCGAAATCCGAGAGCGGGATGAGGTGGTTGCTAGGAGTGGTGAGGGGGAGCTCGTTCAACACGGGCGGAAATGTCAGGGAATGTCAAATTGTCTACATTTCCTGAAGAATGGGGTGGAAAAGTCGGATGAAAGGATTACATTGTCCTCAATTTGCGTCATGTGAGTTCAGGCATCTACGCCATTCAATTATCTTCCAAAGGTCGTATGGTTTATTCTGAGCTGCTATGTATTCAGAAGTGATGATTATTCAAAGTCATTGGATGAGGGCAACGAACGCCGCTTTCATACTTAAAAATGGTGTTGTGCGGGTTGTCATTGCATTTTTAATGTCTTTCCAATTCCTTAGCCTTTTTGGCCAGGAAATGTCTATTAATATTCCGTTTCTTGATGGACGGTCTGATGCTGCTATTCAGGTAGTGGAATATGATGGGTATTATTATTTGCCCATTATTTCATTTTGTTATGAAGACACATGGGATAACTGTCATGGGCT
>JAGFIW010000197.1 GCA_024103195.1 Saprospiraceae bacterium | reverse complement strand
GTAAGGGGCGGGATCGGGCGGAGGTCCCTCAGGAAAAAGCCAGGCGGTAGGTGCAGACCGGCCCAAGACCCGGCGGGCGGAGGCATCGAAAAGGTCAGCTGTCAGTGAGAACCATTCGGGGTGTTGGCGAAGATGACCGGTCAGAATTTCACGGGCACCATCCGGCCAACTCAATCCGGCGCGACGCATCAGTCCTGCTGCTTCAGGAAGACTCCAGCCCCCCGGAATGCGCAGCAGGTCATGCAACAATTTCCACATCGCCGGCGTGCCGTTCATGGCTGACTGGCTTTCCTCTGCTTTTCCCACCGGAGGGAGGGCGGTAGCTGACAGAAAGTGCAGATGGGCATTGGCTTCCAGGAGCGCAAGGGCCGGATCGTCAGACAGGGAAACGCCCCAATGGGACAGACGGGCAGCCACTTCCTCCGAAAGAGGTTGTTGCCGGCTCCCGGCCAGCAGTCCGGACTCCAGATGGTCAAACAGGGATTTCCAGGGATCCTCGCCGGTCATGGGTACCATGTAAATTAAAAAGACCGCCCGAGGGCGGTCTTTCCTGAGGTCACGAGCGGATTCGAACCGCTGTACGAGGTTTTGCAGACCTCTGCCTAGCCACTCGGCCACGTGACCATAGGTCAAACAGGCGACAAAGATATGTCTATTTTTCCTATGATTCCAACAAGATACGGGAATTCCCTTCCAGGGTTACGCCTCTCTTTCTTCTTCTTCCTCGTCCTTTCCGGCCTGTTCTTCCTCCTGGTGAAGGTGATCTTTGAGAAACCGGCCCATTTCCTCGGTGGTCCGGTTCATGCGTATACGGCCGAGTTCGTCCACATCGATCCGGAACCCTTTCAGGTCGGGATGGACCCTGGCCTCTTCCTGGCGGGGCGGGTTTTTCTTCTTTCCCATGGCTGCAATCAGGATTTTTCTCTTTGGCGAAATATTTCCAGGGCACGGACCAAACGCTCGCGACTCAGGTCCGGACCGAGTACTTCCAGCATTTCGAAAACCGCAGGCCCTTTCATCGTACCGGCCAGCGCGATCCGGTAAAGGGGCAGGATGGCCCCAGGTCCTGCACCTGCCGCCTCCCACCAGGCTTTGGCTTTCGATTCCAGCCCGGCGGCCACAAATGGCCGTGTGTTCAAAAGGACTTCCATCAGCCCTTCAAACAGCGAGGCAGAATCAGGTTGCCATTTCCTGGCCAGAGTGGCCTGGTCATAGTCTTTCACCGGTTCGAAGAAATAATATCCTTTCCGAAGGATATCCCGGGCAAACGTCACCCGCTCCTTCATGAGTCCACATACCTTAGCCAACCACTCCTTGTCCGGCTTCCAGCCTCTGGAAGCTGCTTCGGGCAGCAGGAGCGTCGCCAGCTCTTCATCCGGGGTGGCCATCAGATACTGCTGATTGTACCACCGGGCTTTGTCGTAGTCAAATCGGGCTCCGCTTTTGTGGATGCGCTCGAGGGAAAATTCGGGGGTCATGGCTTCGAGGGAGTAGATCTCCTGTTCGGTGCCGGGATTCCACCCGAGGAAGGCGAGGAAATTGACGACAGCACGGGGATCAAAGCCTTCCTCCCTGAACCCGGTAAACGAGTTCTCGTCCGTATCCCCTTTCCAGGCCAGCGGAAACACCGGCATGCCGAAACGGGCGCCATCTCTTTTGCTGAGTTTGCCTTTCCCGTCGGGCCGCAGGATCAGAGGCAGGTGAGCGAATTCCGGCATGCGATCCTCCCAACCCAAACCTCTGTACAGCAGGACATGGTGGGCGGTACTGGGGAGCCATTCCTCGCCCCGGATCACATGGGTGATCTCCATGAGGCGGTCGTCCACGATATTGGCCAGATGGTAGGTGGGCATGCCGTCCGCCTTGAGCAGGACCTTGTCGTCGAGTTCTTCGGTGCGCACGGTCACCTCACCGCGAATGGCATCCCTGATCAGGATTTCCTCACCCGGATCCACCTTGAGGCGGATCACATGGGGTTCGCCCGCATCGAGGCGCTGGCGAACGTCTTCGGGGTCCATGCTCAGACTGTTGCGCATGTCCATCCGCAGACGATGGTCATACTGGGAGGAGGCCCATCCGGCCTGCCGCAGTTTTTCGCGCTTCTCTTCCAGTTCGGCTTCGGTGTCAAAGGCGTAATAAGCTTTGCCGGCTTCGACGAGGCGAAGGGCATATTCCCTGTACCGGGATTTCCGTTCCGACTGGCGGTAGGGGCCGTACGGTCCGCCCGATCCCGGACCTTCATCCGGGGTAAGCCCGCACCATTGCAGGGCCTCGAGGATGTACGCTTCGGCGCCGGGCACATACCGGTTTTGGTCGGTATCCTCGATCCTCAGGATAAAGGTGCCGCCGTGTTGGCGGGCGAAGAGGTAATTGTAAAGGGCGGTGCGTATGCCGCCGATATGGAGGGCGCCGGTCGGGCTGGGGGCAAAACGGACACGGACGGGGACCATAAACTGGGAATGATCGGGTAATTGACAATAATCTCGTCGGACCAGGCAGCGACCTGGAGGAGGCGGACGTTTTCAGGCGGATGATCCGGTTTCGTCCGGCTGCCGGCAAAGGTAGCGATTCGGGTGCGGGACACAGAAGGACATCTGCGGTAAAGGATGTATCTCGTCAAGACTCCCAGGTTGATTCAGGCGCTTTTTCCCGGATTTCAGTGGCGACACGAAACCGAAGATAGGGTTGTGCATCTGACGTTTGACGATGGCCCCATTCCGGAAGTCACCCCCTGGGTCCTTGACCAGCTCGCCCGATACGACGCCAGAGCCACCTTTTTTTGCGTCGGCCACAACATCGAGAAATACCCGGAGATCTATGACCAGGTCGTCCGTGAGGGGCACCTCACCGGCAATCACACCTACAACCATCTCGACGGGTGGAATACGGACAATGCCACCTATTTCAGGAACATCCGCAAGGGAGCCCGCATGGTGGAAAGTCCGCTTTTCCGTCCGCCCTACGGACACCTGAAACCCAGTCAGGCGCGCTTCCTGCGCCGCCATTACCAGTTGGTGATGTGGGATGTGTTGAGCGGGGATTTTGATCGCGACCTACGCCCTGAACTGTGTCTGGACAATATCATCCGTCACGTCCGCCCCGGTTCGATCATCGTGTTGCACGACAACATCAAGTCGTTTGACACCCTTCGTTTCGTGCTGCCACGTCTTCTCCGCTTCCTCGAATCCGAGGGTTACCGGTGCACGGCGGTCCCTGTCCATCGCCACGGCCTCCACCGTACCCCCGAGACGGCTCCTGCCCTCGAAGCTGCCCTCTGATCCGGCGCTGTCGCCATTCCTTCCGCCCTTCTCCGTACCTTTGCGCCCTGCCTTTTCCATGACGAAACCACGCAAAGGTCCCCGGGACCGCCCACCGCTCTCCAGCAGGTCTTCGGACAGCCCTTCTTTCAAGCGATCGAGGACCGAACAGGCCCGGACACTGGAATGGCCGATCCGGCTCAACAAGTACATCGCCGCCTCGGGGATTTGTGCGCGCCGTGCCGCCGCCGAACTGGTCAAACAGGGCAAGGTGAAACTCAACAGTCAGCCGGAGACCAATCCCGGCGTGCTGGTCAGCGAAACCGACAAGGTCGAAGTCAACGGCAAGGTCGTTCGACCCGCCGAGCGGTTCATTTACCTCCTGATGAACAAGCCCAAGAATTACCTCTGCACCTCCCAGGACGACCGGGGCCGGCATTCCGTTCTCGAACTCATTCGCGAATCCGACCGGGAGAGGCTTTTCACGGTAGGCCGACTGGACCGCAATACCACCGGCCTGCTGCTGATCACCAACGACGGCGACCTGGCCCAGCGGCTGGCTCATCCCAGCAACAATGTCCGCAAAACCTATCTGGCCACCCTGACCCGCCCGGTTTCCGAAAAGGACATGGAGCGCATCGCCGCCGGTATCGAACTGGAAGACGGTGTCGCCGATGTGGACGGTATTGCCTGGCCCGATGCCGCGCGCAAACACGAGGTGCTTTTGGAGATCCACAGCGGAAAAAACCGCATCGTCAGACGGATATTCGAGCACCTGGGTTACGAGGTGGACAAGCTCGACCGCACCGGGTATGCCGGCTTGACCAAAAAGGATTTGCCCAGAGGCCGGTACCGACCGCTCACTGACCGGGAGGTCATCATGCTCAGGCATTTCACGGGAAAACGGCAAGGGTGGAAACCCCCGGCCGATGAGGAAGAGAAACCGGGATGAACCCTCGTGGCGGAAAGGCTATTCAAGGCAACGTAGTCCTATGACGAAGAAAGCGACGGCAGCGGCAGAGCCGGAGTGGCTCGAAGTGACCGGAGCCAGGGAACACAACCTGGCCGATATCGACATTCGTATTCCCCGCCACAGCATGACCGTGATCACCGGCCTCAGTGGTAGCGGCAAATCCAGCCTGGCTTTCGACACGATTTATGCCGAAGGGCAGCGACGGTACATGGAGACCTTTTCCAGCTATGCCCGGCAGTTTATCGGGCATATGGAACGCCCCGATGTCGAGCATATCAGCGGGTTGAGCCCCGTCATCGCCATCGAACAAAAAACCACTTCCCGCAATCCCCGCTCCACGGTAGGTACCGTTACGGAAATCTACGATTTCTTCCGACTGCTTTACGCCCGGATAGGCGAAGCGCATTCCCACGTCACGGGCAAGCGGATGGTCAAATACAGCGAGGACCAGATCATCAGTCATATCGGCGAAGATTTCGAGGGAAAGAAAATCATGATCCTCGCACCTATTGTGAGGGGCCGTAAAGGGCACTACCGCGAGCTCTTCGAACACACCCGCAAACAGGGATTTACCAAGGTCCGTGTGGACGGTGTGGTCCTCGATATTTCACCCGGCCTGCAGGTGGACCGTTACCGCACGCACGACATTGAGGTAGTGGTGGACCGGCTGATCCCGGGGCCCGACCGGCTGGACCGGTTGAGACAGTCCGTGCGCACCGCACTCCGTCTCGGCAACGGCCTGCTTTTTCTCGAGCACGGCAGCCGGCTCCTGCCTTTCTCGCGGGATCTGATGGATCCGGAGACGGGCATTTCCTACGAAGAGCCCTCTCCCAACACCTTCTCCTTCAACAGCCCATACGGGGCCTGCCCGCATTGCAACGGTCTGGGGCAGGTCCATGAAGTGGACATGGGCAGGGTCATTCCCGATGACAGCCGCAGCATCAATGAAGTGGGTATCGTCCCTTTCGGGGAGGTGCGGGAAAATTCCACCTTCACCCAGCTCCGTGCGATAGCCAAACGATACCGGTTCGGCTTTGCCACGCCAGTCAGGGACATTCCCGCCGAGGCCCTCAAACTGATCCTGTACGGGGGTGGTGAAGGGCCTGCCTTCAAAGCCGGAAGCGACAAGCACGATTTCACGTATGATCTGGCCGGAGAGGGCATCGTCAACATGGTCAAGCGGTGGTATACCGACACGTCTTCGGAGACCATCCGCCGCTGGGCGGAGTCCTTCCTCACCCTGGATACCTGCCAGGAATGTGCGGGCAGCCGGCTGAGGATTGAAGCCCGCCATTTTCTCGTGGCCAAAAAGGCCATTCACGAACTGGCCCAAATGGACATTGACCGGCTGGCCCAATGGATGGACGGCCTGGAAAAACGACTCAACAAACGCCAGATCCAGATCGGACAAGAGGTGATCAAGGAGATCCGACTCCGGCTGAATTTCCTCCGGCAGGTCGGGCTCTCCTATCTCAACATGGACCGGCCTGCCCGAACATTGAGCGGCGGAGAATCCCAACGCATCCGGCTGGCTACCCAGATCGGTTCCAAACTCACCGGCATCACCTATATCCTCGACGAGCCGAGTATCGGCCTGCATCAGCGGGACAATCAGCGCCTGATCGAAGCCCTGCGGGAACTCACCGATATCGGCAACACGGTCATCGTCGTCGAGCACGACAAGGAAATCATGCTTTCCTCCGATTACGTGCTCGACCTGGGACCCGGCGCCGGAAAATACGGCGGGCGTCTGGTGGGCAAAGGCACTCCTTCCGCCTTCCTCCACGAACCGACCACCACGGCCGCCTATTTGAGCGGCAAAAGGATCATTCCCGTGCCGGCGACCCGCAGGCCCGGCAACGGACAATATCTCGAGATCACGGGCGCCAGCGGCCACAATCTCAAAAACGTGTCGGTCAGGATCCCGCTCGGCACGCTCACCCTGGTCACCGGTGTGTCCGGCAGCGGCAAATCAACCCTCATCAACGACACGTTGTATCCCATCCTTCGCCAGCATTTTTACCGCAGCATACAGGACCCGCTCCCTTACCGCGAAGTGCGCGGACTGGAACACCTCGACAAGGTGATCGAGATCGATCAGACGCCCATCGGTCGCTCGCCCCGGTCCAATCCGGCTACCTACACCAATGTCTTCAATGATATCCGCAAATTGTTTGCGGATACGCCGGAAGCCAAAATAAGGGGTTACAAACCCGGAAGGTTCAGTTTCAATGTGAAAGGCGGTCGCTGTGAAGTCTGCGAAGGCGCGGGACGCAAAGTCATCGAAATGAACTTCCTGCCCGATGTCCATGTAGATTGCGATCGCTGTCTCGGGCGTAGATACAACCGCGAAACCCTGGAGGTGCTGTACAAGGGGAAGTCCATCAGCGATGTCCTTGACATGAACGTAGAGGAAGCCGTCCGGTTTTTCGAAAACATCCCCGCCATTTACCGGAAGATCAAAACCCTGCAGGACGTGGGGCTTGGCTACATCACCCTGGGTCAACAGGCCACCACCCTGTCCGGCGGCGAGGCACAACGCGTCAAACTGGCGGAAGAACTGAGCAAGCGCGATACGGGCAAGACTTTTTACATCCTGGATGAACCGACGACCGGCCTGCACTTCGAGGACATCCTCCATCTCATGCAGGTCATCAACCAGCTCGTCGAAAAAGGCAATACCGTCCTGATCATCGAGCACAACCTCGATGTGATCAAATGTGCCGACTGGATCCTGGATATAGGACCGGACGGCGGTGAAGGTGGTGGGCGGGTGCTTTGTGCCGGTACGCCGGAAGAAGTGGCCGGCGTCAGGGAGAGCTATACCGGTCAATTCCTGCAGCGCGAACTGACTGCTGCGACGCCATCCGGCCCATCGTCCAGGCGTCGCAAGACAACTGCGAAAAACGGATAGGAATCAGTATTGACCCGAGTGGGTCAGGCAAAAGGAAACGGACGCCCGGCAGGGATCAGGACCGGTCTTCCAGTACAGCGCTCAGCCCTCTGTCCACCAAGGCGTCTTTCTTGGGCTGAAGGTCCGTACGCGGGCCGGTCTTGACCGTGGCTTTGCCTTTGGTATGGACGATCAGGGACAATTGCTCCGCTTGCTCGGAGGTGTGCTGCAGGATTTCCATGAAACACTGGATGACCCAATCAAAGGTGTTGATTTCGTCATTATAGACGACAATCTCTGCCACGTGGCCGGTGCCGGTGGTCTCCTCGACGCAAATTTCTTCGAGTTCCTCTCCTTTGAACATACCGCAAAATTAAGGCTTTTGGGCGAATCGGAATTTCGCCGGCTGCCTTCGGGTCAGGCCAGGGAGGCAAGGGTCGCCCGCACGCTGGCGAAATCGGGCAATTCACCGGCATTGTCCAACACCTCGGCATAACGGAGAATGCCTTCCTTGTCCACCACAAAAGCCGAGCGCTTGGATACACCTTTCAGTCCGGGGCCGAACGTCTCGTACATCACCCCCCATTCGGGAGTGGCGGTTTTGTTGAAATCGGACAACAGCGGGAAATTGAGACTCTGATCCTCCTTGAATTTGTTGAGCGTGTAAGGGCTGTCCACGGAAATGGCCAGGATCTGGGCCTTGAGCTGTTGGTAGGCGGCGATGTCGTCGCGCATCGCGCACATCTCAGCGGTACAGACACCCGTAAAGGCCATCGGAAAAAAGAGGACGACCACATTCTGTCCGCGATAATCACTCAGACGGACTTCTTTTTTGTCGGTATTGATCAGGACAAAGTCAGGGGCGGGTTGGCCGGGTTGCAATTTCATGCTGTTGCGTTTGAATCAGTAAAGCCATCTAACAACATTCCTCCTTCATGGTTCAGGGACTCAGGGCGCCTGGATGCCTATGTTGTAAAATCCGCTGTTCTTGCCCCGCAACAGTCCTTTGACGCGCCAGGCCAGCCGGAGGCGATATTCGCTTGGTTCCGCCGGTGTCATGATTTCAATGCGGGTATCGAAGGACTCGCCGGGAGCCAGTGTCGTGCCCGGCCAGGGACGCC
>JAGFIW010000142.1 GCA_024103195.1 Saprospiraceae bacterium | reverse complement strand
ATGTCATGGATGGTGGATCCTGTGAAGGAGAAATGATCATTACCAGAACCTGGCGACTTGAAGATGACTGCGGCAATGTTTTGTTGCAGGATCAGATCATTACCGTTCTGGATACCCTTGAACCCATTTTCCCGAAACCGGCAGATGTGACCCTGGAAACGGAAAATGGGGCGCTTTGTCCCGGACTGTTCATCATGTCCATCGTAGCCGATCAAATGAATCCGGTCGCAACAGGTAATGAAGCCTGGACATTTGAAGTACACGGAGTGACCATCAATGGTCCGACGGTGTATAGTGACAATTGCAGCCAGCCTCAAAACCTGTCATTGTACTTGTGGACGGTCCAGGAAAACTTTGATGGAGCCGCTGATGATTGCTATCGGCAGATTCGATTGGTGTGGCGCGTCTATGACGACTGTGGCAACTATCAGGCTCGTCAGCAGTTCTTCACGGTGATCGATAATACGGCGCCCACCTTTACGGCACCTGCCGATATTACCATCTTCACGGATGAAAACTGTGACTTCAACGCGGCACCTGGTATTACAGGGGATGTCACTGACGAAGAGGACAATTGCATCCTCGATTTGGATGCCTCCTACACGGACATGATCCTGCCTGGCAATTGCGAAGGTGAATTTGTCATCACCCGCACGTGGACGTTGGAGGATGATTGCGGAAACGCCGCGCTGCCACAGGATCAGATCATCACGGTGAAAGACAATACGGATCCAACGTTCACGGTACCTGCCGATGTAACCATATACAAGGATGTCAATTGTGACCATGATGCCGACATCAGCATCACAGGTGATGTAACCGATGAGGCCGACAATTGCACCACAATACTGGATGCTACGTTTGCAGATACAGTGGATGCAGGCTCCTGCGAAGGGGAACTGGTGATATCCCGCACCTGGACATTGGTGGATGATTGTGGAAATGAAAATGTCCAGGTTCAGACCATAACAGTCCTGGATACCCTCAAGCCCATCTTCCCTAAACCAGCGGATCTGACGCTTTCCACGGAAGACGGTGCCACCTGTCCTGCCATCGCCGACATTTCACTGACCATCAATCAGAATGATCCGGTGGCGACCGGCAACGAACCGTTTACCTATTTCGTCCACGGAATAGAGATCAATGGGCCGGAGGTTTATAGTGACAACTGCAGCAGCCCTGAAAATCTGTCACTCTATATCTGGAATATTGAAGAGGATTTTGACGGCATGGCAGGTAATTGCTATCGTCAGATCCGGGTAATTTTCCGGGTGTATGACGATTGCGGCAATTTCCAGCAGCGGCAGCAACTCTTTACCATCCTGGAGGAAACTCCGCCGGTGGCTCTCTGCAAGGATGTGACCATCTACCTGGATGAATTTGGAGAAGTCATTCTTCAGCCTTCGGATGTGGATAACGGTTCTTCGGATAATTGTGATCCCGATCCGTTGCTCACTGTCAATGCCGGACTGTTTACTTGTGCCGATGTGGGTGACCACATGGTCGTGTTGACAATCGAGGACTTCTGCGGATTTACCGATCAATGCGATGCCATTGTAACCGTCCTGGATACGGTAGCCCCTGAAGCGCTTTGCAAGAATGCGATTGTATTCCTTGACGCCAATGGCATGGCGAGCATCACGGTGGGGGATATCGACAATGGTTCGAATGACGCCTGCGGTCTGGCATCCCTGGAGCTTTCCCGCACAGAGTTCTTCTGTTCGGACCTCGGTGACGTCCTCGTCACGCTCACGGTAACGGATGTCAACGGCAACGTGGCCGAGTGTACCGCCTTTGTGACGGTGGATGACATCATCCCTCCGGTGGCGGTGTGCAAAGACATCATGGTGTCCCTCAACGGACAGGGTGAAGTCTATCTGCTGGCTTACATGATTGACGGTGGATCCACAGACAATTGTAATGTCGGCGATGCCTATGTGATCCCCGATACACTGACCTGTGATGACATCGGCGCCAATTTCGTCACCCTGGTGGTGTCGGATATCGCCGGAAATACCTCGACGTGTACCAGTTCTGTCGTCGTCAAGGATGATTCCTCTCCGACGGCATCCTGCAAAAACATTACCCTCATCCTGAATGCCAACGGAGATCCCATTGTCATCCAGCCGGCGGACATCGACAACAACAGTTTTGACAACTGTGGGTTTGCCTCGATTGAAATTTCCAAATCCGTCTTCACTTGTTCGGATTGGGGGCCCAATGTGGTCAAGTTGATCCTGACGGATCCTTCGGGCAATGTGAGTGAGTGCTCGGCCATAGTGACCATCGTGGACAACATGCCACCGGTATGGACCTTCCTGCCTGGAGACGTAACGGTGTACTGCGTGGAGAACGGAGCCAATGAGGTGCCTTTGGCAGAAGACAATTGTGACCTTGTTCAGGTGACCCTCAAATCAGCCGATCAGGAAGTATGGCCGGCCGGTCCGCCCAACAGCTACCTTGTTCGCCGGATATGGATGGCCCTGGATGGCGCCGGTAATACCGTCTTCTACGAGCAAATCGTATATGTACTGCCTGGAGGTGAGTTGTTCGTCAACTGCAATCAGGACATAGTGACACCGGAAACAAATATTCCGATCAAGGTTACATGGCCCATCCCGTTTGTGGATGATATCTGCGCCGGCAAGGAGGATATGTACCAAATTGGTGGTCCTCTTCCCGGTAGTTATTTCAATCCTGGATCGAAGACCATCATCACGTATGAATACATCGACACCTACGGAACGCGCTGGCAGTGCGCCTTCTGGGTGACGGTGCCGAATGATTCCAGTGATTATGCGCTGATTCTGAACGAACAGGATTGTCACAACCTCGTCCTGGAAGATTGCCAACTGTCCGATCTACCCAGTCCGGATAATTACAGTTTCGAATACATCATCATCAACCAGGTACCCATCCGGTTCAACCTGGAATCGGTGGCGGAACTGGAAACGTATGCCGATGGTTCTGCCCGTCTGCGGGGCCAGTGGGTGGATGGATCCGGGCTCTGCGGCTGGGATATGGATATCTGGCTCCACCGGAGACGGACCCATGACGGTTGGGTGAATGCCGGCGGCAAAATCAACAATCTGGTCCCGGGCGCCAACCCGGAACTGTGGGATTTCTTTGAAGTGGACGGAACGCTGAGCACCATGACAGGATTCGGCTGTTATGCCGGCCAGGAATACCAGGTGACGATTTCGCCCAACTTCTCGAAGTTCGGCTTCCAGTATGGCGTTGGTGCCAATACGAAAACACTGGCCCATGGTGGATGGGTGATCATCGGTATCCGCAACCCGAATACGGAGCAACTTCTGGCCCAGGGGATTTTCTCCTTCGAGCTCGATTGCCAGTTTACCGGGTTTACCCTCAAGGATGCGGCAGAAGTCGTTTCCCTTGACGGGTTCGACTATCCGGTGGTGTGGTCCAATGGCGTCTCCGGTCCCGAATTGGGTGACGTGCCTGCCGGCAATTACTCCGTGACGATCACAGATCAAAACGGAAAAGACAGCGTCGCCACCTTTGTGCTCATTCAGCCCACGGATTGCGAAGGGTATTTTGAAAATGCCTGCCGCCCGGGCAACGTCGCCACCGATGGCCAGGCCAAACAGGTCAGCACCTTCCAGGGTGCCGTGGCCTCGCGGGCTATAGACGGGAATACCGACGGCAACGCCGCCAACAATTCGGTATCCGGCACGCTGGCCGGATTCCAGAACTGGTGGTCGCTCGACATGATCCTGCCCCAGGATGTGCACAAAATCAGGATATGGAACCGCACCGATTGCTGCAGTGATTGGCTGCAACCCATATGGGTGTTCGTGTCCGAATACGAGATTCCCGAATTCGGTATACCGGAAGAAATTGCCCAGATCCCGTGGATCACGGCGTTCTATCACGATGGACCGATCGACACCTTCGCGGAATTCGATTTCCAGGGCAAGGCACAACGGGTCAAGATCCAACTGGGCGAGTATGGCCGACTGATGATGGCCGAAGTCCAGGTTCTGGTTTGTCAGCCTGACCAGGTGGGTATCAAAACCGACGATTTCGCCGGTGATGGTACTGGAGAGGAAGCCGAAGTCTCGCGGGTATCCCCGGATGACCAGGTACCGGTCGTATCTACCTGGCCCAACCCGGCCAGTGATGTACTCGACCTGGAAGTCCGGCAGGAGAAAGCTTTCCCGGTCACCATCTCGGTCATGAACCTCCAGGGTAAGGAGATGTACCGTACCCAGTTGCCGGCCGACCAGCTCCATCGCGTTCGGGTCGATGTGGGCACCTGGGCGCCAGGTCTCTATTTCCTGACGACGACTTCACCGGCCGGCGCCACCAGCCAACCGGTGACGATCCAAAGGTAACCGGAGCCCAAAACGCGACCAATGAAGCCGGGGGGAAGATTCCTCCCGGCTTTTGTTTTATGCGCATCCCGAATTCTGCACGGATGGCATTATTTGACGCCATGGCAACCCACGTGGAGTCCGATTTTTTCTTCCCTCGTTGGGAGATTGGATGAACAAACAGGGAAGGGGAGGCATTTGATAGGTCTGACCAAACATGAATACACGAACATGAAATATCTGATCCACTGGCTGTTTCTGACCGCCCTGCTGAGCCTGGTCTCAGCATGCGGAGAGGCAAAAGATGCCACGACACCAACAGAAACTTCAGAAGCCGGTGCTACCGGGACCTATATGGTGGATGTTGCCAACAGCCGGGTCAAATGGAAAGGAGTCATGCTCGGCATCAAATTCCATGAAGGCATCCTGAAGTTTTCAGAAGGCGAACTGACGCTGGAGAACGGTGTCTTTACCGGAGGATCCTTTACGGTGGACATGGCATCGATGACGGCAACGGATGAAAATTACCAACCGGAGCAAGGGGCAACACGTGAAAAACTGCTTCGCCACCTGGCTTCACCAGACTTTTTTGACGTGGCCAATTTCCCTACGGCGACATTTGTCATCCGCGCTTCCGAGGGTGTAGCCGCCACCGGCGCGTTGACGGTACGTGGCGTTACGCATACCGAAACCGTCCAAAACATTGCCTTGATAGAAGCCGACGGTGTGGTAAAAGCCAACGGCAACCTGGTCTTTGACCGCAAGAAATACAACGTGTCCTGGGATAGCCCGATGCAGGATGTCATACTCAGCAACAACATCGAGCTGTCCATTGATATTGCCGCATCATCCCGCTGATCACGTGTGATACCCTGACCAACTGAGTGGACCACTGGGAGTATTTGCCTGTTGGACCGGCTTGGCGGATCTTTTACCTTTAACCGAAAAAGGATGTACGTACACCGGAATTACGGATTTCTGATGACCATCAACTGGTCCAAACGGCCTTTCATTTATGGCGTTTTGTATGCCACGGCCGTTGTGGCTGCGGGATATTGGTTGTCCGCGGATATATCCTTGCCCTGGCAACCGGTGACAGTGGTGGGGATTGCCGTCGCCTTTTATTTGGGATTCAAGAACAACAGTTCCTACGACAGGACCTGGGAAGCCAGGAAAATCTGGGGCGGGATCGTCAACAACAGCCGGTCCTTCGCCTCTTCGGTGATCGCCTTCATTCAGTTGGCCGGGAGGGAAGAGACTGAGGCATGGCATCGCCGGTTGATTTATCGGCATCTGGCCTGGTTGACGGCATTGCGTTACCAGCTTCGGCTCAGCAGGGAATGGGAACACACGGAAGACCGCATCAACGGTTTGTACATTCCTAACATCTGCGAAGAATATTTCAATCGGTTGGATGATGATCTCCTGCCATTGATATCGAAAGAAGAATTTGACGCGTACAGGCCCAAGGCCAACATGGCGGCACAGATTTTGGCCCGGCAAATCAGGGAAGTGGGTGAATTGTATGACAAGGGCATCCTGGACGGATTCGAAATGCAGCAATTACACGAAATTTTGCTGTCGCTCTATGATGAGCAGGGCCGGAGTGAACGGATAAAAAATTTCCCCTTCCCGCGGCAGTATGCCTCCACCGCCCTGTGGACTACAATGGTGTTCAGCGCGCTCGTCCCTTTCGGTTTGCTCAGTATTTTCGGGGGGGATTACAGTCATCCGGCATGGATGGTCATTCCTTTTTCCGGCCTGGTCATTTGGGTCTTTTTCCTGATGGAGAAGATCGGAGATTATTCGGAGAATCCCTTTGAGGGATCCTACAACGACGTCCCGATCACCGCCATCGCGCGAGCGATCGAGATTGATCTTCGCGAAATGTTGGAGGAAAAAGAAATTCCGGCGCCCCTGTCGGCTGAGAACGGGTTTCTCATGTAACCCGTTCTCAGCGCGATGGCCTTATCCCAGGGCTACGTCCAGGGTCATCATGACCGAAAATCCCAATAAGGTGGCCAGCGTGGCCAGGTCCGTGTTCTTGGCGAGTTGTGATTCCGGAATGAGTTCCTCGATGACGACAAAAATCATGGCGCCGGCTGCAAATGCCAGGGCATAGGGCAAAATGGCCTGCATGCTCAAAACCAGCAAGGCGCCGGCTACACCGGCCAGGGGTTCAACCACGCCGGACAATTGGCCGTAGAAAAAGGCTTTCCGCCGACTCATCCCTTCCCGTCGGAGCGGAACGCTGACGGCCGTTCCTTCCGGAAAATTCTGAAGTCCGATGCCAATGGCCAAAGCGATAGCCGCGCCAATGGTGGCACTGGGCAATCCGTAGGAAACCGCGCCAAACGCCACCCCTATGGCGAGTCCCTCCGGGATGTTGTGAAGGGTGATGGCCAGGACGAGGAGAACGCTACGGCGCAAGCCGGTCTTGGGACCCTCCGCCTCATGCAATGCCAATCCGGGATGCAGGTGAGGCAGGATTTTGTCCATGCCCGCCAAAAACAACCCCCCCGACATGAATCCAATCAGGGCGGGCATCCATTTGGGCAGTGTGCTGACTTCCTCCGACAAGGCAATCGCCGGGGCGAGAAGGGACCAGAAGCTTGCCGCAATCATCACGCCGGCCGCAAACCCTAGCATCGCATCCAACACGCGCTGGTTCATTTTGCGGAAGAAAAAGACCAGGGAAGCCCCAAGGGCCGTCACCCCCCACGTGAACAAGGTGGCAACCAACGCTTGCATGGCCGGATGTTCGTTGAGAAACCATATTATTAAGTCATTCATAAAAATTAATTTAGGTGCGGCTAAAATACGATGATATTTCCAATTGGACAAGAGTTGCCACCCCAGACGTACCGCCAACCAGGGTTTCTCCGTGCAAAAAGTCGGTTCCCCCCCAAAAATCAGTCACCACCCCTCCGGCTTCCTTCACCAACACCGCCCCCCCCGCCACATCCCAGGGTTGAAGGCTGTACTCAAAGAAAGCATCATACCGTCCACGTGCCGTCCAGGCCAGATCGAGGGCGGCACTGCCAAACCGGCGAAGACCGCGGGTCTGCTTCATCATCTCTTCCAGAAAAGCCATGTAGGACGCCGACCATCGCAAGTCAGCATAAGGAAACCCGGTGGCCAGCAGACTATCATCCAACTTCTCCCGGCCCGATACCGCGAGGCGGTTGCCATCGCACCAGGCACCACCCCCCTCCCAAGCGATGTATTCCTCACCGGCCATCACATCAATGACCACCCCTCCGACCAACCTGCCGTCCAGTTGCAATCCCACACTGACGCCGAAGTGCGGTAGTCCATATAGGAAATTGGTCGTTCCGTCCAGGGGGTCAATGATCCATCCGTTCACGCCGTCATAGGGAGTGCCGCTGCCTTCCTCGGCCAGGAATCCGACCCCGGGCAACAAGGCCTCCAATCCGGACACCAAAATTTCTTCCGCTCTCATATCCACGTCACTGACCAATTGATTTTTGGATTTTTCGTGAGCGTGGCGGGTGGAAATGAATCCGAAACGGTCCCGGATGAATCCGGCGGCTTCGCCCGCTACCCGAGCAGCGTGGCGGGTGAGCGACATGGGGGTC
The DNA here is from genome assembly GCA_024103195.1 of Saprospiraceae bacterium. Lineage (GTDB taxonomy): Bacteria > Bacteroidota > Bacteroidia > Chitinophagales > Saprospiraceae > JAGNXB01. Next base: position 2,237 of record JAGFIW010000142.1, on the reverse strand, counting down.
TCGACAGGCATCATCCGTACAAAGATAAAGGCATTGGCTACCGGCAGGATTATCTTTACGCCCATGGCAGCCTTGTATTCTTTGTGGAGGAAAGCGCTTTTTCAACTCGATCCCGAAAAGGCGCATCATTGGACCATGCAAACCCTGCAGGCCATGGCGGATGTCCCTCCTTTGCGGGCAGCCATGAGCAGGATTTGGGCCGCTGAAACCCATCATACGCCCCAGGAAGTCATGGGATTGACGTTCCGCAATCCGGTAGGTCTTGCCGCGGGCTTCGACAAGGATGCTCGCTACATCCGGGAATGCGCCCTACTGGGATTTGGATTCGTGGAGATCGGTACGGTGACGCCCCGACCCCAACCTGGCAATCCCAAACCCCGCCTGTTTCGCCTGCCGGCTGATCACGCCCTCATCAACCGGATGGGATTCAACAATGATGGTGCCGAGGAAGCCGCCCGACGTCTGGCACGCACCCCTAGACCCTCCGGGTTTGTGGTCGGAGGAAACATTGGAAAAAACAAGGATACCCCCAATGAACATGCCGTGAAGGACTACACCACTTGCCTTCGCATCCTCCACGAACACGTCGATTACTTTGTCGTCAACGTTTCCTCCCCCAATACACCGGGGCTTCGCGATCTGCAGGAGAAGCAACCACTCAGGACCCTGCTCCTCGAATTGCAGGATCACAATGCCCGATGGGGGCGACCCAAGCCTCTCCTCCTCAAAATTTCACCCGATCTGAACCCTACCCAACTCGATGATATTGTGGAGATCGCCGGCCAGGCCAGACTGGCTGGTCTGGTGGCCACCAACACCACCATATCGCGTTCCGGACTGACGACACCCGCTCCGGAGGTGGATCAGATCGGTGCCGGGGGATTGAGTGGCCCTCCCTTACGCGACAGAGCAGCCTCCGTTTTGCAATACCTGCACCTTCACCGCCCCGCCCATTGCGCCCTGATCGGCGTAGGCGGTATAGATAGTCAGGAGACAGCTAGGGCAAGGGTCAAAGACGGGGCGGACCTGATCCAGATCTATACCGGATTTGTCTATGAAGGCCCCCGACTGATCCGGGAAATCAGAAAAGCATGGCCCGCCTGATAAGGCTGGCCACATGTCCGGATGGCCAACATTCGCCGGCATGCATCGTCAGCGGGAAAATCGGGGGAGAGCTATTTCCCTCAAGTTAATGGCGGACAAAGGGAAGGGCTGTCTGCCCGTCAACACCTTCTGCCGTCAACACATAATACCCACTCGGCAGGGATTGGACCGGTACTTCAATGACGGAAGTAATACGGTCCAGACCGGTTTGAAGGCGGAGGGTGCCTTGCAGGTCTCTGATTTCCAGCCGGAAGGCGCCGTCCGGGTAAGCCACGTGCAGAATGGCATCAACGGGATTTGGCCATAAGCGAAAGGATGCCCGTGAAGAAGGAGAATCGGTCGCCGAGGGTGCCGGATTCGTCCGGATTTCGTCGACACAGAAATAGGCAGGTGTATTCATACCGAATGAGCCGACATCGGATGATTGCAATTTCAAAGTCAGACTGTCGGCTGGACCCAGGAGGCTGAGATCCACCCATATCCATTTGTCAAGGATATAATCATCGGCCGGATCCGGCGACCGGTAATCGGCGAGATAAACCACAAGACTGTCCGTACCGGGCAGTCCGCCCTTCCAGGCCCGGATGGTCATTGAAAAGAAATCGGGATCCATGCCGGTGGCCCCACCGAATTTTTTGGCAAAAGCATCCCCGTCCCGCATGGCCATGTAGGCATACGTACTGTTGGTCAGGTACATCCCGTCCATGGGCTGGCCCTGGGAACTACCGGTGAGATGGATGACCGCGCCGGACGGACTGTATCCTACCGCATATTGGGCGGATCCGTTCGCCCCGCCACCCGGAATGGCGCTGTACTGATTTTGATATCCGGGTGTCTGGTTGTCGGTGACTGCTGAAATGGCCCACCCTTCCCAATATTGAAAGTTGGGATCAAAGAAATTGGGGACCATGATCTCTCCGCTGGCAAATCCCGTATCCGGGGAAGCATCATTGATGTATTTGGCTGCCGGCAGGTTGAAATTCTCGAAATCGGCCAATGGCTGACCGATCAACCCATGGCACAAGCCAAAAATCATCCAGAAAGTTGTCGTCCATCTCATGAGGTCACGATGACCGCTATGCGATCTTGCCAAGAACGCCGCCGGAGCGAGGTTCTTCGAGGCACCCATAGGG
>JAGFIW010000126.1 GCA_024103195.1 Saprospiraceae bacterium | reverse complement strand
TCAAGGGCATTTTAATGTTGTTGCCATTGCTCCTGACCGTATTCGGCCTTCAGGCGCAGTGGGCAGAGCGCACCTGGCAGCCATTTCCCTTTACGGAGCTTGCGGGAGCGGTACCTGTGGAAGGAGGCGCTGTCCTCGCCTTCAAATCCGGCCCCCCCATCTCCCATGGCGGAGTCCGGCTGGACAAAGTCAATGCCGATCTGGCAGTAACATGGAGCAGGGACTTGTGTCCATTTCCGGGAGGGGGATGCGCGTTGAGAGGACTGCAAAGTTTGCCGGATGGACGCATTTTCGCCGCCACTTACCAGTTTGGCGACTGCCAGGATGCCATTCCGGCGGATGCCTATATTCTTTGGCAATTGCTGGATCCGGAGACTGGAGAGGTACTGGATATTGAATATTACCATCTGAAGCTAAACTGGATCGAATCTGACACTTTTTATCCTTTTGCCGTTTTGGACACCTCGGGTGAGGCAAGGGTGTTGATGCGTGTTGATGACGTGATTTGGACCGATGGTGGATCCTTCGGAGAGTGGGATACCCTTTTTACAACCATTTCAGCCAAAAAATACCTTGCCGCCATGGCGTTGCCCGACCAGCGGTTTGTCACCCAAACGGAAACGGGAATCCGCGTTTTTGATTACGCTGGTGAAGAGATGATGTCCTTGGCCGCTTTCTGGGAAGGAAATGATGTCCTTCAAGCAATCCATGCCATGCCGGACGGAAATTGGCTTTTCGTCTTTCATCACCAGTTGATCGTGACAACGCCTCAGCCCGTGAAGATCAATGGCGTCCATTTTCCTGCGTTGACGATCCACAGCGCCATACCGGACGGAAATACTTTTCTGGTTGCCGGATTTAATCAGGCAGGAAACATGTTGTTCCGGCTGGACACGCTTTTTCAATTTTTGGCATCATATCCGGCCACCACCAATAACACCTTTTTTCATACCGCATTCCCCTCGGGCAATGATTATCTGTTGGCGGGAAGCGAAAAATCCAATGCATTTGCCGTCGTCGTCAACGATCTGGATGAGCAAGCTGAATTCATTCGTGACCTGAAGTTGGAGCAGGCTGCCCCTGTAGAAAGCAAAATTTATCCCAATGGGTCTCATTCATATCTCATTGATTTTTCGGGATGGGAAGTGACGGTAGGAAATAACGGAACGGATACCATAGAATCCTTTCATGTCAGCTTGGAATATCCAGAAAATTTTCCCTGGAATCCTTGTAAGGATTTGGGCATTCAAAAACGCTTCGATTCCATTTCCTTGGCTCCGGGAGGGACCATGACATGGATGTTGGACGGATTTGTTTTAGTGGGTATTCGGGGCATGTTGGATGATCCGGACAAGGTCCCGGTGTGTGTGATTGTTTCCTGTCCCGATGACCAAATGGACAGCGATCATTCCAATGACGTATTTTGTTTTGATATTGACCTGTCGGTGGTACAAATTCAAGAAGTGACGCATGAATCCGGAATGAGCATTTGGCCCAATCCGGCGGGTGACAAAATTAACCTGGCCATAAACACGGAAAAAACGATCGCGTTTCAAATTGTCAACCATTTGGGTCAGGTCATGCAATCAGGGACACAGGTTTCCGGTATATCGGAAATAAATACAGCCGGATGGCATTCGGGATGGTATTCCGTTGTTGCCAGGGATGCCGGGAATCAACAGGTTTATTCAGGTCGTTTTTTCAAGAACTGAAAAGAATCTCCTTTCCCGTTCAGGAGAAAATCAATGCAGATATTTAAGGCCTGCTTCAAGGTCTTGCCAAAGCATTTCCGGTTCTTCCAGTACGGCATAAAAACGGATGAGGTTGACGGGGAAGGCAGGATCGGGACGACCTGGAAGGTCATGCACTGCAGCCATGGGGAAAATAAGGCTTTCGTGCCCGCCCCAACTTACGGCCAGTAAAAATCGTTGCAGGGCATCGACAAACCGGAAAATTTTCCGCTTGTTTTTGGTGCGCAAAAGGACAGAAAAAAGTCCTCCGCTTCCTTTCATTTGACGGGTGGCCAGTTCCGCCTGTGGGAAGTCAGGGTCAAAGGGCCAAATCACCTTTTCCACGTCCGGATGCTTTTTCAATTTTTCAACGATGAATCTGGCATTTTCATGGCTCCTTTGAATACGAAGCGGTAATGTGCGCAGACCCCGGATCATGAGCGCGGCATCATGAGGACCCAATATCGGACCCCAAACCAGAAAAGTCCGGTCCACAATTCTCCGGATAAGCTCTTTGCTTCCGCACACCACGCCGGCAACCACGTCGCTGTGGCCATTGAGATATTTGGTGCCGGAATGCAGAATCAGGTCAATGCCGAAGTCGGCTGGATTTTGAAAGACCGGGGAGCAATGGGAATTGTCCACACACGTGATCACACCGCGGCTTCGGGCCAGCGCTGCGCAGGCCGCCAGGTCCTGGAGGCCGAAAGTCATGGTGTTGGGACTTTCGAGGAAAAGGACTTTGGTCTCGGGTCGGATGGAGGCTTCGATCTCTTCCAAATCATCTCCTTCCACCCAGGTGCACGTGACACCAAAACGCGGCAGGTAAGTTTCCAGGAGATGTTTGGTCCAGGAATAAGGATTGCGTACACATACGACATGATCGCCTTGCTCGACCAGGCTGACGACCGTGGCGGTGATGGCGGAAGCCCCGCTGGAAAACACCAGAGCATCTTCGGTTTTTTCCAGAGCTGCCAGTTTTTTCCGGAGGATTTCAACGGTCGGATTATTGCCGCGTGAATATAGATGGTGCCCCATTTCGTCCTGCATGGCCGTCTGAAGGGACGCTACATCGGGGAATGCGAAATTGCTGGTCTGTATGACCGGCGGGGAGACGGCATGAAAATATTTTTCCCGCTCTTCGCCGAGATGGTTGAGGATAAAGGAAAGGTCTTCACTCATAGGAAATCGGCCAGTGGGCCGTGGGCTTTGGCAATGATGCGTCCGGAGTTGTCCCTGTCGGGCAGACACGCTTCCACGGACGGGTCGTGTTCAAAGACCAGGACGGCTTCGTGCTCGAGAGCCCATTCGAGGAGCCGGGCTTTTTCCGCCAGGGTGTCGAGGGGACGGATATCGTAAGCCATGACATATGGAAGTGCCAGGTGGTGGAAACTGGGAATAAGGTCCGCGCAATAAATCACCGGCCTGGAGGCGGTCCGGAAAACCGGGACATACATGGCTTCGGTATGACCGTAAACGGTCCGGAGTTCAATGTCATCGGTCCATGGGACGCGGTCACCTTCACCGGCGTAATGCAGCAGTCCCCAATCCAGGAGGGGTTTGAAATTCTCCTTCAGGAATGAGGCTTTCTCCCGGGCATTGGGATCCATGGCCGCCCGGAGATGACGCTCCGAAGTCCAGTAGCGGGCGTTGGGAAACATGGGTTGCGGGCGGCCATCCGGTCCATGGATGATGGCGCCCCCGGCATGATCAAAATGGAGGTGCGTGAGCAGGACATCGGTCACCTGCGTTGGGGCGACTCCTGCGGCTTTCAGCTCCTGTTCGAACAGTTCCTGACGGGTTGGACCGAAATGGGAACGAAATCTGTCGTCCTGTTTTTCGCCGATACCGGTATCCACGACAATGATCCGGTCATGGGTTTCCACGAGGAGTGCGCGCATGCACCAGGTACACATGTTGTCGGAATCCGCTTCGATCATCCGGCTCCACAACTTTTTGGGAACGACGCCAAACATGGCGCCGCCATCGAGTTGCAGAAATCCGGTGCGAATGGGAGTGATGCGCATGGTCATGCGGGATTTTGTCCGAAGCCGATCGGGGTTTTTTCCTTGTTTTTTTTCTTCAGGTCGGCCATGCGCAAGGCAGTAAGCGCCGCCTCCACGCCTTTGTTGCCGTGTTGCCCGCCCGCCCGATCCAGCGCTTGCTGGTGATCGTTGGGGGTGAGGACGCCGAAAATCGCCGGAATCCCCGACATCAGGCTGAATTGCATCAGGCCTTGCGCTACGGCATTATTGATGTATTCGTTGTGTGCAGTTTCTCCGCGGATGACACAGCCGATGCAGATGATGGCATCCAGTTTTTCACGGCCTGCGAGAATACGGGCACCCATGGGCAATTCATAGGCGCCCGGCACTTCAATCCGGATGATATTGTCAGGCATTACGCCATAATGAAGCAAGGTATCCCTGGCCGCTTCAGCCATAGATCCCGTGATATCATCATTCCACGCTGAAACGACCAGGCCAAAATGGAAATCTTCCGCTTTGGGGATACCCGATTCCGGCAGGGCGGACAGTGAACGGCGGGAAGAGGACATGACGAATTGTTTATCCGGACAAAGAACGCAAGAAAACGGGAAGCGCCCAAACGGGAAGTCCCTCATTGTACGGCCGAACCCCTGTACTTTTGTGATTCACCCATCCGTTTCAGGAATATGGCCGAAGGTCGGAAATGGACGCCTGAGGAGTTGGCTGTGCGACATGCCGCTTCCCGCCGGGCCACCAGGAAAGCCCATGTGGTGGTCGTTTGCGAAAATATCCGCAGCGCCCTCAACGTGGGTTCCATTTTCCGGTCCGCCGATGCCTTCGGTGTGCACGGATTATGGCTGTGCGGGATCACGGCCACGCCGCCGCATCGCGAAATCCACAAGACGGCGCTCGGCGCCACCGAGACGGTACCATGGGTGCATGAGCCCGATCCCCTCCGGGCATCCCTCAAGCTGCGCCAGGCCGGGTATGCCCTGATCGGTATCGAGCAGACAACCACCTCCCGACCCTTGCACCGTTTCATTTGGCCGGAAGGCCCGTTGGCCCTGTTCCTGGGCAATGAAGTGGAAGGATTGTCGTCCGAAGTTCTGGCCACGCTCGATGCCTGTGCGGAGATTCCGCAGATCGGCACCAAGCACAGTCTGAATGTGGCGGTGGCTGCGGGCGTGGTGCTTTGGGAAGTCTTCCGGCTCAGGGCCTGAAAGAGGGCCGGAAACCAACTTAAGGTGCAAAGGGGGAAATCTCTACTTTTGCTCCGCCATGCAGGTTCACTTCGACATCCGGAATCTACCGGTATTCCGGCAGGCGGTGATCACGGTCGGATCCTTTGATGGCGTTCACCTTGGGCACCGGAAGCTGATCCGGCAAATGATCAAACTCGCCGAACATGTCCGCGGCGAAAGCGTGGTCATCACCTTTGATCCCCATCCCCGCAATGTGGTTGATCCCGCCGATGGCAGGATTCCCCTGCTCAACGGTCTGCATGAAAAGGTCCGCCTTCTCGAGGAAACGGGAATCGATCATCTGGTGATTGTTCCTTTTACCCTGGATTTTGCCCAGCTCACGGCCGACGAATACATTGACAAATTTCTGGTCGGCCGGTTTCGGCCTCGCTATGTGGTCCTCGGATTCAACCACCGTTTCGGCGCCAACCGGCAAGGGGACATCCGTTACCTGAAATGGAAGGGACCCTCGCACGGTTATGAGGTAGTCCAGGTGACCGGGGTCAAATGGGATGGAGAGCCGGTGAGTTCAACCCGGATACGCCGGGCCATCCAAGCCAGGGATATGGGGTTGGCCAATGGGTTGCTCGGCGCACGGTATGCCATCTCCGGTGAAGTCGTCAAGGGCGAGCAACTGGGGCGTACCCTGGGATACCCTACCGCCAACCTTAGGGTGGAGGAGCGCGACAAACTGCTCCCTCCGGACGGGATTTATGCGGCTTATGCCTGGTGGGAAGGCCGGCGTTACCAGGCCATGTTGTATATCGGCAAGAAACCAACCCTTGATCGCCGACAACACAGGGTCATCGAAGTGCATCTGCTCCAGTTCAACGAACGGATTTACGGCGAACAACTTCGCGTGGAGATTGTCACCTTTATCCGGGAGGATCTGCAATTTGAAGACAAAACCGCCTTACAGACCCAGATTCATATGGACCGCAAGCGGATCCTTCTTGCTCTGGAAGACGAGGAAATGCAAATGAAGGCGGATAGCGGACGTGCCGGCCTGCCCATCTCGGTGGTGTTGTTGAATTACAATGGTCAGTCCCATCTGGAAAAGTATCTGCCCGGCGTGCTGTCTGCCTGCCGTTCGGCCGGTGCCGAATGCCATGTCGTCGACAACGGATCCAATGACGGCTCCGTGTCCTGGCTGCATCGCCATTATCCGGACCTGCATGTGATCGAACTCAACCGGAATTACGGATTTGCAGGAGGATACAACCACGGTCTCCTCCATATTGAAGCGGAATATTATTTCCTGCTCAATTCGGACGTGGACTTGCCGGCCGATGTCCTGCCCACCCTGTACCGAACGATGGAGGAGGAGCCGGAGATAGCCGTTTGCCAGCCGAAAATTCTGGATGACAAGGAGCGGCAGCGATTCGAATATGCGGGAGCCGCCGGGGGATGGATGGATTTTCTGGGCTATCCGTTTTGCCGCGGCAGGGTTTTCGACATTACCGAAGAGGACCATGGGCAATACGATCAAAGGGCGGAAATTTTTTGGGCGTCGGGAGCGGCGTTCCTGATCCGCAGTCAGCTTTTTCACCGGTTTGGCGGTTTTGATCCGCAGTTCTTCGCCCATCTGGAGGAAATCGATTTGTGCTGGCGTCTCAAGCGTGCCGGATACAAGGTGGTGGCAGAACCAGCCGTAGCGGTCTATCATTGGGGTGGGGGTACCCTGCGGTACGATTCCCCGCGCAAGGTCTATCTGAATTTCCGCAATTCGCTCATCACCCTAACCAAAAACGACCGGTTGCTGGATTTGATCTGGAAAATCCCTGCCCGGATCCTGCTTGATTTTGCCGCGATCCTTCTGTTCGCCTTTCAGCGCAAATGGGCTCACATTCTATCCGTACTGCGTGCCCAGCTCGATTTTATCCTCACCTTACCGCTCACCATTGTCAAGCGGCGTTATCACCGGGCGGAGATCGAGAAGTACCGTGTGCGGCAGAGGCCCAATCAAAAGGGGCTCTTCTACGGCAGTATCGTTTGGGAGTACTTCCTCAACAATCGAAAAACCTTCCGCGAAATCGTCCGGTGAATCCCCTGTACCGAAAAGTGGAAATTCTCCACGAAGATGAAGACATCCTGCTGGTCAACAAGCCTCCCAGGCTCTTGACCCTGCCGGACAGGTTCCAGCCCGAAAAGCCCAATCTCTACCATTTTCTCCAGCAGACAGGGAGAGATATTTTCATGGTACATCGTTTGGACCGGGATACCAGCGGGTTGCTTTTGGTGGCCCGGAATGCCCAGGCCCATCAGCGGTTGTCACGGGCCTTTGAAGGGCGGGAAGTGCGCAAAATTTATCTCGCGCTGTTATTGGGCCAAATCCGGCCTGAACAGGGCACCATCGACCAGCCGATGGCGGTCCATCCCTCTGGCGATGGCCGCATGATCGCCACTTCCAAAGGTAAACCTTCGGTGACCCGTTATACGGTCATCGAGATGTTTCGCGGATTCAGTTGGGTGGAAGTGATGCCCGAGACGGGACGCACCCACCAGATCCGCGTCCATTTATCCTGGCTGGGCCATCCCCTTGCGGTGGATCCGCTGTATGGGGGTGGGGAAGGGGTATACCTGTCTTCCTTCAAGTCCGGATACCGGCCGCCGTCCGATCACCAGGAAATGCCTTTGATCGACCGTGTTCCTCTGCATGCTTCCCGATTGGAATTCGAACATCCCGGGACTGGCGTTTGGATGACAGCAGAAGCCCCATTGCCCAAGGATCTGCAGGCAGTCCTTCATCAATTGCGTCGCTGGGGAAAATAAAGTGCCTGCATAAAGCCGAAAACTGTACCCTAAAAAGGGTATTTTACCGATTTAATTTCATTCCCCTCTTTCCTTGAAGCCTGTTATACCCTTAGATTGTACCGTTTTCCCAGAGCAGATCGACTCCGGTCTTGTCGTTTTGTGACAATGACCCTCCAATCGTATTGTATTTATTATTAATGCGTACTTTAGCGCGTTGAAAGCCGGTGCTGCCGGTGTCCGGGCGGGATTTGCTCCGCCGGCGCGCAACGGTACGTCCTAAAAACCAATTGATTATGCAGTGTGATTACACCCGCATTCCATCGGTCGTTCTGACCCGATTTACATCCATTCTCTCCACCGCAAAACCAAAAGCCATGGGAAAAGCATGTACAATGCAGGTCCTTAGCATGACATTTCTGGCCATTTTTTTGGCCCTCAGTCCAAAAATTGCCTGGTCACAATGCGCCACAGCGCCCTTGTCCGGGCCGGTGGATATCACCATCAACCTGAGTCCGGGCGGCACGGCCATCCTGGATGAAGGGGCGGTCGTGGGCGTCATCAATCCTGCTGATGGCCCTATGTGTGTAGCCTGTATCCTTTGGTTTGAAAACCCGGCCAGCCCGGGTGTATGGGCCACCAGTCTCAACATGAGCTGTGATGGATCAACCCCCAATGGAGAAGGTGCCTACAATGTAGTGGCCAGTGTCGGTGACCCTTCTGTCGATCCGACCTGTCCCAGTACGCCGATTGTCCTCAACGTCACACTGAATGACAACAATGGTCCCACCATAGATGATATGGATGGCGCTACCCCCGATTGCGGTGCGACGGTCAATCTCACAACTGCCAACGACTATTCCTATGGCGCTGACGCCCCTGTACTGGGAGCGGCTGCGGCCGGGGACTGCGCCACAGCCTTTACCTGGACACACCCCACCATCACCGACAATTGTAATTTCGGCCCTGCCTCTACCGTTGTCATCTCTTATTCGGCCGGGATGGTCGCACCCGACGCCCTGCCGACTGATGTGACCATCAGCGGTGCTGCTGCCATTGATGCGGCATTTAATCCGGCCGTTTCCACGAGCGCCACCTTCTCCGGCAGCGGTACGGGATGCGGGGCAGAAACCATCGTTACTTATACCGCGACTGATGAAAGCGGAAATGTCTCCACCTGTACCTTCCTGGTCGTTGTCAGTGACAATGAAGATCCGGCGTGGGATGCCGCAAGCACAGCCACCGCTCTTTCGGTCCTGCTATCCGGCGACGAGCTCGATGTCAGCACCGTAGCGGATCCCTTTGACCCAGGTTCCTACCTGATAACCGTTACTCTCGACTGCAACTCGGCCAACTTTGCGGCCGATTCCATCGCGGCCATCAATTACTTCCCACAAGCGGATGACAATTGCGATGCCAGTGTCACGGTCGCCGCTTTCGACTCCTCATCAACCGCTGTGGCTTGCAGCGGCAGCATGTGAGGCCCCATATATGCGAGCTCCTACAAAGATTATTCCGCCGAAGACAATTGCATGAATGTCCTCGACGGCACGATGGGTTCCGATACCCGGTTCCGGATCCAGGTAGATGTCGTGGACAATACCTCCCCCGAATTCACGGTGGTCCCGGAACCCATTCATACGGTCAGCGGTCCTTCCAATGCCCAGGTATTTGAAGGTGATACCCTCACTCTTTTTGTGTCCGATTACAACCCCGCGGTCTGTGAAATCGATCTGACCGGCAATCCATTGCTTGCCGTTACGGCGACGGATTGTCAGGCGGTGACCTATACCTGGACGATCACCTCCTCGGTAGATCCCTTTGGGGTCCCCACCGGATTGGCCGGCACATCCAGCGGACCCAACGACAACAATGCCGATATCAATTACCCGGTAGGGGTCCACGAGATCACCTATTTTGCGGATGATGCGTGCATGCTCCAGAGTACCTATATTTTTTACCTGGAGATCGTGGATGATGTGCCACCGGTCATTACCGACTGTCCTGCGGACATCACCGCCAACAACGTCACTGACCTTTGTGAATACACGGTGGTATGGCCATTGCCCGGAGTGACTGACAATTGCGGCGCGACAGTCGCACGCACTGATCAGGCCTTCGACCCCAACGGGTTGCCGGTCACCGTCGTGGTCTTTACGCCGGATTCCGCTTTTGCCATTTTCCCTGTTGGCGTCAACCAGGTCCTCCATATTTTCACGGATACCCTGGGCAATATTGACACCTGTACATTTACGGTGACCGTTTATGACGCCCAGCCTCCGGTAATCACCTGTGGCGGCGATCTGACGCTGTTCTCCATCTGCGGCACGGCACCCCTTCCCAACTATATGGGCAACATCGCAACGATCGATGAAAATTGCCCGGGATACACCCTCGCCCAGTATCCGGCGCCCGGCACATTGCTCAATGTCATCAAGAGTCCCAATCCTGTCGACGGGGATACTATTCATGTCTCGCTGATTCTTACCGATGTCGGCGGTAACATGGATACCTGCACTTTTGTGGTCACTCTTGTCGACAACGACGCTCCGATCCCGACCGTTGATCCTCTGCCGGCCATCAATCCGATGACTACCCTGGGGACGACCTGCGGCAGTTACATGCTGTGCGCCCCGACGGCGACGGATTGCAACATGGGCACCACGATTTACGCCACCACCTCCATCGCGGGAGCCACTTTTGATCCCAATGGCTGTGGTCTCGGTATGCCGGGCTATCTCATCCATAATCCGGGCAACTACAGTATCGCCTGGACCTACACGGCAGGCAACGGCAAAACGACTGTCCAGCAGCAGCAGGTGGATATCGAGGCGGACACCCTCGATCCAACCCTCAACTGCCCCGCCGACATTACGGTCAGTACCGACCCGGGCGTCTGCACGACCTCCGGCATCATGGGCATCGGGATGACCGAAATATTCCCGACAATAGCTCCCTACCTGGATCCGGCCGATCAGCCGACGGATGGTCAGATGATCGACAACTGCGGCATCACCCAATTCGGATGGACCACCACCTCCGGCTATGCCGCCAACACACCTGATCCCAACGCGTATGATGCCGGTACGGCCACCTTCAATGAAGGGGTCAATACCGTGACCTATACCGCCGCCGATGATGCAGGAAATATCAGCACCTGTCAGTTTACCGTCACGGTGGAGGACAATGAACCACCCACCTTCTCCTGCCCCGGTCTTGCCGGCTTTGTGAATGCCGCCATTCGCCTGACCGGTTCGGCCGGCGATGCCATACCGGGCGATTGTGCCTACACTCTGGATGTCATGGATACCTCCCTGGATCCGACCATGTTGGCCGATAATTGTGGTGCGACGGTGTTGTCCTATTCCATGACATTATTCGGCGGTGCCGCCAGCTTTACACCCGGTCCCAATCCTTCCAGCCTGGCAGGAAGTACGTTCACGGCCATATCCCTCTTTGGTGATGCTTCCTTCCGGGTCACCTGGACCTTGACCGATGGAAGCGGAAATACGACCACCTGCGTCAGATGGATTCGGGTCATTGACGGAGAAAATCCCGTGATCACTTGTCCCTCCTCGCCACAGGTCAGAACAACCAGCCAGGACGGCAATCCGGGTGATTGCCTGTACACAGCCAGCGGAGGTGAATTCAATCCCACCGGAACATCCGACAACTGTCAGGTGTGGTTTTACAACAATGATTACGATTTCACGCCCAGCCTCAATGGCTCCAGCTTCCCCAGCGGTACAACGCTGGTGACCTG
>JAGFIW010000194.1 GCA_024103195.1 Saprospiraceae bacterium | reverse complement strand
ACTTTTCCGTTTCCTCGGCAAACCGCTTCATGTAACCGGAAGGATCCGGCATGCCCGCCATCCGGCTGCGGTCCATGGCCGATTCTGCCATTTGCGACCACTGCTTCAGAAACCCGGCTTGCAAATCCTGCCACTGACGGGCCATATCCGGCTGCTGGCCGAAATACTTGCCGCCCTGCTCCATGGCCGATTTCCAGAGTTGCTCCTGCTGCTTCCAGAGCGCAGTGAGGGCATCAGCCCCGGACTCTCCGGTCGCAGGCTTGAATCCCTCCTGCCATGCCTTCCAGAATTCGGCGGTTTTGTTCATGTCCATCCAGTTCATGACCCTTTGTTTTGCTTGGTGAGAGGTAGCGTGACGCCCGATCAGTTCCAGCTGGTCGTGCGGAATGCCTCCATGTTTTTCTTGGTGGCATCCATCATCGCGTGCATGTTGTCATTGAACAACTCGAACATGCGGCTGAACGGACTTTCGCTCTTGCCGTCGGTCAGGCCGGTGATGGCATCGCGGTAAAATTCCATGGTGCGATTGGCAAAACTCCACTGCATCTCCATGGCCTTGGTCATCTGCTCGGTCATGCCTTCCATGCCCTTCTCATACGAGCCAGGCTGCATGGCCTTCTCGGCCAATGCCTTCTGCTCCTTCATGTAAGCCTCATAGATCTCGCGGGCTTTCTTCGACCAGGTGTCTTCCATGCGAAACACTTCCATCGCCTTCAAGGCATTGGCCGTGAACGTGTCCATCAGTTTGGTCTGGGTTTCCATCATGGCCTCAATGGGCTGCAGGTTCTTTTTCATTTCTTTGGATTTTTGTTCGGTTTTCATTTCATTCCGTTTTACCCTGCAAAGGTAGATGCCGACCGGGGGCCCATTCAAATGCAATTCAATATTTATATGTGGGACTTAAGGATAATTCGGCATGATAACTTTTATAAACAATTGTTTTTCTTATTTTTATATTATTTTTATAATATGTGACTTAATGGACAATTCTCCTGTTTTTTGCCTGGTACCCCATCAAAAGCGACAAAATTTGCTGTTGCTTTCCTTTGAATTGCCGTAGTCAAGGAAATTTTTCCCAATGACACCTTCTTGTCATACGCACATTATAATATCTTTATTGTTTGTTTATCAATTACTTACAACATTATTTTCAAAATACTTTCTCAAAGTCGCCCCATCTCCTTTGCGGTTCCTTCCTCCCCTGAGTCGGTCACCGGCATAGCTTTGTCCGTTTCAAAGCAAAACTGGAATCATGGACAGATTGAAAGGCCGGGTAGCCATCATCACCGGCGCCGCCAGCGGAATCGGCAAAGCAACAGCCATACGGTTTGCCCGCGAAGGCGCCAGCGTGGCCCTGTGGGATGTCAATCGCGAAGGCGGCGAAGCGGTGACCCAAATGATCAACAGCCAGGGTGGAACCGCCCACTTCTGGCATGTCAATACCACCGACGAATCCCTCGTAATGGCGGCCGCCGCCGAGGTCAACACCCGTTTCGCACGCATAGACATCCTCGTCAACAACGCCGGCATCACCCGCGATGCCACCCTCAAAAAAATGGAACGCTCCCAGTGGGACCAGGTCATCGGTGTCAACCTCACCGGCGTCTTTTTGTGCGCACAGGCCATCGTCCCCTACATGGAAGCCAATGAATACGGCCGCATCATCAACGCCTCATCCATCGTGGGACTGACCGGCAATTTCGGGCAGACCAATTACGCCGCCACCAAATCCGGCGTCATCGGCATGACCAAGGTGTGGGCCCGTGAACTCGGCCGCAAAGGGATTACCGCCAACGCCATCGCCCCTGGATTCATCCGCACCGAAATGATGGAAACCATCCCCGAAAAAGTCCTGGAGACCTTCACCAGCCGAACCCCCCTGCAGCGCCTCGGCACTGTCGAAGAACTCGCCAGCGCCTACCTGTTTCTCGCCTCCGAAGAGGCATCCTTCATCAACGGCGCCGTCCTCAGTGTGGACGGAGGGCTCTCCCTCTGATCCCAACGCCTCCGCCGGCCATGCAAAAGGCCCACCCCCGTACGGGATGGGCCTTTTGTTCGTCTGCGGCCGTCCGGACCCTCAAAACAAGCTCCGGATTACCTGCTCCTCGCGAACACCCTCGGCTTCGGCCTTGAAATTGCGCACGATCCGGTGGCGCAGCACCAATGGAGCAATCGCCCTGACATCCTCGATGTCCGGACTGTATTTGCCGTTGATGGCCGCGTGGCATTTCGCGCCCAGGATCAGGTACTGGGAGGCACGGGGTCCCGCCCCCCAGGAGATGTAATCATTGACCATGGCAGAGGCCCTGGCCGTCCCGGGTCGGGTTTGGGTGGCCATGCCCACCGCATATTCCAGGACATGGTCGCTGACCGGGATTTTCCGGATCAGCTTCTGGAATTCCAGGATCTGCGGACCGGTCACGATATGACGCAACTGCACCTCACGGGTCGTTGTCGTCTGGCGGACCACCTCCAGTTCCTCTTCGTAGCTGGGATAATCCAACGGGATATTGAACATGAAACGGTCGAGCTGGGCTTCCGGCAACGGATAGGTGCCCTCCTGCTCAATCGGGTTCTGCGTGGCGAGTACGAAAAAAGGATTGGGGAGGACATGCCGCTCGCCGGCCACCGTCACCACCCGTTCCTGCATGGCTTCGAGCAACGCCGCCTGGGTCTTGGGAGGCGTCCTGTTGATCTCGTCGGCCAATACGATATGGGCAAACAGCGGACCCCGGTTGAAACGGAAATGCCGGCTGTCATCCAAAACTTCGGACCCGGTAATGTCGGAAGGCATCAGGTCAGGAGTAAACTGGATCCGTTTGAACTCCAGATCCAGCACTTCGGCAATGGTGGACACCAAAAGGGTCTTGGCCAGCCCCGGTACGCCGACCAGCAAGCTGTGGCCGTTGCTGAACAGGGAGATGATCACGGCACGGACCACTTCATCCTGTCCGATGATCACCTTGCCTATCTCCGCCTTGAGATCCTTGTAGGACTGCGAAAGGGCATCAACCGCCTCAACGTCCGTAGTATATGTCGCCATGCTGGTTATTTCTCCGTCAATATCTGAACCGGCGGGGGCCGGTCACCTGGGTGAAACGTGATTCACCGGGCCGTTGTTGCATCCCGGATCCGGGATCACTCAGGAACCAAACAGCTCGGCCAGTTTTTGCTCCAGCGCGGCGCCACGGAGGCCACGGGCGATAATCCGGCCTTCGCGGTCCAGCAACACGGTATGCGGGATGGAAGATACCTGATACAACTGCCCGGCCGCATTGCGCCAACCCTGCAGGTCACTGACCTGGGTCCAGACCAGCCCGTCCTTCTGAATGGCATCCAGCCACCGCTGCCGGTCGCTGTCCAGACTCACCCCCAGGATGTCAAATCCCTGATCCTTGTATCGGTCGTACAACTGCCGGACCTTGGGATTCTCCCGGCGACAGGGTCCGCACCAGCTCGCCCAGAAATCGATCAGCAAGACCTTGCCCCGCAACGAGCGCAGGGAGACGGGATTCCCTTCGGGATCCGCCTGACTGAATTCGGGCGCTTCCGCCCCCGCCACCAACGCCCCCTTGGCACCAATCTTTTCCTGAAGCGCCTGCGCTTCCTTGGGCTGGGTTTTGCCGTACTGGTCGATATACCGCCTGGCAAAGGGCACAAAGGCTTCGGGATTCGCTTTTTCCAGGCCCCCGATGACCCCGGACAGGGCCAGCAGGTAGGTGCGACTTCCGGCGGGTACCAGGCCAAGTCCCCGGTCGATGTAACCCACCAATTGGTCGGGCGTCATGCGGGTGTCTGCCAACGCATCGGCATAAGCCTTGAAGGATTCGAATACCCAGGGGTGATCTTCCAGACCCGGCCGGTCCCATTGCACAAACCGGAAGTACTCACCGGCGAAATAGTCCACTTCATTGGCGTATTCATGGGGCTGGACAAAATAGCTGAGGTACGTATTGAAGGCCACGATCTGCCCGAAAAACGGATGACGGGCCGCCGTCTCCTGGAGAAAAGCCAATTTGCGCTGATCCACCCGGCCCATGGCATCGACAAAAGCCTCCGGCGTCTGTCCACCGGAAAGCTGGGCATAATGCTGCTTGGTCAATTGTGCGCCCTGATTTTTCAATCCGTTGATCTGGGATTTGATCGACTGGTATTCCCGGTGAATCGGCGAATCCACGATTTCGCTGGTCGCCCAACGCTCGCAATTCACCCGGATGAGGACCTGTTTCTCCTGGCCCACAATAACCGGCAGCACGTCCTGGTCTCCAGCGCCCAGATAGTAAAAACGCCAGTCCTGCTCCGGCAGCCGGAATACCGCCTTGCCATCCTTTACACCCGTCTGGTAGGCCTTGTCGAAATGCAGCCCTCCAAACCGATAAAGGAATACCGTCTCCACGCCGGGACAAGACACCTCCGCCACCACTTCGATCGAATCGGAAGGAGCGGCACCCGGCATCCACCACGCCGCGATCAGGAAAACAAGGGAAATCAGACTCATGTCACTTGATTGATGAATTCTTCTTCTGTCCAGATGGCCACCGTACCGAGGCTCTGGGCTTTCTTCAGTTTGCTGCCGGCGCTTGCGCCGACGACAAGGATGTCCAACTGGCCCGAAACGGCGCTTACATTGCGGGCACCGGCCTTCTCGGCCAGGTCCTGCGCTTCTTTTCGGCCCATCTTTTCCAACGTCCCGGTAAACAAAATGGTTTTGCCGGCCAGCGGACCATCCGCCGGCAAGACGCGCGGGAGATCCTCCTCCGTTTGTCGCATGTTGACCCCCAGCGCCTCCATGTCTTTCAGCATGGCCAGATTCTCGGGCCGGGCAAAGAAGGCCATCACGTTATGCGCCACTACAGGGCCGATGTCCTTGATGGCCAGAAAACGCGCCTCGTCCCAATTCGCCAGATCGGGCACATAGGCCACCTCTGCGGCCAGCAGCCTGGCCGCCTTTTTGCCCAAATGATGGATGCTGAGCGAATGCAGCAACCGGTGAACCGGGTTGGATTTGGCTTTATCAATGGCCTTCCGGAGGTTGTCGGCCGATTTGGTGCCAAAACCCTCCAACTCCGCCATAGCCCGGGTGTCCAGGCGGTAGATGTCTGCAATGCCCCTTATCCATCCCAATTCGAAAAAGCGATCTACGGTACTTCGGCCCAACCCCTCAATGTCCATGGCATCCTTGGAGACATGGAAGAGAATCCGCTGCTTGACCTGGGCCTCGCATCCGCTGTTCTCGCACCGCCAGGCGGCTTCATCGGGTTCCCGCCACAACGGGCTGCCACACACCGGGCAATGCGTCGGAAACACAATGGGCTTCTCGGCGCCTGTCCGCCATTCCGGCAGGCTTTTGACGATATAGGGAATCACATCTCCGGCCCGTTCGACCAACACGCGGTCGCCAATACGCAGATCCTTGTTGCGGATGAAATCCTCGTTGTGGAGGGATACCGAGCTGATGGTTACCCCGGCCAACGGGACGGGTTCGATTTTGGCTACCGGCGTTATGCTGCCCACTTTGCCCACCTGATACTCCACCGCCAGCAGGCGACTGGTGGCCTGCCGGGCTTTGAATTTGAACGCGATGGCCCACCGGGGGTGATGACTGGTAAATCCGCATTTTTCCTGCAGGTCACGCCGGTCCACTTTGACCACCATCCCGTCGATTTCGTACGGATAGTCGTCGCGCCGGTTTTCCCACTCCCGGCAATAAGCGATGACCTCCCCGATATCCCGGCATCGCTTGCGTTCCGCCCCGGGCACCTTGAATCCGAGCTGATCCAGCAGGTCCAGGGTTTGCCAGTGGGTCGGCAGGGTTGTCAGTTGGTTGACGCCATCGGCGTCGGCGGCAAATCCGAGTTGGAAGACGAAGACCTCCAAACCCCGTCCTGCCGCTTCCCGGGGGTCTTTCATCCGCAAACCGCCCGTGGCGGCATTGCGCGGATTGGCGAAGAGGGGAAGGTCCTGCTCTTCCCGTTGGGCATTGAGCCGATGGAACGTTTCCTTGCGAATGATCGCCTCCCCCCGCAATTCGGCACTGTAAATGCCCCGCTTTGAAAAGGCGGCCTGGAGAGGCACCGACCGGATGGTCCGGGCATTGGCCGTGATCTCTTCACCCCGGATGCCGTCGCCCCGGGTGGCCGAACGCACCAGGCGGTCATTTTCGTAAACCAGCGTGATGGTTCCCCCGTCATACTTGGGCTCCACGGCGTAATCGATATCCCCTTCCTGCATCCCGGTGAGTTTGCGCACCTGGCGGTCGAATTCCCTCAGATCGTTTTCGTCGTAGGAATTATCCAGCGACAGCATCGGGGTCAGATGGGTGACTTCCGGCAGGTCGGAGGTCAGGTCCGGAGATACTCTCCTTGTGGGACTGTCCTCCTGCACCACCTCCGGCCAGCGGGATTCGATGGCCTGCAGCTTCTTGTACAGCTGATCGTATTCGTAATCGCTGACAAGGGGTTCGTGCAGGACATAATACCGGTACTCGTGGAATCGAAGGACGTCTCCCAGCTCCCTGGCCCACACCGTTGCCTCCGCGATACCGGCGGGCTGGTCCCGGGTCAGGTAATCAGCCGTCCGGTCATTCCAGTGCTTGATGTCTTCCGGAGCGTACATGGAGGAGGTCAGTGGGTTGCCTTCCTGCGGCAAGGCAAAATGGCCTGTACGTCTTGGGATCAGCCTTTGGCCAGTTCCTTGAGTTTTTGTTCGAGTTTCTTCTCGTCACCAGGCAGATAGCCGTTGTGGGAGTACACGATCTTTCCGTTTTTGTCCACGACATAGGTATGCGGGATCGTCTGGACGCTCATCGCTTGCTGGAAGTCCTGCTTCACGTCCGACAGGATGATGTAGTCCCAACGTTTTTGGCTGACCAGGGGCTTGACGCGCGGCAGGGCGCGCTGGTCATCGACGGTGACCGCCACCAACTCCATATTGTATTCTTCGGTCCACCGTTTGTAGTCTTTGGCGATGGCGTCCAGTTCCTTTTTGCAGGGTGTACACCAGGTCGCCCAGAAGGAAATCACTGTGGTTTTTCCGTTTTTGCCATAGTCCTGGATATTGACCGATTTCCCTTCCAGGGTTTTGAGGGAAACACTGGGCAGGGAGGATTGGGCGCGTACAGTTGCCGTCGCCAGGACGAAAAGCAGTAGGAGTAGTAAGGCTGGAATACGGTGCATGATTCAGGTTTTGAAAAGAAGACTCCCGAAGGGCTCCAAAGTTAACGGGATTTTGAGTCCGGTGGTACATGGGCCCTGATGACGGACCCCGGGAAGGTTGAATAAGCCGGTATAACCTTGATGATGGGTAGGATGGACACCCTTGCTCTGCGGCGAGTTCCGGTTTGCGAAATTGGAGAAGTTGCTTACCTTTGCAGTCCGCTAACCGGATAGGTTTGGACGGAAGGGTGCGGTAGCTCAGTTGGTAGAGCAATGGACTGAAAATCCATGTGTCGGCGGTTCGATTCCGCCCCACACCACAAGGGCCGGGACGTTGTTCCGGCCCTTTTTGTCCCGGTCCATGTCTTCGGCGGACAGGACGATCCCGACCAGGTGCTGAAATATCGCCTCCGTCGGGGTGTCCTGATTCCGCCCCACACCATTCGCCTTCGCCAAGGCTTCGGCGAACGATGTTCCGCCAAGGATACGGCGAGCAATATTGCCTCCGATAAAATCATCGCAGGACAGCTCCCCCCAAGCTCAGAGAAGGCTGACCGATCAGCAATAACTAAAAACCACACGTTTACCATGCTCAAGTAGCTAAGTAAACGTAAAAAACAAGGTCGGGTCGCCGTACAGCTCGCCACTGACACTGAGAGGGCCCTAATAATTGCCTCCCGGACGATGCCCTATGTGGGGCATGTCCGGTAGGTCATGGGGTACGTGAGCTCAACCTGAATGAGTTGAACAAGTGTCCGAAGAGTGAGGGATCATCCTGAGTGGCTTGGTCCAAGCCTCGCGCAGGGGCGCGAGGTTCGCTCACCGAATGTCCACCGGACATTCGCCCTATCGGGGATGTGAGCTCACCCCAGACACTTAGAGGGCCACCCGTCCCCGAGGCAGGCCAAATCAAACCGTTTCACACTAAAGCATATCCTCAGCGGTACCGACAGCGTGACGTGGCGGCTGCCATGAGGGCCTAAGAAGCCATAACGAAAGCCTCATGTTTCATTTAGACGGGAGGCAACAGTAAAACCAAACGCCTACCGCACCGTACGACCTTCCACCTCGCGGGTGCGCACCTTGTTGCTGCGAGTTCCTTTGACACGGACCTGCAGGTATGCCAATCCGCTCCCTGGAATGGTGAAATAGGTATTGCCCCCATACAACACCTGGCCGCGCCCGTCCTGCCAGTTTTGTGCACTGAGGGTGTAGGTATGTTGTCTTCGGGGATGAGGTGTGAATACCAGAAACCGGTCATCCTTGCCCGCCTCAAAACTGATCGCCAACTTGTCCGCGCCAATCTGCCGCACAAATACACCCGGCGTCTTCTGCGGAAATACCAGCCGCTCGACCTTTCGGCCATCTCTCAGGACAATCTCCCCCAACACAATACTGGATTGGTTTTCCCTTACCTGGCGCTCCAGTACAATATCATCGGACAGGTAATACTGGATTTTGCTCAAATCCTGCTCTGACCACTGCTGGTCTTCCACCAGTCCGGAAGTGAACGGAGAAAGGGAAGGCGTGCAGGACACAACCGCCAAAAGAAGAGAGAAAACAAGGAATCGCCACATGACAAGTAGTTTAATGCAATACGAGCCCGCTGCCCATTAGCTGCAACCGGAGCCCCTGATTAACATGGGTTTAACGCGAAGATGCGCAAATCCCGTACCACAGGGCTCCTTCCGGGTGAAGATCAGGTTTTCAACATGTTCTTGAAACGCGGCCTGTGCGGGCTCACATCTCCCAATCGCTCCAGCTTGGCCTTTTCGTAGTCGGAGTAATTGCCCTCGTAAAAAACCACCTCTGCCTCATCTTCAAACGAGAGAATATGGGTGGCCAACCGGTCGATAAACCAGCGGTCGTGCGAAATGACCAGCACACAACCCGCAAAATTCTCGATGGCCTGCTCCAGCGCCTGAAGGGTATTCACATCAATGTCGTTGGTCGGTTCGTCCAACAACAGGACATTGCCCCCTTCCTTCAAAGTCATCGCCAAATGGAGGCGGTTACGCTCTCCGCCGGACATCATGCCCACCTTTTTCTGCTGGTCCCCCCCGGTAAAATTGAACCGGCCCAGATAAGCCCGGGTGTTCACCTCTGTCTTGCCGACCAGAATGAGGTCCTGACCGCCGCCGACCACCTCGAAAACGGTCTTGTCCGGCAACAGGTCCTTGTGGCTTTGATCGACATAGGCGATGCGGACCGTATCTCCCAAAGTCACCGTACCGCCATCCGGTTTCTCAATGCCCATGATCATTTTGAACAACGTGGTCTTACCCACCCCGTTCGGACCGATGATGCCCACCACCGCATTCTTGGGAATGCTGAGGTTGAGATGGTCAAAAAGGACCCGTCCGTCAAAGGCCTTGTCCAGATCCCTGACCTCGATGACCGTGTCACCCAGTCGAGGCCCGGGAGGGATATACAATTCCAGTTTCGCCTCTTTTTCCTTCACTTCCTCGCTGGCGAGCTTGTCATAGGCGTTCAGACGAGCTTTCCCCTTGGCCTGTCTGGCCTTGGGCGACATGCGTGCCCATTCCAGTTCCCGCTCCAGGGTCTTTCGTCGCTTGGACTCGGACCGCTCCTCCATTTCCAGGCGCTTGGCCTTTTGCTCCAGCCAGGAGGAGTAATTGCCTTCCCAGGGAATGCCTTCTCCCCGGTCCAGCTCCAGGATCCATCCCGCCACATTATCCAGGAAATAGCGGTCGTGCGTTACGGCGATCACAGTACCGGGAAACTGCTGCAAAAACTGCTCCAGCCATTGCACACTTTCCGCATCCAGGTGGTTGGTGGGCTCGTCGAGCAAAAGGATGTCGGGTTGACTCAACAACAATCGGCACAGCGCCACCCGGCGACGCTCACCACCCGACAACACCCGGATCGGGGCATCTCCTTCCGGGCAGCGCAATGCGTCCATCGCCTTTTCCAGCCGGTGATCGAGTTCCCAGGCATTGTAGTGATCGAGCTTCTCCATGAGTTCGCCCTGCCTTTCGATCACTTTCATCATTTCCTCGTCATCCATCGGCTCGGCCAACCGGAGATTGATGGCGTCATACTCCTGCTGGAGATCCACGATGTGCTGGACACCTTCTTCCACGACCTGACGCACCGTCTTTTGCTCGTCAAGTTGTGGCTCCTGGGGCAGATATCCGATCTTGTAGTCCTTGTCAAAGACCACCTTGCCTTCAAAATTGGTCTCCAGCCCGGCGATGATTTTCAGCAGGGTGGACTTGCCCGCACCATTGAGTCCCAGCACACCGATCTTGGCGCCGTAGAAGAAGGACAGGTAAATGTTCTTGAGAACGGTTTTACTGGGCGGGTAGGTCTTACTGACCCCCGACATCGTGAAAATGATCTTCTCTCCGGCCATAGCTCTTTTCGTTAGCGGCGGCAAAGATAATGCGCCCGGGCTGTTGACCCCGGACCGCCAACGTTGTTCTTGCGCAGGTCACCCTTGCCCTCCTACTCCGCTACATTCCCGACCAACCTCGCCTGCAACACCTCACACGCATCGGGTCCACACCAGGAGATCTGCAACATCCCGCTGGTCAGCGGTGTCCGGACCCGATGGGCAGAGACCACCTCGGAGTCCAGCAGGATGGCCACCCGCTGATCCAGATGACGGGTGCTGAATGTCTTCAGTTTTTCCGAAGCCGCCGGTGTCAATGAAAGCAACAACCTTTTTTTCTCCCCTTCCTGAATTTCCGCCCTTGGCGGGATGCCCAGGATCAAGGGCACGTAATCGGACGTATCCACCCACAAACGGGTTTCCGGGCCGATATCTCCTTCATGAAAAAGCCGGTTGTAAACCACCTGGATCACGGCGTCGGTATCAGAATCCTTTCCCCCTTCCTGTTGGATCACCCGGTACAATCCATCGGGAAGCGAAGAGGCCTGACCGGCCTGACCGAATCCAGGCAGGTGGAGCATACCGGTCAAAACAAACATCCCGGCGAACTGTATCAGCCTTCGTTTGAAATAACAGCCCTTGATTATTGGAACAAATGCTTTCATAACACCCTGATTGGTAAAACGAAGTTCGGCTTTTTCCGCCATTATTTGCCGGGAGGGGGGCGGTCAGCCATGCGGTAAACCGTCTCCACGATCTGGTCAATCAGCGGGGGGTAGTCGATATAATGGTCTTGATGGTGATCCGGGCCAAAAACGGAAAGCGTCAGCACATGTCTCTGCGTGCCATATGCCACCATCAATTGCAAGGGCACCGGCCGGGGACGTTCGCCTTTTCGCCGGAAGCAGGTTTCCTCCCTGCAGTCATATTCCCGGTTCAAGCGGAAATACCCGCGTTCCTCCATCCATTCCGCAAATGCTTCCAGTTCGGCCCTCGGTATGCGCGTACGGGTCACGATCAATCCCTCCCGCCGGGTGAGGATTTCCCGCAAGATGCTACCGTCACTGGAAATGCGTACGAATTGCCGGGAGACCGGATTAAGTCCGCCGTAATAGCCACCGCCACTCACCTCGATAGTGATGGGTACCAACGGGGGAGGGGGAGGTGAAGGTTCTCGCCACCACCGGCGCCAAAACGCCCACCAGGGGATGCGATCATTTTCGGCTGACGAATGGCCCGCACTTTGGCGTTCGACAATGACCGGTGGCAAATCATGGGGCGACCTGGGGAAAGGCGATGTCCGCAAAGGGACTTGCCGGAAACGATAGGCATACGCCTGCCTGTTTTCTGGTCGCCGGAAATGCAGGAGCAAGCGGTCCTGACCCGAAATTTCGGCGCAAAATCCCTCCATGTCCCGATAAGAGAGCATTAAAAACCCTTCGCCATAAGACCAGAAGCCTTTCTTGTGGACACCCAGCGTCATTTCCTCCACGGCTCCGTCAAAACGAAAAAGGAGAAAGGAGGAATATTGGTCACCCCCTTGATGGACGACCTGCCCGGAGGGCAAATGCAGGGTAGCCTCGTATTGCCAGCAGGTCTCCATGAGGTCGTCTTCCTTCAGCCGTGCGTAGGGACATGGCGACTGCGCCGATGAGGACACCAGCGCTGATGCCACCAGCAGGGACATCATGAAGGAAGGGTGGAACGGGATACCCATAAGCACAAAAAAAGGACAAGCGGGTAAACCCGCCTGCCCAAAAAATTCCCCCCTTAAATCTTTATGCCTACCGTCAGCGCTACCAAACTCTGGACACGCTGCGTTCGGATGGTCAATTCAGGTGCCTCGGAGGTCGCATAGGGTATGAAACTCTCCTCCCGTTTCAGCCTCCGGAAGCCCAGGTCGAGATAAAATCGCTCTTCCCGGATTCCAAGGCCGGCCGACCAGGACGGCTGCCACATATTCTCATTGGCATATTCCGTGCCAGAAAGACCGAATCCGGCCCTGAATCTGAAAATTTTGTAAGCCAGTTCCCCACCCATCCGGATGTGCAACGCATCCTGCAAGGTATTGGCGATCTGCCTGTTGGCATTGCGTTCCGCTTCCCGAAAGGCCGGGTCATTGACTTCGGGGGTAAAATTGAACGAGGCCGAAGCATAATCGACCCACTCCACTTCCGCGCTGATGAATCCATGCTTTCCGATCACTACTCCCGCGTTGCCCAACAAGCGCCAGGGTGTGTACAAGCGGTAATCAAATGTGCCCTCGGGCGACTCACCCACCAATTCCTGGGTATTGCCGTTTTCGGTGAAATTGTAGGTCAGTTGTTTGCTGTACTGGTCGGTAATCCGGAAGGCTGTAGGGGTGTGGACAGCGGCTCCGATCCTGAACATCTGGTTGATGCGGTAAATCAGACCCAGCTTGAGGTTGATGCCCACCCCTGACGATTCCAGTTCCTCCTCCCAGGCGAGGGTATTGAAAAAAGGAATGGTGTCCTGCTGATCCTGTTCTTCGTAAATGCGGTCCTCTTCGTATTGGAGAATGGGCACACCGACCGTCATTCCCATATAGAGTTTGTCATCATAATTGCCTGCCATACCGATCTGCAGTTCGTTGAGGTAGCCACTGCGCTGAATGGCCTGCCTTTTGTAAACCCCGGCACTGGCACCGGGCACCAATCCGAAATCCGATTGGTAGAACAATTCCGCATCGGGACTGTATATGGCGCCCGCATCGTAGGCAGGTCCCGCTTCAAATCCGTCGAGGTCGCTGACAGGAATGCCATTGGCCTGCTCGACAAAGCGGTCTACGACCGTGCCCGGGGCATGACCGTCGTAAAACATTTTTTCGCGATAATGGGCCAACTGGGCCAAACCGATTCCAAAGTTGACGGCCTTCCAATTGCCGTTGCGGGGGATGTGTACCGCCACCAATCCTCCGTTCTGGATGTGAAATCGGCTGAGGGCATCACGCTGGGTTTCGTTGCCCGGTCCTTCGAGCAGGGATTCCGTGGCCGTGTGGTAAAGCCCGGGGGTCAGAAAGAATTCCGACCGCCGGAAGGCCGCCAGCCCGGCGGGATTGGTGGACAGGACACCGAAATCGGCACCCAGTGCCCCCAGACTGCCCATAACCCCGATATTGCGGGCACCGCCTCCATAGACCAGGCGACTGAAGCGCAGGGCATCCGTCGCATTTTGACCTGCCCCATGAAAAGGGAGTCCCAGCAGAAGGCCGGAAAGGAATATAATGTATTTCATCATACAGGTTTGAAATGGGAAGGGAATGCAAAAGGTGGAGGGGGCAACTAGCCCGCCATCCACCTTTTGCTATGTCTGTGCGGTTCATCCGCCCTTGCGGGAAGACCGACCCGGAGAAGAGCTTTTGCTCCTTTCGGAGGATCCTCCACTGCGGGAAGGACTCATCCCTCCTCCCGACCGGCCTGTTTGGCTGCGTTCAAAACTGCCCGGGGAGGGGCTTTGCCGGGACGGTCGGTCAAAACTGCGGGACGGCATTTGCTGCCGGTCCTCCGAACGGGATGTGCGTTCCCTGGGCATTGGAGTACTCCTTTGATCCCTGCGCTCGGGCGAGGTTCGTTCCCGTGAGGGGGCCGGTTGACGCGGTTCGGTCCGTCTTTCCGTACGGGCAGGCGGCCATTCCTTGCGGGGATCGGT
Organism: Saprospiraceae bacterium; assembly: GCA_024103195.1. Lineage (GTDB taxonomy): Bacteria > Bacteroidota > Bacteroidia > Chitinophagales > Saprospiraceae > JAGNXB01. The sequence continues at coordinate 1,148 of JAGFIW010000194.1, read as the reverse complement.
CTGGGGATTTTGTGGCTTCCGGTCCAATTCGCGCTGCCGGATGTATTGATCCCGGTATTCTTCCCTGCTTCTTTCCTCCCTGACCTGGGGGCGCGGGGATTCTGTATCGTTCCAGCGCGGGCGATCGCCCAGCGGGTCTCTCCTTTCGGGCTGAGGGGGCGACACGGTGCCACGAGGCTGCCCGGCATCGTCACGGGCTTCCGGACGGGACCTGGGATCCACGGGTTCTTTGGCGGGTATGTCGCGTCCTTCATCCACACGGCGTTCCCTGGGTTCAACCGGTGCCGTTCGACCTCTTTCAGGTGGCGAGACATCGGGAACAGGTTGGCGGTCCACCGGAGCACCCGGCTGTACACGACCCCCGTTGTTGCCCGTCGCCGGGTCGGCCTCCCGTGGCCTTTGGTCCGAACCCACCAGGTCTCTCAGGCGAGGGATTCCTCCGCCCGTGTACTCGGGATCGCGAGGGCTCTGTCGCACCGGTCCGGTGCGGGCATCCCCGATCCTCGGCCCGTAATAGGTATTCGTCGGCTTGGCATCCACCGTTCCGTTGTGATGGCCATACCAGTAGCCGGGCCCGGAATACCAGGAAGGCCCTCCCCACATGTTGCCGTAATAGTTGTTGACAATGTAGGTGTTGCCCCAGCCCCAGCCGGAACCCCAGCCCCGGTTGAAACACGCACCGCCCCAATAGGGATCGAACCAGGGATCATACACCCGGAAGGCACCCCAGGAATTGTAACTCCACGGATCCATCCACATGCGCATGCCAAAAGTGTTGAAACCGCCCATGAACATCCAGTTGTTCATGCGCCAGCGGTTCATCCGGCGCCAATACCAATAATCATTGAATCCGCCCACACCTATATAAATGGAGGTGCCGGGCATCATCCACGGATCGTAAAAACCCAGATCGGTATAGACAGGGTCATAATACCCGAACCCGCCGTAGGGACGATGGAAACGCCGGATGCGGGAGGTATAGAAATAACCCTGGTCGTCCCAGTAATTGTAATCGTCGTACTCGGAAGAATAGGAGGGCAGGGTTTCCCTGAACCCCGGTTCGGACGGATAAGAAGGCACCTCGTCTTCCACAAATGCCATGGCCACAGGGTCATCGGGATCGTAGTACAGATCGTCATTCTGACCTG
>JAGFIW010000099.1 GCA_024103195.1 Saprospiraceae bacterium | reverse complement strand
AGCCCCAGGATACGCTGGACGGCAGCAACAGCCAGGGAGGCAATGGTTTCAACTACCTGTGGACCACTCCTGACGGTAATATCGTCAGTGGAGCTGCCACGGCCAAACCAGTGGTGGATGAATCCGGGACCTATATCCTGGCCGTTACCAATCAAATTACCGGATGTGTGGGACGCGATACCACCCAGGTGGTGTTGGGGCCTGAAAACCAGGTGCCAGTCAGTGCTTACAACCCGTCCATTACCAATCTTATCGTTCAATTTGACAATGCCACCAACGGGAATGCCACCTCCTATCTGTGGACCTTTGGCGATGGCCAGTCATCGACAGAAGAGTCGCCTACCCACATCTATCAGCAGGCAGGAACCTATGAGGTTTGCCTTACGTCCACCAATGCTTGTGGAGAGGATACCGAGTGCACAGAGATTACCGTTGAACCCGGCGCCATGGCGGTTGTCGTGGTCAACGTTACTCCCTCCACCTGCAACCATGGCTCGGACGGTAGTGCAGACATTGAAGTGAATGGTGGCCAACCCGATTATTCCTATGCCTGGAGTCATGGTGCCACCACCCAGGATATCGTGGATGTACCTCCGGGCACTTACGAACTGACCGTCACGGATGCCAATAATGCCACGTCGGTTATTACCGTGACCATCGGCTTCCAGTTCCTGGTCAACATAGACGAGGTACTCACCCAGCAACCGGATTGTCATGGCTTTACCAATGGTACCATAGCCCTCAACACCTCCTCTTCCGGCGGCAGCCTGGATTATTCCTGGTCGCATGATCCGGAGTTGAACAACAGTATTGCCAGCGGTCTTGGTGCCGGAGAATATTCCGTCATCATCAGCGATGCCAACGGTTGCACCGACCAGACCTCCATCACTCTCGGACAGCCGGATGTCCTGGAAGGGAATCTCAGCGTAGCTCCCGCCGAACCTGGCAAAGACAATGGCAGCGCTTCGTTGAATCCGACCGGCGGTGTTGCGCCTTATGAGGCGGAGTGGAGCAACGGCCAACAAGGTCTGGAAGTGGAAAATCTGGCGCCCGGAGATTATAGTGTTCTTTTGACGGATGCAAATGGATGCACCTGGGAGACCACTTTCCGTGTGGAAGAAACCGTCTCTACAGGAACAATACCGTCACTGACGGGATGGACGCTGTCCCCCAATCCATCGCGGGGCGATGTCTTCCTGCAGGTCACATTTGACCGTTCCGAACGTGCCTCCGTCAGGATACTGAATGTGTACGGTGAGTCGGTTTATCAGAAAGAAACGCAGGGCACTCAAATCCAGGAGCAACTGGCATTGGGTCATCTGCCTGCAGGTACCTATATGGTTGAAGTGCGCACGGCAGAGGGAAAGGCCGTCCGCAAACTGGTCATTCAGTAGTCCCTTTGAGGCCAGGATGACGAAAGAAAAAGCCCCGGTTCCCACCGGGGCTTTTTCTGTTTTGGACGTTAGAATGGCAGTTACGTCCGGACCAGCCTGGAAAGTCAGGACTCCTCATCGGCGAGATCCAACAGGAAGGCATATTCCATCGCCGTTTCGCGGTGGCGCACAAACCGGCCGCTGGCGCCACCATGTCCGGTGTCCATATTGCAATACAGCAACAAGGGGTTGTCATTGGTCCTCATTTCGCGCAGCCGGGCCACCCATTTGGCGGGCTCCCAATACTGCACCTGTGAATCGTGCAGCCCGGTGGTCACCAATAATGCCGGGTAGGCCTTTTTCCCCACATTATCATAAGGAGAATAAGCCAGCATGCAAGCGTAATACCCGGGGTCCTCTGGATTGCCCCATTCATCAAACTCTCCTGTCGTCAAAGGGATGGAAGTGTCCAGCATCGTGGTGACGACATCCACGAACGGGACAGCGGCGATAATCCCTTTCCACAATTCGGGTCGCATGTTCATGACAGCTCCCACCAGGAGGCCTCCTGCACTTCCTCCCATGGCAAACAACCTGTCTTGAGACGTATAGCGGTTGGCGACAAGGGCCTCTGCGCACGAGATGAAGTCCGTGAATGTATTGATCTTGTTTTTCAATTTGCCCTGTTCGTACCAGGATCGGCCCATCTCCTCGCCCCCTCTGATGTGCGCTATGGCGAAAACGAAACCCCGATCCAAAAGACTGAGACGCGAGGAGGAAAAGTACGGGTCCAGGCTGATCCCGTACGAGCCGTAACCATAAAGCAAAAGCGGCGCCTTTCCATCCCGTACCACCGACTTGTGGTAAACCAGCGAAACGGGAATGCGGGCACCATCCGAAGCCGCCACCCACAAGCGCTCCGACCGGTAATCGTTTTTGTCAAACCCGCCGAGCACAGGTTCCTGTTTCTTCCATGCCATCTGCCGGGTGTGAGGGTCATAGTCCACGATGGAGAGAGGCGTGGTCATGGAGGTGTAGTGCACCCTGATTGTTGGAGACGATGCTTCGGGGTTGGCATCAAAACCGGCGACATACGCTTCCTCAGGGAAGGCCATGTCATGGGATTCCCCGGTTTCCCAGGAATGGATGGCAATGCGGCAAATGCCCTCATGGCGTTCCTCGAGGGCGAGAAAGCGGTCAAAACACAGGAACCGTTCCAGCAGGATTTCATCCCGGTGACGGATCACCTCCGACCATCCTTCTTTGCCTCTTTCGGGTTCGGTGCTTCGCATCAAACGGAAGTTGGCCGCATCCCAGTTGGTGCGGATCCAGAAGGCATCCCGAAAATGATCAATCTGGTATTCCAGGTGCCTTTCGCGTGGAAGGAACACCCGGAAAACACCGGTGGGTTGATCAGCCGGGAGGTAACGATATTCCGAAGAAACCGTCTGCTCCGAAGCAATGAAAATGAATGACCGGGACCGGCTTCGTGCCAGATGGCAATGAAAGGCTTCATCTTTCTCCTCATAGACCAAAACGTCCCGGGAAACCGGATCACCCAGCCTGTGACGAAATACGCGACTCGGCCGCAGGGTCTCGTCCTTGAAGAGATAAAAGAAATGCAGGCTGTCTGCCGCCCATACAACCTGCCCGGTCGTGCCGGGTATTTCATCTTCCAGGAGTTTTCCGGAAGCCAGATCCATCAACCGGATTTTGTAAATGCGTCGACTCAGGGTATCCTCGCCAAAGGCCAGATAACGGTTGTCGGGACTCACAGCCCGATGCCCGACATGGTAATAGGAATGGCCTTCTGCCAGGCGATTGACATCCAGCATGACGCTTTCTTCAGCGTCCGGGAGATCTGCTCTCCGCCCGTATACAGGATATTCACTGCCCTCCGAAAAACGGGTGGTGTACCAAAATCCATTATCCAGATAGGGTACGGAGGCATCCTCTGGGGCAATACGTCCCACGATTTCTTTGAACAGAGAATCTTCCAGATGGGCTAGAGGGGCCATCACTTCTTTGCGATAGGAATTCTCCGCCTCCAGGTATGCCAGAACATCCGGCTGATCCCTGTCTTTCAGCCAGAAGTAGGGATCCGGGCGTTCATGCCCATGGGCGCGATGAACATGTGGCTTTTGTGGGGCAACAGGTGGTGTCAGGTCCTTGCGCATCCGCGACATGGGGAAAAATTTTCGGTTCGGAAAGACAGAGGGTGCGGATCAGGAGAGAAGAGCCATCGCCCGGCGAATCCGGGCGGCCGCTTCCAGCAGGTCTTCCGTTGATGCGGCATACGAAATCCGGATACAATCATCCGCACCGAATGCGGAGCCGGAAACCAGGGCTACATGCGCTTCGTCGAGAATGAAATCCGCAAAGGCATCCGCCGTGTCAATGTCCCCTTTGGGTCCCCGCCGGTGGAGGAGGCGGGAGATGTCGGGAAAGAGATAGAAGGCCCCCTGAGGTTCATTGACTATCCATCCCTCCAGCCGGCACAATGCCTCCCGCAACAGGTTTCTCCGGCGCAGAAACTCGTCCCTCATGGCCAGTGTGGGTGCCAGGGAACTGTTGAGCGCATGGGCGGCAGCCACTTGCCCGAAGGCATTGGCGCCAGAGGTAAACTGGCCCTGGATTTTATTACAGGCATCCGTGATCCATTTGGGTCCGCCCAGGTATCCCAAGCGCCAGCCGGTCATGGCAAATCCCTTGGCAAAGCCATTGACCGTCACCGAACGGTCCCGCAATTCCGGCACACTGCCAATGGAAAAGTGTTCACCGGTAAAGTTGATGTATTCATAGATCTCGTCACTGACCACAACGACATCCGGATGTGCGGCCAGTACTTCCGCCAGCGCCAGCAACTCCGTTTTGCTGTAAACAGCACCGGTGGGATTGCAGGGTGAAGAAAAAAGAACCATCCGCGTCCGGGGCGTCAGTGCGCCCTCCAATTGTGCCGGGGTGACCTTGAAATCCTGTTCAATACCAGCGCGGATGAACACCGGAACGGCATCGGTCAACCGGATCATCTCGTAATAAGACACCCAATAAGGAGAAAAAACGACTACTTCGTCTCCAGCCTCCAACAGGGCCAGCATCACATTGGCCAGCGATTGTTTGGCGCCATTGGATACAACGATCTGATCAGGAGCGAAGTCCAGGTCATTGTCGCGTTTGAACTTCTTGCTGATGGCATCCCTGAGCAGGGGCAATCCGGCCACCGGGGTGTATTTGGTGTAGCCGTCCGCCAGGGCGCGCACGGCGGCCTCCTTGATGTGCTGGGGGGTATCAAAATCCGGCTCACCCAGGCTGAGATTGATCACACGGATACCGCAGGCGGCCAGATCCCTGGCCCGTTGCGCCATGCGCAGTGTTTCGGATTCTCCCATCCTCATCACTCTTGCCGCCAGTCGTTGATGATTCCTTGCCATAGGATACGCCCTTTCTTCGAATAAGCGGTAAATGTAAGGACAAGTAGGCATGGCGGGATAATTCCTATCTTGGCGCACCTTTTCGGAAGGGGGAAGAGAACCTTCCAAACTGGTGGATGCCACTTTTGCCTATGCAATCATGGTCATTTGGAATACTGTGCTACAACGAGATCGGATCCCTTCCTGCCGTCTACGACCAGGTCCGCAAACTGATTGTTGATTGGGGGCTCTCCGACTGGGAAATCCTGCTGGTGGATGACGGCAGTACAGACGGTACGCGCGACTGGATTGGCCGCCAAAGCGATGCCGATCCGGCGGTCAAAGCCATTCTCCACCCCGGGAATAGGGGCATCGGCGAAGGTATCCGGAGCATTTATTTCAATGCCACCCGGGAAAATGTCGTGTTCATTCCAGGCGACGGTCAATTTGATGTGGCGGAATTGAATCCGTTCCCGGAGTTTCCTGCCAGCACTTTCCTTTCGTTTTACCGCATCGAGAATCTCACCTACAGTACGTTCCGCAATGCGCTGTCCTGGTTCAATAAAATATTCAACAGGGCGGTGTTGGGCCTTTCCCTGCGGGATGTCAACTGGGTCAAGGTATACAAACGCGAGATCCTCACCGGCCTGGACCTGCGGTTGCACAGTTCGGCCATTGAAAGCGAGATTTGCGCCAAACTGGCGGTGTCGGGCATTCGACCTCTGGAGATCCAATCCCGGTATTTGCCGCGTCGGCATGGCGTCAGCAAAGGCGCGTCCCTGAA
>JAGFIW010000081.1 GCA_024103195.1 Saprospiraceae bacterium | reverse complement strand
GGTTTCGAGATCAGGATCCTTTCCAAGATTGCAGCCAAAACTTTCAAACAATACTGGAATTTCACTCATGGACGCAAGATCAATCAAACCAAACATGCATTGGCTGCTTAACCGCTCAACGCGTTATATCCTACGGACAAGTCGCCAATTTGCATGGAACACGCTTTTCCTTCGGTCAGCCTGCTGAATCCGGTTCCTTTGTCATTGATTATGTAGGAGGGCAATTGGTAGGCAGGCCCGGACAAATGTACACCGTCATGCAGATGGCCTCTGGTATACGGGACACCGTCATGCCGGATATGGACCATCCTTTGGCCCTACGCAGTCTGTATCAAAACAACGCAGCCAGTTTTGTCTTTGCCGACTTCATGGAAAAAGGTCGCGTAGAAATGGAATCGGCAGATCGCAAGATGACCAGTACAAGCGTGGGAGGCGTTGAATTGGCCATATCCTCTGGAGGTCGTACGGTAAAGCACTATATCTATGGAGCACCCGGCGTAGAAGGTCGGCCACGCACATTCGAATTGCCGGGTGTGCGCGTCCAGGCCTCCTATGGCGCTAAAAAACGATTCCTTCCTTTTTCGCTGTACTTGCGTGATTTCATTCTTGAACGCTATCCGGGTACACAGAATCCTTCCTCCTATGCCAGTGAAGTCACCCTAAAGGATCCCCGTACGGGATTGGAGCGTGAACAGCGGATTTATATGAACCATATCCTGGATTATGAAGGTTACCGATTCTTTCAATCATCTTATGACCAGGATGAAGGGGGCACTTATCTCAGCGTCAATCATGACGCACCGGGTACATGGTTGTCATATATCGGATATTTTCTTCTCACATTGGGCATGATCATAACCCTCTTTACGCCATCCAGTCGGTTCCGGCAATTGGCGGTCCTCCTGAAAAGAATTCGCTCGGGTTCAAAAGCCGGTGTGGCCACCCTTGTATTGGCGTGCGCGTTTAACGGTTTCCTGGCCGCCCAACAAGGAGAACCCGTTCCTGTGTCCAGGAGACACGCGGATAACTTCGGAAAAAATGTCGTACAGGACTTTAATGGAAGACTCAAGCCGATCAATACCCTTTCGAGGGAGGTCATGCGCAAATTGTCGCGCAAAGAAACCTATGAAAATCTGTCGGCCGAACAAGTGATTCTCGGAATGGCCCTTCAGCCATCAGAATGGTACCATGCCCCGTTGATCCGCTTGGGGAAGCACCCGGAGATCCGTAAAATGCTGGGCGTGGATGCACCCAATGCCTCCTATGCCGACTTTTTTCACACCGACGGCGCGTACAAACTGTCCGATGCCGTCCGAACGGCTTACAACAAGGAATCTCGTGACCGCGGCGTCCTGGACAAGGAATTGATCAAGGTGGATGAAAAAGTGAACATTTGCAGCATGGTTTTTTCGGGAAATTTGTTTCGTATTTTTCCCGTTCCGGGTGATACCACCAATCACTGGCGTTCTCCCGCCGATGCAACCCGTCATGGCGCCTCCGGAGTGCCATTCATTGATCAATTCTATCCGGCCTACCTTGACGCTTTGCGTACGTCCCGCAAAAATGATCAATGGGAAAAGCCGGATCGCCTCCTGCAAGATCTCGGGAATTACCAACGGGAATACGGATCATCCATTTATCCTGCTACAAGCCGGATTTCTGCAGAATTGCTCCTCAACCGACTGGACATTTTCAACCGCCTTCGCACCATATACGGCCTTTTGACGCTTGCTTTCCTGATCTTGCTCTTTTTGTCGGTCTTCCAACCAGACAAACCTCTCGAAAAAATAATAAAAATTACATGGGGAATTCTTTTACTGGCTTTTACCTTGCACACCTTTGGATTGGCCATTCGTTGGTACGTAAGTCAAAGAGCACCCTGGAGCAATGGTTATGAGTCCATGATTTATATCGGATGGACCACGGTATTGGCCGGATTACTGTTTTCACGACGTGCAGCCGGCGCCTTGACGGCAACCTCTGCGCTGGCAGCTACCATCATGATGGTGGCCGGTCTGAGCTGGCTGGATCCGGAAATCACCCCACTGGTTCCCGTATTGAAATCATATTGGCTGACGATACATGTTTCGCTGGAAGCTGGCAGTTATGGCTTCCTCATGCTGGGGGCCATTATTGGGGTCATCAATCTCGTACTCATGGCTCTTGCCGGTCCTTCCAACCGTCAACGCATTTATCGTATGGTGAAGGAAATGTCCTACATCAGTGAAATGACTCTGATCGGAGGGTTGTTCATGATAAGTACCGGTACTTATCTCGGAGGTATATGGGCCAATGAACCATGGGGACGTTATTGGGGTTGGGATGCCAAAGAAACCTGGGCGCTTGTCACCATTCTCGTATACAGTTTCATTTTGCACATGCGGTTTATCCCCCGTTTCCGCGGTTTGTACGCCTTCAACGTCGCGTCACTTTTCGGGTGGGCTTCCGTTGTCATGACCTATTTCGGCGTCAACTATTATCTGTCCGGACTCCATTCCTATGCCGCAGGTGATCCTGTACCGATTCCCGATTTTGCTTATTATACCGTATTTTCTCTGGTTGTCATCAGCTTGCTCGCATGGTGGAAACACAGAAAAAATGAAAAATTGGCGTGACTTAAACACACTTCGGACACGAAATATCCAGGATTTATCTATGGATTCGGACGAAGGTGCTTACATCAGTATCCGAATCCCGAGGATTTCTTAACCCGCTTCAATACGGGGTTTGGAAAGTCGCTTTAACCTTTCCCACAATTTGAGTGGGCATGCATTTCTACCAGGAAAACATGGGTGCACATCGTCACGCTCGTCTATCTGGTCGGGAAGGCATACAGACAGAGCCTGAATTGAACGGCTTGCGCAGCAATCGCTCAGGAATGGAACAATGGGGACGCTGCATAATTTGGAATCAGGGAATCAGGCGACAGTCTTCAACGATGACATCATACCTGTAACCGGCTCCGAAGTCTTTATCAAGGGCCACCTTGCCTTCCAGTGTCACCACTGATCCCAATGTCACAAGATCAGTGGTCGTGAATGTCAAATCCAGATCTTTTCCACTGCCGTCCTGCAAATGGACCCAATTGCGACTCATTATCATGGGATTGACTTTGACCACCTTTCCCGTAACCCTTACCGTTTTATTCGCATACCTGGAAGGTGCAGCCAGTAAATCAGCTATGCGGATAGCCCCTTCTGCAGGCTGAATGGAACCGGGTTCGACTTTGATGACATCTTCCGGATTATTTCCTGCCTGAAGCTCACCTGGCGAAGCGCTGGCTCTTCTGATGTCGGAAACCAGGTACAACGTTTCAAATGTCCGGTCATATTCACGGCTGTAAAAATTTTGCTTCATCAATCCTCCCTTGTATCTCAGGGCATCACCCACTTCAACTTCACTTCTGGGAATCGCAATCCAATAGGTCTCCTTGTCCCCTTCCTTGACATTCAGATAGGAATACTTGTCGGTATGAAGCACCTCTTCGACCATTACTTCCCGAATAGGGTCTTCTTGCTCCATCCGTATTTGAGGCTCTCCAGCCTGTTCAGAGTCACTTTCAATCACTTTAGGTCCGGAGTCACAGCCATATCCTTGGAGCAATAGTATGCCAACAATGCCCAACACAAACAAATGCGATTTCATCATTCTGGATTTTCAGGTAAAGGTAGAAAGACTCAATAAGTAAACGGACACATCGCCTGCCATAATCACTGGAGCCGATGCGTAATTTTGGCATTCAAACGTGAAATGTTCGTATTTTCACTTCCGAAGGTGGCTTCGTAATACAAATGAATTGCCAGCAAGCGAGTCAGCCTGCAGGTGACATTGATACCGGCCAGATCATTATGGAGTCGGAAATCCGAAGGATAGGTGTAATCGATCCACCGGTAATAGGCATCTGCACTTACATGGCCACGTACGATTTCCCTCATGTAACGTACACTGTACATGTTGCTCTGCAAATAACCGGTGTTGAGCATATTGCCGGAAACGGTCATGCTGCCGGAAATCCAGGGAATCCGGGCCACGGTCACATAACCATTCAAATTGCGGGAAGGATTGGCCCCACTGGCTTGAAACCTCCAACTCGCATTGGCACCTATCGAAACAAGTCGCCATGGCTTGTATTGCATCTGAAATCTGAGGCCTTGTCTTGATTCCTGTTCAATCAACTGGTCAATAAAATTCTTGTAGGATTCAAAGAAAATGACATTCTTCCGATTGTCATAGGAAACAGACGCACTCAACTGTCTGGAGAACCGATAACGCAGGGAGGCAAACAAATTGGTAAATGACAAAGTGGAACCGACTTCCTGACCCACTTTCCTGTATAAATCCACTTCGGAAGACAAGAAGAGATGAAGATGGGTAAACCAGGTGCCCGAGTGTTGGAAATACAGGAACCGCCGATCGGTCCGCGGACCATTTCGTTGTTCTACAATGGCAGCAGTATTTTGAAATCTCGCCCAGGAGGATCCCAGGTCGAATCCGATCCAGGCTCCGCCTTGCAGCAACGCCGGATTGATGCTATAATCCATAAAATCAGGCCGGGAACCCGCCATGACACCAATGCGCACCTTCCCCCATCCATGCTCAACCTGAATACCGTCTATGGCACCCATACTTGAAATACGGGCATTTATCCGGCGACCCACAGAAATGGATGTCCGCACTGTCGGATCATATCGGACCGCCAGCGAAATGATTTTGAATACATCAAACAGATTTTCGCGAACCTCCTCCCACTCACCTGCCGTGTGGCGAAATGTCAGATAGCCCTCCACAGAAAAAGGGCTTCCGCCAAGATTTTCCCCTTTCCAGTTCAGAGAATAACGCATTCTATGCTGGTTCGATCCCTTCGTCAATGTACTGTAAGAAGCCGCAGAGAATCTTCCCATAATTCGTTGTCTCGTCGCTGTCTTTTCTGAATTGTCTGAAGGAGGAGCCTCTTCTGAATCTTCAGGTATTTGTAGTGGAGCATCAGGAGGAAGTGGGGGGGCAACAGGCTGCTGTTCCGGCAATGGCACGACTTTCTCCGATTGGGCATCCTTCCAGGTGATGGCAAACACCAAAGTCCCTTTCACGGGCATGGGCCCCAACGGAATACACACGCAGGAAATCGAGGATTTTTGGGAAACCGTCAGGAGGGGCTCCCATGAATCCGGGCGTTTCAGATAAAGCGTGTCCCCTATCTCAATGGCACTCGTGTTGTCAAATTTGACATAAACATTTTGAGCCGTTAAAAAGGATACTGACCCTTCCAGGAATGATGCCGGTTCCTGCGCACTCACTGCAATTACCGTGAGTTGAATCAACACTATGAGTTTCCATCGCATGACCGGCATCAATTAATCTTCACCCGTCGGGTGACAATCATAACAGGCCTGGCTATTGTAGGAATATCCCGGTACCCCCTGATGGTCATCACCAACTTCAGCAGGGTCGTCATGCTGGTGACAATCGATACAACTGAAAATCGCGTAATTGCCCGGCACGGTGTGGCAGTCCGTACATTGATTCCATTCTCCATCATGCTTCCCGCTGTAAATGGGGAAATATTGGCTGTCATGATCCCAATTGGAAGGAGTCCAGGCCGAGGTAGTATGGCAATTTTCGCAAGTCGTCGGAAATCCTGCCGCAGCATGGTCCGGATTGTTGGTCCCATTGTAATCGGCCATGTGACAACCGTAGCACGTATTGGGCGTATTGTTGTAATTGCCGTTGTGACAGGTCGAACACTCATTGGCAATGGCCGCATGAGCCCCCGTCAAAGGCCAGAAATCATCATGAATGGGGAAAGTGGCCGGCATCCAATCCGGATCCGTGGTATGGCACATCGCACAATCCATTGGCAAGCCCAACGAAGCATGACTTGGATTTGCACTCTGGTTGTAATCATCGGTATGACATGCGGAACAAGCATTGGGGGTATTGTTGTAATTGCCATTGTGACAGGCATTGCAATCGTTGGCAATGGCCGCATGAGCCCCCGTCAAAGGCCAAAACAGGTTGTGATCAAGAGTGGCAGGTGTCCAGGCATCCTGATTGTGACATTGGGTGCAATCGGTGGGGAATTGTGCCGCCTGATGGTCCGGATTTGACGTTTGATTGTAATCCTCGGTATGACACCCATAACAAGTGTTGGGTGTGTTGTTGTAATCACCCCCGTGGCATGCTGCACAGTCATTGGCAATGGCGGTATGCGCCCCTGTAATCGGCCAATAGGCATCATGCAAGGGGAAGGTGGCCGGCATCCAGTCGGGTGCCGTGGTGTGACATTGGGCACAATCCATGGGCAACCCCAAAGAGATGTGGTTGGGATTCAGACTCTGGTTGTAGTCTTCCTGGTGACAACCCGCACAGGTATTGGGTGTGTTTTGATAGTCACCATTATGACATGCGGCGCAGTCCTGGGCAATGGGAACATGGGCCCCATCAATGACCCAATAATCATTATGCTGGGGAAATTCTGCAGGACTCCAACCCGGATCTGTCGTATGACAGGTGGCACAATCGGTAGGAAATCCCAATGCACCATGGTCCGGATTGACGGATTGATTGTAATCCGGCAAATGACATCCCGAACAGGTATTGGGGGTATTGTTGTAATCCCCGTTATGGCACAGTGCACATTCGTTCGCTACGGGGATATGAGCCCCGTCGATGACCCAAAAATCATTGTGAACAGGAAATGAAGCCGGACTCCAGCCTGGATCGGTGGTGTGACAAGTCATACAATCGGTCGAAAGGCCCAGGGTCAGGTGATTGGGATTGCTGGCCTGGTTGAAATCTCCGAGATGGCAGGCATCACAATTCATGGGTGTTCCCTGGTAGCCTCCTGCATGGCATTCGATGCAGGAAACGGATACGTGGGCACCTGTTAGCGGAAAATTGGTTTGGCTGTGGTCAAAAGGGTCGTCGGCACTGCCCGTCGGATGGCAGGCCAGACAGGAAGGACTGCTGTATGAATACCCCGGTATTCCGGCATGATGGTCATCCGTTTCCGGATTGACATGACACCCTGTGCAACTGAAAGTGGCGTAATTCCCGGGATCCGTATGGCAATCCGTACACTGGCTCCACTCCCCTTCATGCTTGCCGCTGTAGATGGGGAAATACTGCCCGTCATGGTCAAACTGGGCTGGGCTCCAGGCATTTTCAGAGTGGCATGAAGCACAGTCGGTATTGAATTGGGCAGCTTCATGATCCGGATCCGTGGTTTGCTGAAAATCTTCCAGATGGCAACCCGCACAAGTATTGGGTGTATTCTGGTAATCCCCGTTGTGACAGGCGGCGCAATCCATGGCGATCATCGCATGGGCGCCCAACAACGGGTAATAGCTGTCGTGGTCCGGAAACTGGGCAGGGCTCCATCCTGGCTCCGTACTGTGACAGGAAGCACAATCCATAGGCAAACCCAAGGTCATATGGTTGGGATTGACCGCTTGGTTGAAATCTTCCAAATGGCAGGCACTGCATGCCGTTGGCGTTCCCGCAAAGCCTCCCGCATGACAATCCAGACAATCTGCCTGCTGGTGAGCGCCGGTCAGCGCAAACCCGGTCTGGTCATGATCGAAAATGTCATCCGCGCTACCCGTGGGGTGACAAGCCAGACAGGCTGTGCTGACATAGACAAAGCCCTGGACACCCTGATGTTGATCCTCGGTCTCGGGATTGAGATGGCATGTCAGACAAGTAAAATCAGCCCAATCCCCAGGATTCATGTGACAATCCGTACAAGTCGTCCATTCACCGGCATGCGCACCACTGTTAATGGGGAAATACTGTCCGTCATGATCAAAAGAGGATGGCTCCCAGGCGGATTCATTATGACAGGAGGCGCAGTCAGTACTGAACTGGAGACTTGCATGGTTGGGATCATTCGTTTGGTCGTAATCCTTCTGGTGGCAACCCGCACAGGTATTGGGTGTATTCTGGTAATCCCCGTTATGACAGGCGGCGCAATCCATAGCGATCATCGCATGGGCACCAACCAACGCATAATAATTGTCGTGGTCCGGAAACTGGGCGGGACTCCATCCGGGCTCCGTACTGTGACAGGAGGCGCAATCCATCGGCAAACCTAACGCCACATGATTGGGATTTCCCGCCTGGTTGAAATCCTCCGAATGGCAGGCATTGCATGCCGTTGGGGTGCCGCTGAATCCTCCGGCATGACATTCCAGGCAATCAGTGGTCAAATGAGCACCCGTCAGGGAAAAACCGGTTTGGTTGTGATCAAAGACATCGTCGGCACTGCCCGTCGGATGGCAAGCCAAACAAGCCGTACTCGCGTAGACATAACCCAAAATGCCCTGATGCTGGTCATCCGTTTCGGGATTGAGATGGCAGGTCAGACAAGTGAAATCGGCATATTGGGAAGGATTGTTGTGGCAATCGGTGCAGGACATCCATTCACCTTCGTGTTGGCCACTGTAAATCGGAAAAAACTGTCCGTCATGATCGAAGGCGGTTGGCGACCATGCTGATTCCGTATGGCAGGTAATGCAATCCGTTGAAAAGTTGAGGGCCTCATGATCAGGATCAAGGGTGTTCTGGAAATCATTCTGGTGACAACCCCAGCAGGTATTGGGGGTATTGTTGTAATCCCCATGATGACAAGAGGAGCAATCATCCCGAATAAGCGCGTGTGCTCCATTCAGCGCATAATAGGCGTCATGGTCCGGCATGCCGGCAGGTGTCCAATCCGGCGCCGTGGTATGACAGGCCGCGCAATCCGCAGGAAAGCCGAGATCTCCGTGATCAGGATTGTTGGTCTGATCAAAAGCTGGCATATGGCAGGCGGCACATTCTGTAGGTGTGCCCTGGAATCCTCCGCCGTGACAGGCCGCGCAATCCACATCCACATGGGCTCCGGTCAACGGGAATGCGGTCGCATTGTGATCAAAGATGTCATCCGCATTGCCGGTGGGGTGACATGCCAGACAAGCCTGGCTTTGATAGATGTAGCCGCCAATTCCCTGGTGTTCATCGTCCGTTTCCTGCGGCTGGTGACAGGTCAGGCAGGTGAATTCACCGAAATCCCCCTGGTTCTGATGGCATTCCGTGCAAGAGGACCAGGTTCCTTCATGCGCTCCCGAATAAACGGGGAAATACAATCCGTCGTGATCCCGAAATTCGGCAGGCATCCAGCCGGGATCTGTCGTGTGACACATGCGACAGTCGGTAGGGAAGCCTGCCATCGTATGACTGGGTTGGGAAGTGGCATCAAAGTCGGCCTGGTGACAGGCGGCGCAATCCGTCGGCGTCTGGGTAAAATCCCCACCTGTGTGGCACTGCCCGCAATCCGCGATGTCATGCCCCTTGGTGAGCGGGAAAAAATCATGTTCAACAGGCCCTGATTCCCAACCAAACCGAACCGGATCATGACAATCGGCACATTGGAGGGAAAATCCCGCTTCCTGGTGGTTGGGATTTGTCGTACCCTGGTAATCTTCCCGATGGCAGGAAATACAATCGTTCCCCAAACGATCAAATCGCAGGTCGCTTTCCGAAACGTGGCAATCAAAACACTGGGCAGCGGCATGTGCGCCAACCAACGGGAATCCATTGTCCTGATGGATGCCTGAAATGTCATCCACCAACCAGTTTTCCGTATGATGACAACGCGCACAGTCCTGTCCAACGGTTTGCTGATGGACATCTGTATGGCAGGAAACGCAATCCGTCTCAGCCTCCCCGAACACAAGAGTGGAATGACACGCCCTGCAATCTACCGTGCGATGCCTTCCTTCCAGTTGGAAATTCGTGGTGGCATGGTCGAACACCATGTCTTTCCGCATGGTCTTCCAACCATCGGTTGTATGACAGTCGGCACATTGCAAGGCAAAGGCCGGACCATGCGGAGACTGGGCGCCCAGTGAGGTGACCAGGGCGAGGCAGAACGCTATTTGTGGCAATCGGCGCACGCGAAACGCTCTATTTTGTACCACACGAATCGGTCGCCCTCCTTTTCCACCTCGACATGGCATCCATCACAGGACACCTCTTTGTGTCGACCTTCCAGGGGGAACGCGGTGCGGTCATGGTCAAAAAAAGCTATTTTCCAGGAGTCATATCCATGGCAACGGACACAATCGACGACTTCACCCGATAGAAACTGACCGCGATGCTCGTCCTCGTGACAGGTGACACAGGCACGCCCCAAAGATACGAACTTCCCATACGGGAATCCAGTATCCGGCACATGGCATTCCCGGCACGGCTGCCTGCCATGGGCGCCCTGGAGCGGGAATTGGGTCTGGTTGTGGTCAAAGTGGTTGTCCCCCCAGGAAGTAGGCCGGTGACAGGATTCACAAGTTTTTCCAGGGTAATACCGGGCAGGAATCTGATCCTTGTGGACGTCTTCATGACAACCCACACAACGAACGTCAAGATTTCTGAATGTCCACCTCTCTTCCTTCATATGGCAGGAAAAACAAGGGGTCGCCTGATGGGCGCCCTCCAGCGGAAAATTGGTGCCGGCATGTCGCTCAATGGTAAACAAACTACCCTGGAATCCTTCAACTGTATGGCATTCCCGGCAATCCGGTCCTTGGCCTTCTCGCTCAAATTCGCCTTTGTGGTAATCCTCATGACATGAATGGCAGGATTCATGGGCCAAAGGAGTGGTAAAACCATCCTCATGACAAAGCCGGCAATCCACCGCCCGATGCCGCCCCAAAAGGGGAAAATCCGTTTGGTCATGATCAAAATCCAGCGAGATGGCCACGTCATGGAAGGACGATTCCGAATGGCACGAGGCACAGGATGATCCAAAACGACCTTCGTGTGGATCCTCATGGCAGACAACGCATTGATCCGCCTTTATGCCCTTCCTGTCACGGAGCACTTCGGACGGGGGCAGGCCGGTGTCGTGACAAGCGGCACATTCCAGCTTCTGATGCCGGCCGCGAAGCGGGAATCCGGTTTCCTTGTGATTGAACCGGGTGGTAGCCACAGGAATGGCGGAAAAGGATTGCTCCGTGTGGCAATCCCTGCAATCCTTCACATGGATACTCTGGTGGACCTCCGAATGACAATCCGTGCATTTTCCGAATGCCAATCCGGTAAACTTTTGAAAGGGTTGACCGTCACGCGTCTCTTTGGGATGGCAGTCAACACAGGCAGTTGTTCGGTGCTTCCCCTTGAGGGGAAATTCAGTACGGTCATGATTGAATAATGAAGCAGGGACAAAGCTTTCGGTACCATGACATTTCGCACAATCTGACGAAAGCGTCTGGCGATGGTAATCGGCATGACAACCAAGACATGCATTGTCAAGGCCCAGGTAAGTATCCCGATCCTTCTTCAGTTCGGCATCCTTGATGAAATCGGCCTTGTGACAAGAACGGCAATCAATACGGGCATGTGCCCCCGTAAGCGGGTATCCCGCCAACTTGTGATCAAAGGTTTTTTCCTCGAACCGGATGAGCGTAAAATTTCGCCCGTGATGGTCACTGTGGCAAGATGCACACTCCTTGCCCTTTACACCCGGGCTGGCATGATATCCCCTCTGCTGTCCGAGCAGCTGGCGGATTTCCTTGTGACAAGCCAGGCATTTGTCATTGGAAACCTTTTCGCCAAGGACGTGACATTGGGTGCAATTTCTGACGCCTTCCAGATGAGCATGGGCCTGCGCCAATGGTCCGGGAGACAATTGCGACCATCCCGTCCGGATGAAACCAAGGACTAACAGGCAGATGAATTTCCCGGTCAGAAATTTCCTTTTACCGGACTGTCCTACAAGACCCGTTGCAGCATTCCTGACGGCTTGCCAACACCCGGAAAATGTATCCGGATGGAAGGATTGCGTCGCTACTTGGAAATTCCTCATGAGAAACTCCGTACTGTATAACCAAATCGCTTGGTGATACGTATTCCTGTTTTTTCCAAAAATTGGGTGGGCAACTCCCCTCCGGCGAAAATGTAAACCAGGTCATTGGGTATCCGAAACTCCGCATTTTCCGGCTCCTTGTTCAGAATCACTTCGTGTTTTTCGATACGCAGAGGATTGGTCATCAACTGGACATCTACAACCCCTTGTTGCTGCGCCTCCAGGATCTTGTCCCGATTTTTGGGTTTCAGACGACTGAAGGTGTCTTTCCGGTATGAAAGGGTCACCGCATTGTTTTCTGCCAAAAGCAAAGCCGCTTCAATGGCCGAATCTCCCCCCCCAACCACCAGCACATTTTTGTCATGAATGTTTTCCGGTTCGAGCAATCGGTAGGCCACTTTTTCGGTATCCTCGCCCGGTATGCCCAACTTCCTGGGACTCCCTCTTCGACCGATGGCCAACAACACCTTCTTGGTGGTAAAACAGTCACCCTGCAATGTCCTTACTTCAAATCCCCCGGCGACCATGGTAATGTCCTCCACTTTGGCATGTTCCCGGATGGAAATGCCGTTTTTGTGCAGAACGGCTTGCCATAATTCCAGCAATTCCTGCTTGCTTGTGTCGTACAATTTCACCTTGCCATGAAGGGGTAGATCCATGGGAGCCGTCATGACAATTTTTGACCTTGGAAAAGTGAATACGGTACCTCCCAAAGAATCCTGCTCCAAAGTGAGACACCGCAATTTGTGTTTGCGCGCCGTCAAAGTGGCCGAAATGCCGGCCGGACCGGCTCCCACGACAATAAGATCGTACTCTTTGTCTCCCGCTGGAAATCCGTTTCGAACCATACTTTCCACCGCCGATTGTCCCTGTTCAACACTGTTTTTGATCAATCCCATTCCCCCCAACTCACCGGCAATGAAAATACCCTGGACATTGGTCTCGTAATCCTGGTTGACATGTGGCAAATCCACACCGCGTTTTTCAGTGCCGATAACCAGAGAAATCGCCTCTACGGGACAACTGTGAAAACAGGCACCATGACCAACACAATTGGAGGCATGTACCAGGTGGGCTTTGCCCTTGAGCAATCCCAATATATCCTGCTCCGGACAAGCGGCCACACATGCCGCACTGCCAATACAGGTATTGAGGTCAATCACCGGATGGAGAGAGACCGGTTCATGAAGTCCTTCCAACTTGGCTTGTTCAATTTTCACTTCGGTCTCCTGCGACCTGCGTCGGGTGTGACGCAAATAAAGCCAAATGACCAGGAAGCAAAATCCCAGGACAATCGCATAAATCAAAAATTCTTCCTGGTTCATGGTCAAAATATCCAGCGATAACCAAAAGCAAGGGTGACACCTACATGAATGATCATGATAATGAGCATGATCAATGCAAAGGGAAGGTGGGCAACATGCCAGTACTTGAACAGCCGGATCATGTGTTGCAATCTGTTGATTCGACTCCTCAAGGTGAGCTCTTTACGGAAATTGCGCCGAATGGCTTTTACGATCTTACCATCCGTTCCTTTGGCACGCAACCGGGTAACGACGCCCCTGATCGCGCGTCGGTCAGCCATCCATCTCCGGACAAATTGTACCATCAGATTTCCACCTCCGTTCACGGGCTGCTCGGAAATGTCCTCTATGAAACGCACCGTTTCTTCATCCAATCCGTAATCGGTTCGCAGAGATTCCGTCAATTCCTTCCGCATGGCATGAAGCTCCTGCAAGGAAAATTCACGGCCTTCCAGGGACCGGGGAATTTGCACGTAAATGAACCTTCCGATCACACCACTCGCCACCACAGCGACCATACTCCAGAAACTGACCGAGACGATACCGCCAAACTTGAAAGCGGTGTGAAAAAGGACCATGACGGGACCAAGCGTACAAAGGAAAATATGAAATTCCAGCCAATATTTCAAACGTCCCATTTTCGACAACAAACGGGTGCGTTTGATACCCATATACCCGAATACGCCCAAAAGAATAAGCAAAGTGCCGACAATGCCCAGCCCGTGTCCAAATGCTCCCGAAGGCTTGAACCAATCGTGCCGGGGATGAAAAAACCGTTCCTCAAGTGGGGTCGTATAGTACGAGTAGCCGCTATAGGCCAGAAAACAGGCAGTACTTGCGACAATGGTGACTAACGTCGAAATATAAACACGGTGAACAATGGGACTCATCCTTCAACCTTGGAAGGGCAAAGTTAGCCGGATGAAAGGAACGATACCTTCAGGATGACCAGAATCAGCCGCGGAATGACGACCGTCATCGCCGGAGGCCCTCCAGTGCCTCCAGGTTTACCCGGGCCTGCTCGAAGTCGGGGTCCAGTTCCAGTGCCTTGCGGTAGTAAAGCCGGGCTTGCCCGACATCTCCCTGCACGGCACGGAGGTATCCCAGATTGGTAAGCGCCAACGGGCGGGCCGGATCCTCTACCAACACCCGGCGGAAGACCCTCTCGGCCTCCACACCTTTTTGAAGGACACCCAGCGCCACCCCGTATTTCTCGAGGAATTCCAGATGGTAAGGGGCCATGTGCGCCGCTCGGGCGAGAAACGCCAATCCCTGCTTGTGGCGCATCGTCCGCATGCAGGCCTCTCCCAATCGATAGGCGGTCCACCCGTCCAGCCCGGACGTATCGCATTGATCGGCCAGCCGGCCCAATGCACCGTAATCCTCCCGGGCAAACAGCCAGTGAACCCGCACCGGAAAAATCACCGTCTCCTTTCCCCGGGCCCGGTCGAGCCATTGTCCGGCCGAGTCGAGCAGGGACCGGTCCGGAATGAATTTCTCGTAAAGCGCGATATACGCCTGCGCCATTTCCTCCGGCCCGACCATGCCCCTGGTCAAGGGCTCCAACCCCAAAAACCGGCTTTTCCCCCCATCGCCGGATACAGGCCGGTAATCCTTGCGGATATAATGATCGGTAATACTGACGTGGGGGATGTCAATGCTCTCCGAAGCGGGCATGTGACAGCCTGCACAATCCTCCTTGCGCGCCTTTCTGTCCGCCTCCGGCGCCGAACATTTCAGGGCACCGTGACAATTCCTGCAAGTCGTATTGTATTGTTCCCTTCCGGTCTGCAAGACCGAAACATGTGGGTTATGGCAGGTGATACAGGTCAGTGATTCGGATAGGCGGTAACACGCACTTTGCACGAGACGCTCTGCCTGGGAAGCCATGAGGAATCGCTCCCCCGAATCGCTGTATCGGGGCAGAAAAACATGCATGACTTCGGAAAGGGCCATGCCGGGCCGGAAATCAAAAAAGGTTTTGCCCCGGCGAAGCACCGCCACCCCCTGCAAATGACAGCGCTGGCAAAGATCGGTTTGCCGGTCCCGGGGCAATCGTCGGGGATTGACGATCGTTCGGTCGGCCATCCGGGAAGTATCCACTATGTTGCCGGACTGTATCGCTTTGACATGCAAGGCGCCCGGGCCATGGCATCGCTCGCATTCGATGCCTTCCGGTATGTCGAAGTATTTGTTTTCCGATCCGGCCACATGACCGGGAAAATGGTTGTGGCACGTCAGGCATTCCGTGGTCAGTATCCTGGAAAACCTGCTGTTGGCGCCTCCTTCATACCCGGGGGCCATATCCCATCTCCGGCTTTGGGTGTAATAAGTGATCGGTGCCTGGTAAAGGAAACCGTTCCGCTCGATGATGTGCGAGTTGGTGTGATGCCCGGAACCGATGATCCATGACACTCTTTCCACGCGGTTGTGGACCGTGTCTTTGCCTTGTAGTCTGAATTCGCGAATGTACAAGACACTATCCCTAAAAAAAGGGAAATAGCTGTATCCTGTCAATGAATCCCTGACCAGCGCATGATCGCCAAAAACGGCGCTGCTGCGCTCCGGTGTGGCGCGCCCGAAAGATCTGCCCATCCCGGTATGCCGGAAGGTTTCATGCACATTTGCGTGACAGGTCCGGCAAGTGGCCATGCCCACATAAGCCACACTGTCGTGCATGTTGAGAAAATCCGTTTGACCCCCTCCGGCGACAGGTGTGCAATCCATCAATGATCCGGCCAGCCAAACACCGGCCAACAATACCCCTGCCAACGACCACCTGGACATAGCGCAAAAATAACCATCCGGACAGGGTATCGGCCATTCCCGGCGCCGCCATTCCGAGAAACGACAAAAAGAATCAGGCAATTCTGCAAATCAAATTACCTTTATTCGGCCTGATTCTCCTCAGGTTGAATGCCTGCACCTGAACAACAACAATCCGTTTTCCTATGCCCGTTATTCTGCGCTATGTTCTCGCTCTTCTGGCCGGCCTGGTGGCAGGGGCAGCGGTCAATATGGGTCTGGTCATGATCAGTGGTTCCGTGATCCCGCCTCCCGAAGGTGTTGACGTGACATCTACGGAGTCTCTGAAGGCCTCCATGCATCTGTTCAAGCCCAAGCACTTCCTGATGCCCTTCCTGGCCCACGCACTGGGTACGCTGGTCGGTGCCTTTACGGCCGCCCGGCTTGCCCCCGCTCATTCCATGCGTCTCGCCCTGATTGTCGGGTTGTTCTTTTTTGCCGGCGGCATGAGCGCCGTGTTCATGCTTCCCGCCCCTGCGTGGTTCAACGTGTTGGATCTTGTGGTGGCTTATTTCCCCATGGCCTGGCTGGGTGGCCGTTTGGGCCGCCGGACAACAACTACGGCCTGATCCCCACGTTCCTGTTGTCATTCCCGTTCATGGGTATGACCGGACTTGCCAACCCCCCGGTCCCACCAAATGAACACACTTCGCCACCCCGGAATCCTCTTTTGCTGCATCGTCTTCCTGGCATCCGGCTGCCATAAAAAAAAGTTTTGCGCATCCAGCGGCTACCAGGGCGATTGGATTTGGGAATCCTCCATCGGCGGGATTGGAGGATGGACCTACACCCCTGAAAATACAGGATTCACCGCCCGGCTGGAATTGGACGAACTCGCCTTTCGCGAATGGAAAGCAGATTCGCTGGTCCGGGATACAGGTTATGACTTGCGCATATCCGATGAACCCCTCCTCGGCACCGAATCCCGCATCCTTCTTGTCCTGGATACCGGAGAGCCCTATGCCGCCGTCCTGGACAAAGACACGCTGGTCCTGATCGAGCAATACTTCGATGGTTTCGCACACAGGTACCGGCGAAAATGAAAGACGATGAAACCCCGATTCAGCGTGATCACGTTACCTGCCCATGACCCCTCCATCCTGCGCGCTTTTTATGAAGAGGCTTTCGGATGGACACCCGTGGCGGCCAATGCGGACATCGCCTTTTATCCACTGAATGGCATGTTGCTGAGTATTGCCAGCCGGCAGATGCTGGAGGATTTTATCGGGATACCGCTGGCACCATCCCGCTCCTCTTCCGTGTTGCTGAGCCATAATGTGGCTACCCGGGAAGAGGTCCTCCACCTCCATGACCGTTTGGTCTCCCGGGCAGAAATCGTTGTTCCCCCAACCTCTCCCTCCTTTGGCGGGTTGTTCTTTTATTTTCGTGATCCGGAAGGACATCTCCTGGAAGTGGCCTGGAACCCCTATGTCACCCTTGACGAAGAGGGTATGGTTACCGGACATTTGCCCATAGATCATCTGACCTGATCCGGGACCCTCACCTCTGCCATTCATCCACGCATGTCAGGCCCACAGGTCCGCAGCATGTGTCCCAGGTCATCAACCAGATCTGCCAGTCCACGCGTCGCCTCCTTTTCCAAAGATGCCAATTTCCTTTCCATCTTTTTGATCATTCGTTCGGAGGCATGAGAGGCCTTTGCCATTTGGCACAAGTTCACCTGATCGTGCCAAAGACCCAGCAACTTTTGACGGGCTTCGACCCTGTTTTTCAAATCCTTTCCTCTCCCCTCCATCTCCGGCATCGCCGTCCAAATGGCCAGGAGATATCCGTATTCCTTGAGATCCCTTCTGATGCGGTGCAGGGGTCTGATGCCCGGCAAACGCAGCAACTGGAGCTCCATGGCTTTGTGCCGTTTAAGGAGGAAGGCCATCAGGGCAGGTCCTGTCTGGCCTTTGCCGGGAATGGCCGCCCGCAATCCTCCCAACCATCTCTTCAGGTCACGGACAGGCATGGATTTGAACATCCCCACCACATCCTGATCATCGGGTGACGGATCTTTTCCCAGGAAAGGCCGACCGGCGAGATCCCGGTCTCTCCAATCTCCGGCTACCCGGAAGATCCTTCGCAGGCGGGACCACATCTTTGGCGGTTCATCCTTGTAACCCATCTGCTTCAGCCAGCGCCGGTAAGCCCGCAATCGCTTGACCGATACACGAAACCGGTGCAATGCCTCTGGCTCGACCTTGTGCCGCAGGGTGCGGATCAAACCAATCAGTTTTACGCCTTCGGCGGCCAAATCATCCCGGTATGCTTTCCTTATTCCCATGCGTCCTTGGCCCCAAAATAGGGCCATTATCCCCATTCATGGATATGGGGCCGGCCCGGTCAGGGATTCATGTCCACC
The DNA here is from genome assembly GCA_024103195.1 of Saprospiraceae bacterium. Taxonomy (GTDB): domain Bacteria; phylum Bacteroidota; class Bacteroidia; order Chitinophagales; family Saprospiraceae; genus JAGNXB01. The sequence goes on along the minus strand of JAGFIW010000081.1, from coordinate 54,550 downwards.
CCTTCGACATCCGTACGCAGCAACAAACCGGTGGCCAGGGAAGCCATCACCACGCCAAGTTCTTCGTTGACGGTCGGATCAATCCATACCGTTCCCCGGTTGACGGTAGAAACGGCGCCAAACACCTCACCCTCAATCCGGAATTCAAAGCCGGTAACGGCCAATTCGCTGAGCCATGCCGGCTGTCCTTTGAACCCGCGTATGGCCAAGATGTCTATGCGGCGGCCGAGCGTCCGGGCAAATCCTGCCGATGCTTCACTTCTGAGAAAATCGCCATCCGGATTGTGGATGACAAATTCCCAGGAGGGTTGATCCGGACCCAATGAAATATCTCCGGCAAAATAATTCTGATAAGAAAGCGGTATGCCGAAGAATTCGGACACAGGGCGGAACTCCACCTCTCTGAACCGGCTGGCACAAACCACATAGGCTTTGGCCTCTCCCGGACCGAATTGGGTGAAGCGCAGTTTTTCCCTCGCTCCGCGAAACCTAAGTGTAAAGGGCACGTCATATCCAGCCACCCATCCGCGCCTCACTCTATCGGTCGTGTAGTCCCCGAACCGGATGACCTGACGAATCCGGAACCCCTGGCGGCCTTTGACCGGCATTGGGTCGGCAGAAAGCTCCGGATGAACGAGAATTTCAGGGGTGTGACATGCCTGTAGCAGGCCGGCCAACAAAATCAGCATCCAAATCGCGTTTTTCATAACATTCCATTTAGTGGGCCGGCCACTACCAACAGCCGGTGTCCGATGAAGGATGACACAAAGTTGAGGCTTGAAAAAGCCCATCGCCAAATGGCCGGCGACCGATCGCCGGTCGGCGGGGATCAATGCCGGTATTGGGAGGATGAATCGTTTTCGCGTCCCTGGCCCCATGCCGGTGCCAGCCTTCAAAATGACCGCCTCACCTCCATCGTCCGTCACAACATTTACTCCGGATTCTTTACATTGTGCTCCATGAAATGGAGTACCCTTTTTCTTCTGACCATGGTCCTGTGGACGGCATGCCGATCCGATGCCATGCGGGAAAATCAACTGACCGGGAAATGGCAGGTATCTTTTTCCCTGCTTGATCCGGAATACGGAGAAGAGACGTCTTCACCACCTTCTGATAATCCCGAACTTCCTCCCTCGGAGCCTCCTGAGGAAAGCCCTTCGCTGGCCCGGGGTATGGAAAAACTGGGGGAAGGATTGGCGGAATTGGGCGCAGGCCTCGCCGATCTGGGAGAGAAGCTGGGCACCTCCCTCCATGAAATCCTCACCAGGCATCTCACCTTTCAGGCCGAGTTGCGCGAAAACGGAGAAGTACACGTGTTGGACCAAACAGATAACCTCCAATTCGACCTTCAGGAAGGACCTTCCCGCTGGTGGGTGGACGATGGCCTGTTTCATGTGACGTCAGGCGACGACACCCTCAAACTGACCATACGCGAAGCCGATAACGGTTTTGACCTCCTTCACGAAAAGCTCACCATTCAACTCCGAAGGCCGCAATAACGCTTGGGCCAGGTCCAGTCATGTATCTCCAGGTCCATTCCTTTTCCTCATTGTCCACCACCCGGTTGTACGAACTCCTCCAATTCCGGCAGGAGGTTTTTGTCGTCGAACAACAATGCGCCTACCTCGATGCGGACGGAAAGGACACCATCGCCTGGCATATGTGGCTTGAAGACAGCGTGAAAGGAACTATGACGGCCTATTGCCGGATCCTGCCTGCCGGTGTTTCCTATCCGGGACATGCCTCCATCGGACGTGTCATCAGCAGATCGGAGGCAAGGGGTACCGGTGCCGGTCGCCGGATCGTGGAGGAAGCTCTGGCGTGGATCACGCGCACCTGGCCGGGTGTGCCGGTAAAGATCAGCGCCCAATGTTATCTGGAAGACTTTTATGCCGGTTTCGGCTTTCGGGCTATCGGAGAGACCTATATGGAGGATGACATTCCCCACCGGGCTATGGTACTGGACGCGGTTTAGGGCAATTTGGCCACCATTTCGGCATAGCGGCTGTCGAATGTACCCTCTCCCATACATGCCAGCCGGTTCTTTTCATCCCCGATGGCTTTGACCCGATCGGTGGGATTGGGGTGGGTGCTGAGGAATTCGGGAGGTACCGGTTGCCCTTCCAGCTTCAGGAAAAAGCCGGCAGAACCTGCGGCATTCCATTCGGTGGGACACAAATAACGCACGGAAGCCATGTCGCTCTCCGACTCATGATCGCGACTGAAGCTCAAGGCGATCAGTGTGGTGGAAATTTGCTTCAGCAATTCCTGGTTCTCCCCCAGGATGGCTTCGGCGATCAGGGAGATCCCGTAGATTTTGGTGAGTTGGCGGGAACTGTGGCGAAGGTCAGCATGAGCAATTTCGTGCCCCATCACACCGGCGAGTTGATCCTCCGAGTCCAGGAATTTCATCAATCCGGTATACATGTAAATGAATCCTCCCGGTGCACAAAAGGCATTGAGGATGCTGTCATTCCGGATAATCTTTACGGTCCAGGGAAATTCCGTGCGATACCGCACTTCACCGGTTGCCAGAATGTCCGAGATGATCTGACGGACATAAGCGTACACTTCTTCATTTCCTGTTTCCGGAAGGATGGGATATTCCTGGGGATTGGCAGCGATCTCCGCCTCGACACCGCGACCGAGTTCGATATCATCTTCCAGGGAAAGCAAATTGAAGTCGGAGAGCCCACCCTTGCAGGACAGATGAGGGGCGCCGAGGAGTGGCAGCACCAGCAGGGGAAGGAATCGCAGGATGGATGAAGCAGGCATGGATGAGAATATGGCGTACGAGCGCCCTGACGGGGGCAGGAGATTTGTAAAAATAACGAAAACCGCCCGGCAGATGGTATGGGAATGGCGGTACTACCGGCAGCCCATCCACCAATTCCGTACTTTTGTCCAAACGTCTACCCGAAATGGTCGAGGTCAAACTCTTCTCCGGCACCCAGTCGCGTTATCTCTCCGAGAAAATTGCCGACTACTACGGGTACAATTTGGGCAATATCACGCTCCAGCGTTTTTCCGATGGTGAGATGCAGCCGATCATCAATGAGTCGGTGAGGGGTGCGTATGTATTTCTCATTCAGTCCACTTTCGCACCGGGAGACAACCTGCTCGAGCTGCTTTTGATGATCGATGCGGCCAAACGGGCTTCTGCGGGTTATATCACAGCTGTACTGCCCTATTACGGATATGCCCGGCAAGACCGCAAGGACAAGCCGCGCGTACCCATCAGCGCCAAACTAGTGGCCAACCTCATTCAGGCGGCAGGAGCCCATCGGTTGATGACCATGGATCTCCATGCCGATCAGGTACAAGGCTTTTTTGATATCCCGGTGGATCACCTCCGCAGCGAAGCCATCTTCATGCCCTACCTCCAGAAACAGGATCTGAGCAATGTGATCTTCGCCTCTCCGGATGTGGGTGGTGTCAAGCGCGCCAGGGCCTATGCCAAATTCTTCGAGCGCGACCTGGTCATTTGCGACAAACAGCGCAAACGCGCCAACGAAGTGGCTGGTATCACCGTCATCGGGGAAGTCAAAGACGCTGATGTCATCCTGGTGGATGACCTGGTGGATACGGCCGGCACGCTGTGCAAAGCCGCCGATGCGCTGATGGAAAAAGGGGCAAAGAGTGTACGGGCCATGTGTACCCATCCGGTGCTGAGCGGCAAAGCCTACGAAAATATCGAGCAATCCAGCCTCCAGGAAATGATCGTTTGCGATACCATTCCCCTCCGCCAATCCGTGGCCAAGGTCAAGGTTCTGAGTACAGCCAAGCTGTTCGCCAAAGCGATCCGGAATACCCACGAACACCGCTCCATATCCGCCTTGTTCATGGAGGGTTGATCCTCCAACGGCCGCCGGACAAGGGCCGTGGAATATTTTTTACCGGATCGGCTGGACTATTGGGCTGAATGCCTTATCTTTGCGTGCTCTTTTGCAAAGCGTCAGTCATGAATTACATCCAAATCATCGGAGAACAGCGCGAAACCGGAGGCAAGAAAGCGGCCAAAGCCGTGCGTTATGCCGAGCGTATCCCCGCCTGCATTTACGGGGCCGAAAACATCAATTTCTCCACTACGGCCAAAGACGTCCGCCATTTGATTTACACGCCGGAATTCAAGCTGGCTCGTATCGAAATGGATGGCAAGTCGCATGACTGCATCGTCAAGGCCGTTCAGTATCATCCGGTTACGGAGGAGATCGTGCATATTGACTTCCAGGAGCTGATCCCCGGCCGGGCGATCAAACTCGATGTACCTGTCGCCCTCAAGGGTGTTTCTGTCGGCGTACGCGCCGGGGGCAAAATGCTGCAGATGGTACGTCGTGTGCGCATCAAGTGCATACCGGAAAACCTGGTTGACCACCTCGAAGCGGATGTCTCTCACCTGGAGCTGGGCCAGGCCCTCCGGATCAAGGAAATCAAAGTGCCCAAGGGCATCGAGATCCTCATGGCCAGCAGCATTCCCGTCTGCCAGGTAGAAATCCCGCGTGCCCTGCGGAGTGCTGCAGCGGCCGCCGAAAAAGCGAAATAATCTTCCGGTTTTCCCGGAGCTACCATTGACAAAAACCCTCCCGGATCCGGGAGGTTTTTTTTGTTTCATTTTGTCGGACCTTTCCTGTCCGCCATATGCTGGAGCAATACAGGCAGATGGCCGGATATCCATTCATGGGCTTCCTCCATGAGGGCGACCGGATCCGCTCCCTGCAGGACGGGGCCCAGGCTGACGGCTGCCCGCGTCTTCCTCTTCCCGAATCGGCGGAAGAAATGGGCGACGAAGGTATCGTCTCCAATCCAGAAATCGGCGGGGTCTTCGAATTCGAGCGCAACGGGTACCACCGGTATGCCAGTCCGGGCTGCCACCTGGAAAATGCCTTTGCGGAAGGGAAGGAGGCCGGGACGGTCATGGGTGGTCCCTTCGGGAAATATAAGGATGGAATGGCCCTCCAGGACAGCCCTGCCGATGGCATCAAGGGTGCGGGCCCGGTCTTTGGGTTTGTCCCTTTGGACAAAGAAGATCCCGGACAATCGGGCAGCTGTACCGATCAATGGCCAGCGAGCCATCTCGGCTTTGGCAACAGGCAAGGCTTTGACCCGGGTCAGCAGTAAAAGCGGATCGAGATAGCTCCGGTGATTGGCAACGAGAATAGCCGGATGCACTGGGACAGTACCCTCCCATTTCAGGCGAACGCCCAACACGAAAAGAATCATTTTCACCCAGAGCTGCCGCACCCTCAGCCGGGGGTCAAGGCCCGGAAAGACACCGGCTACCAGCAGGAACGGGATCACGGTGAGGACCAACAGTATGGTTAGAAGCGCGCGCAGGTAGACCATCAGAAAAACGTGCCTGGCGTCATGCCACGGGATATCCTGCCAGAATGGCGGCTGCGGAAGAGGTGCCGATCCGGTCAGCGCCGGCATCGATCAGGGCCAGGGCCTTTTCTGCCGTCCGGATCCCGGCAGAGGCCTTGATGCGTGTTTCAGGTCTGGTCAGTTGGCTTTTGATATACCGGATATCCTGAGCATCCGGACCAGGCGCCAACATGCCCGTGCTGGTTTTGATGAAATCCACCTGCCATTGCTCGGCCAATTGGCACACCTTGCGGATTTCTTCCGGTGTCAACATACCGGATTCTATGATCAACTTGATCGGTGTATTCTTGAGATGGGCTATCTGGACCATAGCCGACAGGTCGTTTTCCACATAGCTCCAATTGCCGTCCCGGATGGCGGTGATATGAACGACGGCGTCCACTTCATCCACCCCGTCATGACACATCTTCTTGATCTCCTCCACCTTGGCCGCCGTGTGATTGTAACCCAGCGGGAAGCCGGCTACCGAGATGGTCCGGACCGGACTGCCTTCCACACGACGTCTGGCTTCCTTGACATAATAGGGAGGGACACATACCCCGGCCAGACCCAGGTCTACGGCTTCCTCGCAAAGGGCGTGGATGTCCGACGTCCGGGTTTCGGGTTTGAGCAGGGTAGACTCCAATACGCAGGCTAATTGGGCTTTGGTCATGGGCGTGGAATTCATCCTCTGAAGGAGCGAAACCTCCATCAGGAACCGTGACATTGTTTGTATTTCTTCCCGCTGCCGCAGGGACAGGGATCATTCCGACCGATCTTTTTGTCTTGCCGGATAAAGGTGTCGGGTTTGGCAGATCGCTGACTGACACCCGCCGCCGCCGCTTTGGCACGGGCAGCCTCCTCCTGTTCGGGCGAACGGTTGGCTTTGGTCTTGCTGAGGTCGGTCTTGGTCGTGCGCGCGGCCTCCAGCGTACTGCCGTCCTGGAAGGCCAGTGTACCTCTCAGGAGATAGGAGGACACCTTCTCATTGATCTGGTAGATCAGCTGTTCAAACAGATTGTAGGCCTCCATTTTGTAGATGACCAGGGGGTCTTTCTGTTCAAAAGAGGCCGATTGGACGGAATCCTTCAACTCGTCCATGGAGCGCAGGTGTTCCTTCCATTGATCGTCAATGAGCGCCAGCGTGACGGTCTTTTCGATTTCGGTCATCAGGGAACGCCCTTTGCTGTCCACGGCCAGCTTTAGATCCGCACTGACGGCCAGCGGGTGTGCGCTGCCGTCCGTGAATGGCAAGGCTATCCGCTTGTACCGGTGACCTTCATTGTCGTGTACCTGGCGGACCAAAGGCATGAGTACTTCCGAAATGCGATTCCCTTTGTCGCGGTAAATGGCGTCCACCCGGTTTCTGAATGCCTCGATGACATCCTGTTCCTGGCCGTTTTTGAACTGCACCGGGTCGAGCTCGGGATCGATCCCGAGGAGCCGGACAGCATCAATCCGGAACGATTCATAATCACCGTTGTGGCGATGGTTGAGGACGACATTTTCGATCAGGCTGGAGAACATGTTGTGGATGTCCACAGCGAGCCTGTCGCCATGGAGGGCGTTTTTGCGCTTGGTATAAATGGCCTCCCGCTGGATGTTCATGACATCGTCGTACTCCAGGAGACGCTTGCGGATACCGAAATTGTTTTCCTCCACACGCCGTTGGGCCTTTTCGATGGATTTGGTCACCCAGGGGTGCTGAATCACTTCCCCTTCCTTGTGGCCCATGCGGTCCATCAACTTGGCGATGCGTTCGGAGTGGAAGAGACGCATCAGGTTGTCCTCGAGAGAGACAAAAAACTGGGAGCTACCCGGATCCCCTTGTCGGCCTGAGCGCCCCCGCAACTGGCGATCCACCCGCCTGGAGTCGTGACGTTCGGTACCGATAATGGCCAGGCCTCCGGCGGCACGCGATTTTTCATCAATCTTGATATCCGTACCCCGGCCAGCCATGTTGGTGGCTATGGTTACGGTGCCGCTGCGTCCGGCTTCCGTCACCACCTCGGCCTCGCGCTGGTGCTGCTTGGCGTTGAGGACGTTGTGTGGGATGGCTCTCATCTGGAGCATCCTGCTCAGCTTCTCGGAAATGTCGACGGAGGTGGTGCCGACCAAAACGGGTCTGCCGGCTTCGCGGAGCCGTACAATCTCATCAATGACGGCATTGTATTTTTCCCTGGCGGTCTTGAAAACCAGATCATCCCGGTCCTCGCGCAGGATGGCGCGATTGGTGGGGATGACCACCACATCGAGTTTGTAGATCTCCCAGAATTCACCCGCTTCAGTTTCAGCTGTTCCGGTCATGCCGGCCAGCTTGTGGTACATCCGGAAATAATTCTGCAGCGTGATGGTGGCATAAGTTTGTGTGATCTCGCCAACCTTGACATTCTCCTTGGCTTCCAACGCTTGATGGAGGCCGTCCGAATACCGCCGACCTTCCATCATACGGCCGGTTTGCTCATCGACAATTTTCACCTGGCCATCCACCACCACATATTCCTGATCGCGGTCGAACAGGGTATAGGCTTTGAGCAACTGATGCACCGCATGGAGGCGGTTGGATTTCACGGCAAATTCCTGGGTGAGCTTCTGGCGGGCGGCAAGACGGTCGGCCGGCGACAGTTCCGTTTCCTGCTCGATTTCCATCATACGGGTTGCCAGGTCAGGGAGTACGAACATACCCGGGTCCTCATTGCCCCTGGCCATAAACTCGGCGCCATTGTCCGTGAGGTCCACCTGACGATTTTTTTCGTCAATGGTAAACAGGAGGGGCTCATCCACCAGGTGCATGTTTTTGGACTGCTCCTGCATGTAGAAATTCTCCGTCTTCTGCAGGAGGACTTTCACGCCTTCCTCACTGAGAAACTTGATCAGGGGGCGGTATTTGGGCAAAGCGCGGTGGGCCCGCAACAGGGCCATACCCGCTTCTCCCTCATTGACGCCGAGAATACCGTCCGCCACCAGTTTCCTGGCTTCGGCCAGGTATTCCGCCGCGAGTTTTTGCTGGGCATCAATCAGGCGTTTGATCTTGGGATTCAACTCATTGTATTCCTGGTCATCGGCTCCTTTGGACACAGGACCGGAAATGATGAGCGGGGTCCGCGCATCGTCGATGAGCACGGAGTCCACTTCATCGACCATGGCAAAATGGTGCTTGGCCTGGACCATCTCCTCGGGCGTCCTCACCATGTTGTCCCTCAGGTAATCAAAGCCGAATTCGTTGTTGGTCCCGTAGGTGATGTCGCACTGGTATGCCTGCCGGCGCTGAGGCGTATGCGAAGGATACTTGTCGATGCAGTCGACCGTCAGGAGCAGAAATTCATAGATGGGCCCGTTCCATTCACTGTCCCGCCGGGCCAGATAATCGTTGACGGTAATGATGTGGACCCCTTTGCCGGCCAGGCCGTTGAGATAGGCAGGCAGGGTGGATACCAGTGTTTTACCTTCACCGGTAGCCATTTCAGCGATTTTGCCATCGTGCAAAACCATACCGCCAATCAACTGGACATCGTAATGCACCATATTCCAGGTGATTTCGGCACCAGCCGCCATCCACTTGTTTTTCCAGACAGCTTTGTCCCCCTGGATCTGGATGTAGCTTTTTGAAGCCGCCAAATTTCGGTCGTGATCCGTAGCCGTTACCGTGATCGTTTCGTTTTCCGAGAAACGACGCGCCGTTTCCTTGACGACGGCAAAAGCCTCGGGAAGTAGTTCGCGAAGGATTTCTTCGAGGTATTGGTCCCTTTGCTTTTCCATCTCATCCACCTGGTTGAACAGGACTTCCTTTTCGTGGAAATCCTCCTCCGCCAGAGCCTGGTCTTTCAACCGGACGAGATCTGCATCCACCTCGCTGAGATAGTCGCTGATCCGGGTTCTGAATGCCAGGGTTTTCTGCCGCAATTCGTCATGGGAAAGGGTCCTGAAGGATTCGGCATAGGCATTGATCTCTTCGACGCGGGGGTCGTAAAGGCGCCGGTCACGATCCTGTTTGTTCCCGAATAACTTGCCTATCGTTTTGGTCAGGAAACTCATATGGGGTGGATGTCGGGGGTCAATGATGAAAGAGCAAAGATAGCATAACTTTGAGGCCGCTATGCCTGGAGAAACGGCCTCCACAATCGTTCCACACCCCCTGCAACCGACAAAATGTCACCTGGTCCGCGCTTTGATCGCCGGCATCTTTTTGGTGTATGGATGTGCAATAGAGGACGAGGGGTACCGATCGTTCTACTTCCCCCTTTCCGAGCTGGAAGACGGGATGGTCTATGTCTATGAGCCGGTCATGGAATTGGGCTTCGGGACCCAGATCTGGCTCCTGCAAAGCACGCAAACGGATTCCGGAAGGGTACTGTCCACGCGTATCTATGACAACACGCACACCCTGATCCAGGAAGTGCGGGAGCTGGAGGTGCAAAACGGAACGGTTGCTCTGTCCTATACCCGTTACCTGACGGATTCCAGCGGGCAAATCATGCGGCTGGAACCTCAAATCCTGCGGAGGAATCTTTTTCCCTATGAAGTCGCCGATACCAGTCGTGTCTTTGCGTTCCAACTCCGGTACCCGGAACCCGGGGACTCGACATTGCTGACAACACGAACGCGTTACAGACGTTTAAAGGGCATGGATCAAATCACCCTGGCGGACGGGGATTTTCCCGCTCTTGTCTTTGCGTTGAAGGAGAAAATCGAAGTGGAACAGGAAGGATTCCTGACCCTGGAATATTCGGGTGAAGAGGTCTATGCACGCGGTATCGGCCTTGCCGCCTGGCAGCAGGTACCACAGCCCGGTGACACCATCCTTTACCGCCTGGCGACCCGCCAGACGCGGGAGGAATACGAAAAGTCTCGCGGGACATTGCCATGAAACGGATTTGGATAACCCTTGTAGCTGTCTTGGGCTGGATGTCCCTCCCCGGGGTAACGGAGGCACAAAACCTCCTTTATCCGCCCGAGCTTACCTGTATCAAAAATGACACGCTTTTCTGGGACCTCCCCACGGGCAACACCTGCGGCCCTTTCCAGGCCAGACTCCTTTTCGGAAGTCTCCAACCCGGCGGCCCCTACCAACTGATCGCCACCATCACCGATCCCAACCAGACCTCCTACCATCACGCTTCGGCCGGCAACCAGGTGTGGTATTACTACATGCAGTCCTCCCATCAGTGTCCGGGATTTGTTCGCCTCTCCTCCGATACATTGTCGGGAGCTCCCATCCCCCGTGTCATCCTGGCAGCCGTCACGGTCAACGGCGGCCATGTCCAACTCTCCTGGCCCGCCAGTCAGGCCACCCAGGCCGACCGGTACATCATTTACCGCAATACCCCGGGGGGGACCGTTCCCATTGATACGGTCTTTGGGACCACGACTTATACGGATACGACTGCCAATCCCGACAGTCGCTCGGAAATCTACTATGTCCTGGCCGCAGATGCCTGCGGCAATACCAGTCTTTTTGACGTCCTGCACCAGACCATCCACCTTCAGGAGACAGTGGATCCCTGTGCCCGGACCATTGATTTGAGCTGGAATCCCTATGTCAACTGGACGGGTGGTGTGGACCGTCAGGAGGTGTGGGTCTCCCGGCAGGGAGGGCAAGCCCAACTGCTGGCAACCCTGGATCCATCCGCTACTTCCTACTCCATCCCCGATGTCGATGCGCAGACATCCTATTGCGTGACCATTCGCGCTTTCGAGGCGGGTACGGCCTCCGAATCCAGATCGAACGAGCGCTGTCTGACTCCGGACATCATTCAGCCGCCTCGTCAGATGCAGATCAAATATATCGGAGTCAATGCGACACCGGAAATCGAGCTGGAATGGATTTGGGAGCCCTATGCGGAACTCGAACTTGCCGGCATCGCCCGCCGTGAAACCGGAGGCGTTTTTCAGCCGATCCAACCGGTGACCGTGACGATGCCCTTGCTGGCGGTAAATACCTATGCGGATCCCGGGGCCGATCCTTCGGCACGCAGATGGGAGTACCAGGTTTTTGCCCGGGATCTGTGCGGGCAGGATTGGCAATCTGCCCCTGCTGCACCGGTCTGGCTTAGGGCCACGGCCCGCCCTGATCAAATGAACGAACTGGTTTGGACCCCTCTTTTCATCGATGGAGCCATCATCGAGAACTATGAGGTATTCGAACGCAGGGGGAACCTGATTCTCCCGCTTGGTCAGACGACCGATACCTTTTTTCTCCATACCCCCGAGGACGGCCTGCCCTCCCAGGAAGCGGTATGCTATGAGGTGGAAGCGACCTACCGCATTGCCTTGCCAGGCGGAACGGAGAGGCGCATTTCCCGGAGCAACCGGGCTTGTGCCCGCCAGGAGATCCGGGTGTGGGTGCCCAATGCCTTTGCACCACGAGGCATCAATAACGAATTCAAACCCCTGGTCGTCCCTGCCGGGTTGACCAGGTATGCCTTTTCGGTGTTCAACCGGTGGGGGGGAGAGATTTTCCGCTCCACCGACCCTGCTATGGGGTGGACCGGAAAAACCGACGCCGGAGAGGCCCTGTCGGGCATTTATGTGTGGACGTTGGACCTGACCGGCCCGGACGGCAAAACCATATCGGCATCGGGTACGGTCATGTTGGTCCGTTGAAAGAGGTTGCCTGCCATGCGTCCATCGTGGTCAACCCGTCCATGTTGCCGAAAATCCGGGAGCAGAGGGTCGGTACACATTCCGACATTTTGATCTATCTTTAGAGCCTTTGTCAGGCGGATCAGGCAGCATTTTGTCTTCCGACAACTTCTTATTGTCAGATTCGCCCCCGTCTCGACCAAACCTATTGCCATGCCAAGTCGCCTTCGCATTCTCCTTACCCGAACAGGCAGGTATGTAAGCCTATCCGGGCTCCTGATCGCCGGTCATTCCGGATTCGGGCAGCCCCCGTGCATACCTGAGCCCCCTTCCACCCCTACCTGCATGGAGGCTCCCATTCTTTGCAATTTCAATGATATCAACGGGTATTGCACGATAACCAAGCCTGAGAACAATTTCATGGCACCCAATCCCCTTTGTCCGGAAGGTGGTGCACCCCATAATCCTTTCTGGTTTGCCTTTTATGCCGGCTGTACCGACCTCGAACTCACCATCAAGCCCTACAACTGCGGGGCCAGTGGTATTCAGGCGGCGATTTACGGCTATGGCGGCGACGGTCTGTGTCTGGACAGCCAGGAGCAGCCCGAGGAATTCATATTCTGTATGACGGCCAACTGTTTCAATACGGAACAGGTATTCCAGGCCAACAACCTGGTCATCGGGCAAATCTATTACTTCATGATTGACGGGTGTTCCGGCGACACCTGTACCATCGAGATCTACGTCAACACGGATTGCGGACCGCCGGATATCGGTCCCTGGCCGGGAATCATCGATGGACCCAGCCCGATTTGTGCTACCGGAACAGGCACCTACACCGTGCCGGCGCCCACAGGTGGTACCATTTTCCACTGGTATCTCGACGGAAGTCCGATCCAGGAAGGGGGTGAAAATTCCGTCAACATCACTTTCCCCGGACCCGGCACCTACAACCTTTGTGTGGATGTGTCCAACCACTGCGTCGGTGAATTCGAAGCGCCCTCCCAGATCTGCAAATCCATCAACGTTTACGAGATCATTCCCGTGGATCCGCCACCTGTCACTATTTGCGCCGAAGACACCTATTCCTATGGGGGAGTGGACTATCCCCCGGGCATTCACGATATTACCCTAAAGACGGTGCCTCATGACTGCGACTCCATGGTCACTCTTACCGTCAACGGGTTTGTGGTCACCAATGCCGTTGACCCGGCCCCGGTTCTCATTTGTGATGGCACTACCTATACCTATGCCGGCAACGATTACGTCCCCGGCATTCATGACGTCACCCTGGAAAACTTCATGGGGTGTGATTCCGTCATCACCCTGACTGTTGAAGCTGATCCTCATGTATCCGTCGATCTGGGCACGTTTTTCATGTGCGCGGCGGACACCATTTCCATCGGAGGGCAGAAATGGTTTGGCGATCCTCCCGGATACAAGGAAATCACCATTCCGAAGGCCAATCCACCCCATTGCGACAGTACCATCCGCTTTCTCATCGAGCCCATGTTTATCGAGGCCTATATTTTCCCTCCGGATGTACTGGGTTGTTTTGTGGATGAAGCTCTCCTTGACGGCACCGGTTCTGTGATGAACCCTCCCGATGCCGAAGTGGAATATCTGTGGACTGCCCTGGCCGGCGGAGAATTGGGTGGTGATCCCGCCACCCCCATGATGTGGGTGTCCACGCCGGGCAAATATTGTCTGACGACAACCATCACCTCAATGGACGGCATGTTCTCCTGCTCGGACTCGGTTTGTGTAATCGTCACCGAATTGCCTGAACCCGAGGGAGATGCCTGGTCCAGCGGCCATTTGTCCTGCCACAATCCACAGGTCACGCTGACGGGAACTTCTCCGACACCGAATGTTACCTACAAGTGGCTCAACCCTCAAGGTCAGGTCATCACCACCGATACCTCGACTACCGTCACCCTGCCCGGTACCTACCAGTTTGTGGTGACTGACCAGACGGGTTGTCCGAATACGGTCGCTGTCGTCGTCATGGCAGACCAGGACCCGCCGGATGTCAGCGCCTTGACCGATACCATCACATGTCTGGCACCGGTCGTCCAATTGGAGGGTGCGTCCCTGACACCTGGTGTGACCTTCCAATGGAAGAACCCCTCCGGCAATGTCATCGGCAACCAGCCTGTGATCGATGCCCCGGGTCCCGGCCAATTCACCCTGGTGGTCACCAACCCGGTCAACGGCTGTGTGGACAGCCTGACGGTGGCCGTCATCGAAGATGTCGTCCCGCCCCAACCGACGGCCACGACCGATACCCTGACCTGCCTCCTCACCCAACCGCCGTTGAACGGCGGCTCCAACGTACCGGGCTCCCAGTATGTCTGGACATTCGGCGGTTCTCCTTACAGCACGCAGGAGGATACGGTAGCCGCACAATCCGGCCCTTACACGCTTACTGCCATCCATCCGGTCAACGGTTGCTCCAAAGACACCACCATAGTCGTGCCCGAGGATACCACTCCTCCGGATGCTCAGGCGGAAGGAGATTCTCTGGATTGCATCAAGACCATAGGGACATTGACCGGCTCGTCGGCCACCCAGGGCGCTACCTTCTCCTGGACAGACCCGGTCGGAAATCCTGCAGGCAATACCGCATCCATCCAGGTCAGCGTGCCGGGTCAATATGTCCTCACCGTGACCGGACCGAACGGATGTACCCAAACGACCACCGCCGAAGCCGTCCTGGATGCCGTCATTCCGGATGTATGGATCGCTACAACGGATGATACCATCAGTTGTGCCGTGACGGATATCCAGCTGGCAGGAACGGCCAGCATGCCGGTCACCTGGGTATGGACCACACCCTCCGGTACCGTTTTGGGAACGGATTCCCTGTTGGCCGTCCAGCAGTCGGGACCCTACGTGTTGACGGTTACCGCTGCCAACGGATGCACGAATCAGGCTACTGTCACCATCGGTGAGGATCTTACCCCTCCTGTCATCGATCTGGCGCAAGGGGGTGTCATCGACTGTATTGCCTCCAGCATCACCCTGAACGGCACCTCCTCGACGCCGGGGGTAAGCTATCAGTGGTATACGCCCACCGGAAGTCCGCTGGGCTCAGGACCCAATCCGTCGGTGACGGCGCCGGGCAACTACCTCCTCGTCATCACGGGATACAATGGTTGCAAAGATTCTGCGCAGGCCATGGTCACTGCCTCTCCTGATCTTCCCCAGGATGTGTTTGCTTCCAATGACGGTCCCATCACCTGCAGCCAGACCTCCGTGCAGATCGAGGCCGGCAGCTCGACCGCCGGTGTCACCTATCAATGGTCGGGCCCGGGTTATTCGGGCTCCGGCACACAGGCATCCGTGCTTGTGCCCGGTATCTATGCGGTTACGGTGACCAATCCCTCCAATGGTTGCACCGTGGCTACGCAGACGACCGTAGGCATTGATACCCTTCATCCGGTATTGAGCACGACCGGCAATTTGATCAATTGTTACAATCCTACCGTTCCGGTGTCCGTACAATCGACCCCTTCTGCCGGCGTCTCCTATCAATGGGCCGACCCCTCGCAGGTTCCTTTCGGAGGCAACACGCCTCAGATCCAGGTGAATACACCTGGGATCTGGACCGTAACGGTCACCCATCCGACCAACGGATGTACCGCCATCGCGACGGCCACGGTAACCTCCAATGTGGCCACACCGGGCATCACGATTCCTCCTGTCCAACCGCTCACTTGCGCCAATCCGGTTCGCACCCTGACCAATACACCGGGTACCGGCGTCGACTACCAATGGTCCGGGCCGGATATACAGGCAGGCAATCAACAGGAACCCGAGCCTAACATTTCTCTGCCGGGCACCTATTCCGTGACGGTTACTGATCCCGTCAACGGGTGCACCTCCACGGCCAGCACGGTTGTCACGGAAGACAAAGTAGCGCCCCAGATTCAGTTGAACGGCGGCCTTTTGGATTGCAACCAAACCAGCCTGGATCTGACCGGCAATGTGCAACCGGCATCCGGCATTTCCGTGCAATGGCTGAGGGACGGCTCGCCTATCGCCGGTTCATCGACCACCTTGTCCGTCCAGTTGCCGGGGACCTACACCCTGGTGGTCACCAACACCGCCAACGGATGCACAGCTGAGCAATCCGCCCAGGTCACCCAGGACATTGCTGTCCCGGATGTCGCCGTCACCGAAGGGGTACTCACCTGTACGGCACCGGATCTGGTCCTTACCGGTTCCTCGGCCACGCCCGGTATAACCTACCATTGGGCGGGGCCTGGCGGATTCACGTCCACCTCCCCACAACCGACCGTTACTGTACCCGGCGCCTATGTGCTTACCGTGACGGCGCCAAACGGTTGTACCAACCAGGCAACGGCTCAGGTGACCGAGGACAAGGACCTGCCCACTGCCATGGCCAGCGCAGCGAATATTCTTGATTGCGCCCAGCCATCGACCACATTGTCTGCCTCCGGTTCCAGTTCCGGACCTGACATCAGTTACACTTGGACCAATCCCGCCGGCCAACCTGCCGGAACGGGAGCTCTCTTGTCTCAGGTCAATGTCCCGGGTGTTTATGTGTTGACGGTATTCAATGCTTTTAACGGATGCTCGGCTACCGCCAACGTACTTGTCGAGGAGAACACCAACCGGCCTTCGGGACTTGAGTCGGTGATCCAGGATCCCCGTTGTTTTGGCGAGCGCAACGGTTCCATTCAGATATTGCAGGTGGATGGTGGTACACCACCCTATCTGTACAGTTTGAACGGAGGGCCTTTCACCCCAAATGCCCAATTCAGCGGTTTGGGAGAAGGCACCTATGTCATCACCGTGCAGGATGCTGCCGGATGCCTGTTTACTGCGCCGGATTTCGACATCATGGAGCCCTTGCCTTTGACGGTAGAGCTGGGCGAAGATTTCATCCTTCAATGGGGGCGCGACACTTTCCTTTATGCGCTGATATCTCCGCCCAATGCGCCCATCACCTCCATCCTTTGGACACCAGCCGGTGTCGACACAACCCTCTCCTCCAGGGAGATCTATATCCGGCCGTACAATCAAACCCTTTACGGAGTCACTGTTACGGATACCGCCGGATGCAGGGCGGAGGACAAGGTGTTGGTTTTGGTGGAAAAGCGACGCCCTGTTTACATCCCCAATGTCTTTCATCCCGGAGGAGACCAGAACACAAGGTTTTACATCCAGGCCGGGGACGGTGTGGAAGAAATCGAAGTGCTTGAAGTTTTCAACCGTTGGGGAGAAAGGGTTTTCCGGGGAGATGGCCTGCCACCCAATGATCCGTCTGTCGGATGGGACGGCACCTTCAGGGACAAGCCGGCCAATCCCGAAGTCTTTGTGTACTATGCGCGTATCCGGTTCAACGACGGCATCACCATTTTGTACAAAGGCGATGTGACCCTGATGCGGTAATGCCATGAGGGTCGGGGAACTCCGGGCCGATCAAACATCTTCCCGGAGTTCCCAATATTTTTGGTTTTCTATTTCGTCGAGGATCTGCAAATAATTCATATAGCGGATCTGGCTGATTTCGCCTTTTTCTACCGCTTGCTTAACCGCGCATCCCGGTTCCTGCCGGTGGGTGCAATTGCCAAACCGGCAATGTTGACCCACCCGAAAAATCTCCCTGAAATTGTGGGATACATCCTGGACGGTCAGGTGATTGAACGAGAGCGTTTTGATGCCGGGTGTATCAATAATTTCGCCGCCTCCTTCCAGGGTGAACATCTCGGCAAACGTGGTCGTGTGTTGCCCTTTGCCACTGAATTCGGACAGTTGATGGGTGCGCAGGGAAAGGGCAGGTTCTACCGCATTGATCAATGTGGATTTTCCCACCCCGCTCTGACCGGCGAAAAGGCTCCTCTTGTCCTTCAACAGGGACCTGATCTCCGGCATCCCGACACCGTTCAGCGCCGAACAAGGCAATATCCGGTAGCCGAGTGGCTCATACAGGGCTTTCAGGGCCTCGACGGATTCCCATGCATCGTCATCGTACAGATCGCATTTGTTGAGGACGATCACGGTTGGGATTTCATAGGGTTCGGTCATGACGAGAAATCGGTCAATGAATCCGACTTTCAGTCTGGGTTCAATGACGGTCACGACAAGCAGTGCCTGATCGATATTGGTGGCAAGAAAATGAACCTGATGTTTCTGTCTGGGACTTTGTCTGACCACATAATTCCGACGGGGCAGAATCTCTCTGATCGTACCGGTGCCATCACTTTCCACAGTGAAGAGTACTTCATCCCCCACACCCACGGGATTGGTGATACGATCGGCATCCAGTCTCTTCTTTCCTGCCATACGGCAGGCGATAAAATCATCCGCCGCCTGACGAACCTGGTACCAGCTACCCGTCGATTTGAAAACGGTGCCTTGTTTCATGCGGACCATTTGGCACCCTGACCTTGTTCCATCATGAAATTTTCGAAAGCAGGGATCTTCATGCTCCAAAAGTACGCGCTGTCCTTCGCTCACGGCATGGCGTTGACATTTGTCATCATCATGCGTTGCTCCAGGGCCTGCCTTTCGGCGGAGATGGATCCCCTGAGGTATTTTTCAACCACCAGGCTGGCAATGGGGGCGGCAAAATCCCCGCCAAAACCGGCGTTTTCAATGTAAACGGCTATAGCGATCCGGGGATTGGTTTTGGGGGCAAATCCGAAGAATACGCTATGGTCCTTGCCGTGTGGGTTTTGGGAGGTTCCGGTCTTGCCGCACAGGGAAATGCCCGGGATAGCGGAGGAACGAGCTGTCCCATAAAGGATGACCTGCTCCAGTCCGTCCACAATGGGCACGAAATGCTTTTCGTCCACCGATACGCGTTGCCGGGTAGTGAAAGCACCATTTACAGGTGTATCTTCCTCCATAAAACGGCGCACCAGATGGGGTGTAAAATAGCTGCCGCGGTTGGCAATGATGGCCGCCAGATGCGCCATTTGCAAGGTTGTGAGTTGCACTTCTCCCTGTCCAACGCCAATATTCATGATGGTAGGTGACAACCACCTTCTGTTGTTGTAGAGCCGGTCATAAAAGGCCGGGGTGGGTAAAAATCCCGCATTCTCGTTGGGCATCTCGACACCGAGTGGATGACCCAGACCGAATGTATTCAGGTGACGATTGAACATATCCAGGCCTTCTTTGACCCGTGAGACGCCGTACTTGTCGAGAATTTCTCTCATCAGCGTGAAAAAATACGTGTTGCAGCTCACGGTGAGCGCTGCCTGGATATTGGTGGTTGGCCAATGGGCGTGACATCCCCAGGACTCCTCGTTGTAGTAATAGGCGCCTGAACAGGGGATGTAACGACGGGGATGGGTGACTCCTTCCTGGAGGGCGACCAAACCCACAATGGATTTGAAAATGGATCCGGGCGGATAACGAGCCATGATACTCCTGTCAAAAAAGGGCTTGAGCGTATCAGCCTGCAATTGGCGGAAGGCATTGCCGCGTTGATTGGACAAGATCAGCAAGTTGGGATCGTAGGAGGGGGATGAGACCAGCGCCAGGATCTCGCCGGTCGAAGGTTCAATGGCCACGACGGATCCGCGTTTGTTGCGAAGCAATGCCTCGGCATAGCGCGTCAGTTCGATATCAATCGTGGTCTGAATGTTTTTGCCGGAAACGGGTTCGCGGTCTTGTTCGCCATCGCGCCAGGATCCGACAACCCGTCCGACGTTGTCCTTGAGGAGGTAGCGCACGCCATGTTCTCCCCGGAGGGGATCCTCATAAGATTTTTCCAATCCTGCTATCCCGGTATAATCCCCAGGCAGGTACCGGCCTTTCGATTGTTCCACCTGCTGCTTGCTCACTTCACCCAGGTAGCCCAGGACATGGGCCGCATTGGGATACGGATAACTTCGCACATTCCGGCTTTGAAAAAAGAACCCCGGAAATTCGAAAAGCAACTCCTGGACACGGGCATACACATCCGGTGGCACTTTGGCCATAAACACAAACGGCACATGTCGGGAATACCGGATGTCGCTCCAGTCTTTGCTGATCTGATCCAGAAAAGTAGCCCGGTCAATCCCAAGCAGACGGCAGAAGCGAAGGGTGTCCATCCCGGCATCCATTTGGGCATGGGTGACCATGAGATCGTAGCTGCTCTCGTTGTGGACCAGAAGTTTTTCTTCCCGGTCGTATATAAGACCGCGCGAAGGATAGATCAACTGTTTCTCAATGGCGTAGGTGCGACTGCGGTCCTTGAATGTATCGTCCAACAACTGGATATAACCCACCCGGACGGCCAGCGTAATGCTGACAACCAGGACCAGGGTACTGACGATGGCGAAATGTCCGTTTTCTTTGGCCATTATCTGCGGGGATGGATGACGATATCCTGCAGGAAAAGAACGATGAAAGATAAGGCCCAGCACAATGCCGTCCTCCAAAGGATATCCGTCATATAGTAAAAACTGAAAAGGGTGAGGCTCTGTATGGCCAGGATATGGATGAACAGATACCCACCCGAAAAACGCAAAAACCACCCCATCCCGAAGGAACGCCGGGTCAGGGATTGCCGTGGATCATAGCCGGCACGAGGTTCGATGATTTGAAGCCATAACGGACGCAGAAATGCAGAAAGGACGGAGGCGCCTGCATGGACACCCGGGGTGTCATAAAAGAGATCGACGATGATGCCGGTGGCAAAACCGCACATGACCAGAAAAGCGGCATGCATGCGGAAGGGCAGGCTCATCAGGAAGAGGGGGTACAGAAAGATCTCTCCATACCGCAGCCAACCGTCTCCGGGATGGACACTCTGCAGAATCAGCACCTGCAAGGCCACAAGGATGATAAAACGGAGTGTATGGATCTTCCATTCCTGTTGCATCACTCGCCGTTTTCAAGCTGCCGGATTTCCTCCCAGTATTTGTTGCGCACGATATAGGCCCGGTTCGTCCTGGCCAGGTCGGCAAAAAGTTTGACCTCAATGTGTAGGGAATGACTGCCTGAAGGAACAAAATACTGCCGGACCACGCCAATCGGGATCCCTGCCGGGAAAATGGCGGAATGACCGCTCGTCACAATAGTATCCCCGACCTGGACCTGGATGTGTTTGGGCACTTCCTGCATGATGAGGATGCCGGGGTCCTGCCCGGTCCAATTGAGCGTGCCGAATGCTCCGGCCCGGGTAATGGTTCCGCTGACAAACGTGCGCGTATTGAGCACAGACATGACCCTGCTGAATCGGGGTGTGGCCGACCGCACGATGCCAAGTACACCATTGTGGAGGATCACGCCCATACCGGGAACTACCCCATGAAGGGTGCCTTTGTCCAGTGTGATGTTGTTGTTGGGCAGGTGTATGCTGTTCTTGATGATACGGGCAGGTACCATGTCAAACTGGGAAAGGAGGGAATCGGGCGTTGACTCCGGCGATGAAATCGCCAATTGGTGGTACAGGCGGGTATACAGGCGGGCATTCTCCTGAGCCAGGGAATCAGCCACTTCCAGCAAAAGGGAGTACTCCTTCAGCCGGTTGGTTTTTTCGAGCAATACCCCACTGTAATACTGGGACGAATTGATCCAAATCTCACGTTGGGTCTGGTTGTATCTCACCACGAGATACAGGGAAATTCCACCCAATAAAAGGAAAGTCAACATCCCGCCGTACCGGGTCAGGAAAACCAGCAGGTTGATCATGGATCATCACATACTCCTCCGGTCAATGAGGAAGGAAAAGCGATCCGTATTCTTCAAGGCAATTCCTGTGCCTCTGACGACAGCGCGAAGCGGGTCGTCGGCCACATGAACAGGGAGAGCGGTCTTCTGGGAAATGCGCTTGTCCAGCCCTCTGAGCAGGGCGCCTCCGCCGGTGAGATAAAGCCCTGTGCTGTAAATGTCGGAAGCGAGCTCCGGAGGTGTATTTTCCAAGGCCCTGAGTACGGCTTCTTCGATTTTGGCGACAGATTTATTGATGGCTTCAGCCACTTCCGAATACCGGATCTTTATTTGTTTGGGGATACCGGTCATCAGGTCCCTTCCGTTGACCGGATAGTCTTCTGGCGGATTGTCGAGGACAGGAAGTGCCGAGCCCACGTGTATTTTGATCTGCTCGGCGGTCCGTTCACCGATCAGGAGGTTGTGCTCCCGCTTCATGTAGTCGATGACGTCCTCGGTCAGTTCGTCTCCGGCTGTGCGGATAGATTGGTCAGCCACAATGCCGGACAGGGCAATGACCGCAATTTCCGTCGTACCTCCCCCGATATCAATGACCATGTGGCCAACCGGCTCTTCCACATCGAGTCCAATACCCAGGGCAGCCGCCATGGGCTCATGGATCAGATAAGTCTCTTTGCTGTCGACATGGTCGGCGGAATCGAAAACCGCCCGCTTTTCCACTTCCGTAATGCCGCTGGGTATGCAGATGACCATTTTGAGGTGGGAAAAAAAGCGGCGTTTCCCGCCGGCCATATTGATCAGGCCGGCGATCATTCCCTCTGCGGCCTGGAAATCGGCAATGACGCCATCCTTGAGGGGACGGACCGTCTTGATGTCATCATGGGTCTTTTCATGCATCTGCATGGCCTTGCGGCCCACTGCGATGATTTTGCCGGTCTTGCGGTCCATGGCGACAATGGAAGGTTCATCCACCACGACCTTCCCGTCCTGAATGATCAGGGTATTGGCGGTCCCGAGGTCTATGGCGAGCTCCTGCCGGAAGAAATTGAAAAGACCCATATATGGAGATGCGCGGTTGGGAATCGTTAAGCCCACAAAGCAACGAAAAAAAACGCTCTTCAGGGCTGTCGTTCTCAGGTGCCGACCAACACTTCGCTCATGGCGGCCGGATCAAACCACTTTCGGGCCATTTCCCGGACGGTCTCGGGAGTGACATTACGCACTCTCTCCACCATTCGGTTGAAATCCCTGTGGTCGGCCCCGTCCACGACCAGATTGCGGAAGGTCTCCGACTTGCTGAACGGTCCGTCCAGCAAGTGGAGCATGTTGCCTGCGAAAAACCGCTGCATCATCAGCAATTCGTCCTCCTCCACTTCTTCATCTCGCAATCGCTCCATCTCCCGGTAGATTTCGGTTCTGGTGCGGGCGGCCTCTTCTTTGCTGACTTCGGCGGAAATGTAGAAATATCCATCATGCCGCATGACATCGATGTGGGAATAAATGTTGTAGGTCAATCCGAGTTCTTCCCGGATCTGGGTCATGAGTCGGGACCCGAAGTAACCCCCCAGGATGAGATTGGCGGCCTGGAGCGGGTGGAAATCCGGGTGTAGACGATTGAACAACCGTCGACCGATCCGGATGGCACATTGAAGCGCCGGACTGCCCGGCATTTGGAGCAACTGCCGGTGGTCCGGTGCCGGATGGCGATAGGTGCCGGGGTGCCCTCCGGGTCGCATAGGCCGGCACAGCTGTTGATCAATCATGGCCAGGTCGCTTTCACTATACTGACCGCTCAGGAACAGGAGGGCGTTCCCTGCCCGGAAGTGCCTTTCCCAAAATTCGGCAATGGCCGTCCTGTCCAATTTCCGGTAGAGCTCCGCCGTACTGTTGTAACCGTAGGGATGATCCGCGCCGAAGAGGAGGGCCGTCAGTTCCCGGTAGGCGACGACTTCGTTCTTGGACAGGTCTTCTTCCAGTCGCAGGCTCTGGTTGCGTATGAAGGACTGGATCTCTTTTTCGGGAAATGACGGATGAAGCAGCAGATCGCTAAAAACAGGCAGCAGATCGGGCAAAAACCGGGTGAGGCACTGGAGCATCAGTCCATTGTGGTCCATGCTGTCGGAGGAGCTGATGGTGCCTCCATAGGTATCGGTGATCTCGGCGATCTCGGCACTGGTCAGGGTGGTTGTTCCCTCCCGCATCAACCGACAGGCGGCCCGGGCCGTCAATGGAATAGACTCGTCCATCCGTCCTGCCAGAAATATCACCTCCAGTTTCAAAAGCCCTTCTGATGGTCCCGGCAGGATATACATGGGTATTCCCCCGGACATGATCCGGACATCGGGCGGCTCGAATCCGAGATGGGTTATCTCCCGGATGGGGGGCGGGGCGCTGCGATCTATCATGCGCCAAATGTACACGCTTTGTCACCGCCGATAATCCCGTCAAAGCGTATCTTTGGCGCGCAAAGCTCAACCTGGAATGAAGTTTACTGTCTCCTCCGCCGAATTGCTCAAGCGCCTCCAGCTGGCTGGCGGTGCGATCGGAAACAATCCCGTTCTTCCCATTCTGGAGGATTTTCTGTTTACCATCAGCGGCAATACCCTGACCATCACCGCTTCGGATCTCGATATCAGCATCACCACGCATGCGGAAGTGAGCGCTGATGCGGATGGAGAAGTGGCCATACCGGCCCGGATTCTCCTCGACACCCTCAAAAGCCTGCCGGAACAACCACTTACTTTCCAGGTGGATCCCACCAATCACGCCGTCGAGATCACTTCGGTGTTCGGCAAATACAAACTGGCAGGGGAAAGCGGCGCCGATTTTCCCGACCCGCCCCGACCGGATGGCGTGGACGAAATCTCGCTTACCGGGATGGAGCTTCAGCACATGATTTCCCACACCATTTTCGCTACCGGTATTGACGAAATGCGTCTGGCGATGATGGGGGTTTATTTCCTGATCGAGTCCGAGGCGCTCACCTTTGTCGCTACGGATGCCCACAAACTCGTCCGGTATCGCCTCCAGCACAGCGGACAGGAGACATCGGGATCCATGATCCTCACTAAAAAATCCCTCAACCTGCTCAAGGGGATCGTGGATGACAACGCTACCATCCTGATCAGTTTCAACAAATCACATATTTACTTCGACGCCGGGACCTTTCGCATGAGTGCCCGATTGATCGATGCCCGTTATCCGGATTACAATGCCGTTATCCCGGCCAACAACCCCAATATCATGACCGTTGCGCGGAAGGATTTCCTGCAATCCGTCCGTCGGATCGGTCTGTATGCCAACAAGACCACCAACCAGATCATGCTGACTATCTCGGATGGCAGCCTCACCATTTCTTCCCAGGATATCGATTTCGCCAACGAAGCCACGGAACAACTCACCTGCAGTTATGCAGGCAGTCCGCTTTCCATCGGATTCAATGCCAAATACCTGCTTGAAATGCTGGGGGTCCTGGAACACGACGAGATCAAACTCGAGCTGTCAACCCCGCAAAGGGCCGGATTGATCTTGCCGGCCGAACCGGCCGAGGGAGAGGATATCCTGATGCTGATCATGCCGGTGATGTTGAGCAACTGACCTCCTTCCTCTTCCGGAAGGCAACCCTCTGCCTATGGCCGCGGAATGGCTTTCCTCCAAAATGATATGCGTTTACGGGCTGGCACTGATCATCCTGATGCTGGCCTGTAACGAACCACCTGCCGACCAGGATCCCCAATCGTCTGATCCTGCCCTTGTCACCTTGCCTCCACCGGAGGCCAACGATCCCGAAGCTGTTTTTCTGTATTGGCAACAAGCCATGGATCTCGGACAATTCGATAATGCCTGGCGTTGGTCCAGTCCTTCCACGAAGGAGTGGATCAACCTGCTCCGCTCGCTTCCTTCCGATCAACCACCCGCCAGGAAGTCCCCTCCCACGGTGATCGAAGGGATACGCTGCGTGTCCAAAAAGGATACGGCCATCTGCCATTTTGCCGAATTGCAGGACGACCGCCTGGTCCTCGACAGCATACGCCTCCTGCTCGTTGACGGGGCCTGGCAGGTTGACCTGGACCGTCCGGAAGAACAATCCTCACGGTAATCATGACATCGGGCAACCCTCAGATCGGACTGTTTTTCGGCTCCTTCAATCCGGTGCATATCGGGCATCTCATCATCGCCAATCACATGGTGGAGTTTGCCAATCTCCATCAGGTTTGGCTGGTGGTATCGCCTCACAATCCGCTCAAACCCCGCCAAACACTGGCCCGTGATCACGACCGGTTGCACCTTGTCCAACTCGCCACAGAAGACAATCCCCGCCTGAAAGCATCCCAGGTCGAATTCGGACTTCCCCGCCCTTCCTATACCGTTGACACGCTGGCCTACCTGACGGAAAAATACCCCGACCACCACTTCCACCTCATTATGGGGAGTGACAACCTGGTCACCCTGGACAAATGGAAGAACTTTGAGGTTCTTCTCGAGCGGTACCGCCTGCTGGTCTACAGGCGACCCGATGTGCCCGCCTCCCGTTTTGACGACCATCCGAATGTGCAATTCGTGACGGCGCCCCTGATGGAAATTTCCTCGACATTCATCCGTTCCAGCATCCGCGCCGGAAAATCCGTCCGTTATTTGGTCCCGGAGCCGGTATTCCGCTATTTGGACACCAGCACCCTTTACAGAGGGTGAAACCCCTTATTATCTTTCCTCTTTCAGGATGCCCCGGACGATATGGAACAGCATCCCCCCGGTCAGCAGGGCAATACCTGCCCCCAAACCGGCTGACAAATACTGGCCATATAGCATATATCCGGTAGCGAATAACGCCGCATAAACCGCCATACATCCCAGGGACATGGCCAGCAGTTGACGCAATATCGGATGACTTCTTTCCGCCTGGGCCGTCAGGTCCTTGTGCCCATTCACCTTGGCTGCCACGGCCGCCCAGCCCGGACCTCCGGGCCTGATCCTTTGGAAGAAGGCGACAAGCACCTCCTCTTTTTCCGGCCGGGTCAGCAGGGTGCAAACCAGCCAGCCAAAGGTAGTCACCCCGACCCCGGCCACCAATTCGAGGTGAGGGGCCATCCCGCCGGGATGAATAAAGGCAAAATAAATGGCCACGGCGAAGGACAGGACCATCCCGGAGATTTCGGTCCAGGCATTGATGCGCCACCAAAACCACCTGAGGATATAGATCAGTCCGGTGCCGGCCCCAATCTGCAAAAGGATGGTGAATGCGTCCAGGGCACTGCTCATCAGGAGGCTGAGCCCCATGGCAAGTGCCATAAGGAGTACCGTGGACCATCGTCCGACACTTACCTGACCGGCCGGCGAGGTTTCCGGACGGCAATAACGGACCCAAAAATCATGGACCAGGTAGGAAGCGCCCCAATTGAGATGGGTCGAGATCGTGCTCATGAATGCCGCGATGAGGCTCGTGGCCACCAGACCCAGCCAACCGGGAGGGAGCTGATGCAACATGGCCGGGTAGGCGAGGTCGTCTTTCACGACTGTGGGATCAAGGTCGGGAAAAGCATGCTTGAGCGAGGCAAGGTCGGGATATACGATAAGGGATGCCAGGGCCACCAGGATCCAGGGCCAGGGTCTGATGGCATAATGGACGACGTTGAACAGCAAGACCGCTCCCAATGCATTTTTCTCATCCCGTGCCGCCAACATACGCTGAGCGGCATAACCGCCACCTCCGGGTTCTGCCCCCGGATACCATACGCTCCACCACTGGACCAGCAACGGCACCATAAGCAATGGCACATAGGCCGAAGGATCGGTCAGCTCAGGGACCATGTTCAGTGTAGGTGTGCCATCAAAATGTGCGACCAAGCCTTCCAAACCTCCCACCGAGGGGTGGCGCAAGGCAAAAACGGCCGCTACAATAGCCCCCGCCATGGCCAGCATGAACATGAGGAAGTCGGTCCAAATCACGCCGCGAAGACCTCCGAGAACGGAATAAGCCAATGTCACCCCTCCTGCAAGAAGAACGGTCTGGACAGGACTCCATCCCATGAGGATCCCGGCCATTTTGATGCCGGCCAACATGACAGTGGCCATGATGACCACGTTGAACACCACACCGAGATAAATGGCCCTGAATCCACGCAGAAAGGCGGCAGCAGGGCCTCCGTACCGCAATTCGTAAAATCCAAGGTCTGTCATGACGGCCGACCTGCGCCACAACCGGGCATACACGAACACCGTCAACATCCCGGTCAGCAGGAAGGCCCACCAGAGCCAGTTGCCGGCAACGCCATGCTGCCGGACGATATCCGTAACCAGATTGGGCGTATCCGCGGAAAAAGTGGTTGCCACGATACTGATACCCAGTAGCCACCAGGGCAGCCGGCGACCGGAAAGAAAGTACTCCTCCGCGTTTTTACCGGCCTTCGGAGTCGCCAACAAACCCACAACGAGGGCCACTACCAGAAAGGCCGCCAGGATGGCGAAATCAGGTCCGGTCATGCCTTCCGTCCTTTCGGGGAACGATTCCACAACCAGACCATTCCTCCCAAGCCTACCAAGAACAAAAGGACGGAAATGGCCTGGGATTGGGTCCATTGAAACCCGAGAATATCATACCGGTCATTGACCCGGATGAATTCAATGAGGAAACGCTCTGCCGAGATCAGGACGAGATAGAGGAAAAACAAAACTCCGGGGACATGTATGCGCTTGCGCAAACCCCAAAGCAAGGCAAGGATGACTCCGCCCAGGACTGTTTCATAGAACGGGGTAGGATAGACGGGCTCTGCCAGCCGGTGGCAGTATTTCCACGTACAGCCTTCGATGGGCACCCCTTCATTGAGAACGTTATGGGGATAATCGAATGACCATATCCAGTCCGGCAAAAACCACCAGACCGGCACCGGATCCAGATGAACAATTCCCCAGTCGCCATCTCCGGAAAGCTGGCAGCCAATCCGGCCTACGGCATATCCCACCACAAGGGCCGGAGCAGTGGCATCCAGCAAATGGATGCCCGGAATTTTCTTCATCCGGATGTAGGTGAATACACCGACGAACCCCAGGATCAGACCGCCCAGGAAGTTGAGTCCGGAACCACTGAATATCTGTCCCACCGGATCCTGGATCAAGGCCTGCGGATCCTCGAGCAGGGAAAAGAGTTTTGAACCTGCCACTCCGCAGATACCGGCTATCATGGCCATGTCCCATACCCGCTGATGGGGCCATACACTGATTTTTTTCTCTTCACCGCTGCCCTTGGCTTTGAGCCGCAACCATCCCTTCCAACCTCCCAAAAGGGCAAGTCCCAGCAATCCTCCGACCCAACTACCCTGGGCGGATAAGATCACACCGGCCGGATCCTCCTGAAAGGCAGGTCCGTGCTGGAGGACATACAATCCTTTGAAGCCTATCAGGAATCCGAACAGGCCGTTCCAGGCCACATCCATCCAGGATGGTGGTGCGCCCACCCGGATGGTAGTCAGTACCGGATGTAGAATCCCCTCTCTCTCCTTGCGCTTGAGTTCCATGGACAAAAACCAGGCACTGGCCAAAAATGATACGGCCAGCATCAGCCCGAAGGTCTGTACGACGGAAAACGCATTGTCCGGCCCCCAACCGGTCAGGGCATGGATCAGATAGCTCAGATTGGGATACATGCAGAGACTTGTGCGGTAAAATTAGCAATTGCCGTCAAGGTGTATTTTTTCGGGGCCGGGCAACCCGAAAAGCAACCTTTGCACCATCCGGTTGAAAGAAGTATTTTTATTCGCCTTTTGAGGCCTATACCTGTTCAACCACCTCCTTTTCTTATTTCCTCAACTCTTGGCCATGGATAGAAGATCAACGCTGCAGGCCCTGTTCTCAGGACGTGTTCGCCAATCCCGGCAACGTACCCATCTGACCTTCTCAGGAGGTTTGGATGCTTACTCGGGCCCCTGGGATGCCGAAACCGCTGCCCACCTACTGCGAAGGACCACCTTCGGCCCGACACGCGCCGAAATCGACGAAGCGCTTAACCTCGGTTTGGAAGGCACCATCCAAAAGTTGTTCGAGCCCCAGGCACCCCCTTCGCCACCCATCAACCATTTCTATAATCAGGACCCCAATGTGCCGGTGGGTGAAACCTGGATTGACGCGCCCTATGACGCCGTCCTCAACTTCCGCGCCTACCGTTTTCAATCCCTTCAGGGTTGGACCGTAGGTCTCCTGCTGGAGAGCGGCATGAACATCCGCGAAGTGATGACCCTTTTTTGGCACAATCATTTTGTCACCTCCCGGATAGAAGTGAATGATCCCAAGTTCCTCTATGTCTATATTTCATTGCTCAGGTCCTTCGCAACCGGAAATTTTCGGGAACTGACCAAAAACATCACCATCGATCCGTCCATGCTCCGGTATCTGAATGGCGACCAGAATACGAGGACCAAGCCCAACGAAAATTACGCCAGGGAGCTTCTGGAGTTGTTCACCATCGGCAAGGGACCGCAGGCAGGCCCTGGCGATTACACCTATTACACGGAAGAGGATGTGCTGGCCATGGCCAGAGTCCTGACGGGTTGGGTAACCACCGGCTACAATACCCTCAACCCCGACATCAAAGTCGGCTCTGAATATCGGAACAACCGCCATGACCTGGGTACCAAGACATTGTCTCACCGATTTGATAACGTGGACATACCCAACATGGGGGATCAGGAATACGCGCATCTGATCGATATCATCTTTAGCAAGAGCCAATGCGCCGTGTTCATTGCCCGCAAGTTGTACCGTTGGTTCGTCTATTACGAGATCACACCGGAAACGGAGGCAGAGGTCATTCAACCCATGGCCCAACTCATTCTGGATCACGATTATGAAATCGCTCCCGCCCTGCAGGCGCTGTTGGCCAGTCAACACTTCTACGATGCCTGTTTGCGCGGGGTGATGATCAAGCATCCCGTTTGCTTTGTCATGCGGACGCTGCGCCAATCGGGTTGGGTGGCACCTGGCAACCTGAATACACAATACCGCTACTGGAACCTGGTGTTCCCGACCTTCGGTCTGATGCAAATGGCCTATTATGACCCTCCCAGCGTGGCCGGATGGAAGGCATGGTATCAGGACCCCGCCTGGTACCAAAGCTGGCTGAATTCCGTCACCCTGCCGATTCGCACCGACTGGGTCCGCAATCAAATCTTTACGGGCCTCAAATTCGGGAACAATCCCAATGCGCCATTTCCGGTCCTTCAATGGGTCGGGACCCTGCCAGATCCCTACGAAGCCGATGCCATGATCGAAGGATTTGCCGAGTTGCTCTTCCCCCAACCCGTTTCGGCGGAAAAAAGGGCTTACCTCAAGGAAATCCTGTTGCAAGGCCTGCCTGACTACGTATGGTCAGTGGAATATGCCGATTACATATCCGATCCTTCCGACATGACGGTGGCCAACAGTGTGGCCAACAAATTGAAAAATCTCCTGGCTGCCATGATGCAAATGCCGGAACATCAGCTTTGTTAACCCTCTTGCCCTCCAATGCCATGAAAAGACGTTCGTTTATCAAGAAGGGTGCGGCCACCGCCATCGGTTTGCCCATCATGCTCCATGGTCAGAAACTCTCTGCACTGACCCGCCATGCCCTCTTCAACGGCATGAACAGCGACTCGGACCGGATTTTAGTGCTTATCCAGCTCAACGGTGGCAACGATGGGCTGAATATGGTACTACCCCTCGACCAGTACAGCCAACTGTTTACGGCCAGGGAAAACATCCTCATCCCCGAATCTTCAGCGCTCCAGTTGTCCGCTGAGACAGGTCTGCATCCGGCAATGACCCATCTCAAGGAGGTTTTTGACGAGGGCAGGCTTTGCCTGGTCCAGAATGTCGGCTATCCCGACCAAAACCGGTCCCATTTCCGTTCCACGGATATCTGGCAAACGGCCTCTGCGGCCAATCAGGTGCTTTCCACCGGGTGGGCAGGCAGGTTTTTTGACCAATATGTACCTGATTACCCCAACGGGTATCCCAATGGCAGTTATCCCGACCCCTTCGCCATTACCATAGGCTCCATCATCTCCGAAACGTGCCAGGGGGTAGTCGCCAATTATTCCCTGGCCCTTCAGGATCCCTCCGGCCTGTCTCCCCTGCTGGAAGACGATGAAGTCAATACCGACCCCACCCAATGCTATGGCAAGGAGTTGGCCTTTGTCCGCACTTCCATCCTGCAGACGAACGCTTATGGCGAAGTCATCACCCAGGCCGCCGAAAAAGGGGCCAATCTGGTGGACTACCCAGCCGACAACCGGCTGGCCCAACAGTTGAAAACCATCGCCCTGCTCATTTCCGGTGGTTTGAAAACCCGGATTTATGTAGCCAGTCTCGGAGGGTTTGACACTCATGCCAACCAGGTTGACGCTACCGATACGACCACGGGAGGACATGCCAATCTGCTCCGCACCCTTTCTGAAGCGATTGCCGTTTTCCAGACAGATCTGGTCCTACAGCAACTCGATAAGCGGGTAGTGGGCATGACCTATTCCGAATTCGGTCGCAGAATCCGCTCCAATGGCGCCAACGGAACGGATCATGGTTCAGCTGCCCCGCTTTTCGTGTTCGGATCTTGTGTCAACCCGACCATCATCGGTGACAATCCCATCATCAATGAGGAAGTGGACCCCCAAGAGGGCGTTGCCATGCAACACGACTTCCGGTCCGTGTACGGGTCGTTGCTGCACCAATGGCTGGAAGTGCCCAAAGAAGATGTGGAGGGTATCCTGTTTGATGCTTTTGCCGAACTGCCCCTCATTCAAGGTTGCGAAACCACGTCCGTGGAAACGTCAGGAACTGATGCCAAAGGCGGCCTCAAAGTATGGCCCAATCCATTCACGGAAACGGCCCAGGTGGAATTCAGGAGCCTGGGAGAAACGGTCCGTCTGAGCATTTTCAATGCTGCGGGATTTGAAGTGGGGGTACTGACTCACCGGTACTGGCCGGCTGGGGTGCATGTTGTCCCCTTCACCCCGGGTCACCTTCCATCCGGAAATTATTACGTCCACCTGAGAACCTCCACGCTGCAACAAACGCTGGGCCTGATCTTCAAGCAATAAATTCACCCTGCAGACAATTCGCCACTGTGCCGGGGCTCCCTCTTCCCCGGGTTATGATACCAAGGCGGTATGACGGGTGTGCCATTTTGCCTAACTTGCGCACCCAAATTCAACAAATGATGCGTATCATTTTCCTTTCCTGTCTGTCGGCCATCTGCCTACTGCAGGAGATCACCGCCCAAAACCATACACCTGTCGATAACATGGACAAACAATTCCTGGATGCCCAAGCGGATGGCCTTTATGCCCGGATCGAGACCAGCAAGGGCGTGATTTACGCCCTGCTCGAACACGAGAAAACCCCCATGACCGTAGCCAACTTCGTAGGATTGGCCGAAGGAGCCATCAAAAACACGGCCCGTCCGGACGGACAACCTTACTACGATGGATTGAAATTCCACCGGGTCATCGACAATTTCATGATCCAGGGGGGCTGTCCCAACGGGACCGGATCGGGCGGACCCGGCTACAAATTTGCCGATGAGATCCACGATTCCTTACGCCATACCGGCCCCGGCATTCTCAGCATGGCCAACGCCGGACCGGGTACCAATGGTTCTCAATTCTTCATTACTCATGTCAAAACTCCCTGGCTCGACGGAAAACACACGGTTTTTGGCCATGTGATCCAGGGGCAGGATGTCGTGGATGCCATCGTCCAAAATGACGAGATCACCAAAATCACCATCCTCAGGAAGGGGGCATCCGCATCGGCTTTCAATGCACCGGCCGTATTTGAGCAGGAACAGGCCGTAGCCCTCCGCGAGCAAAAGGAAATGGAGGCCCGCCAGGCTGCCATGGCCGACAGCATCAAGCAGGAATTCACCCAGGTGACTCCCAGCGGACTCCGCTATATGGTGCTCAGAGAAGGGACAGGCAGTCAACCGGTAGCCACCAGCAATGTCAAAGTCCATTATACCGGTTCATTCCTGAACGGCAAAGTTTTTGACAGCAGCGTTCAGCGGGGCGAACCCATTGATTTCGGATTGAACCAGGTGATCCCGGGTTGGACGGAAGGGGTCCAACTCATGAAAGAAGGAGCCAAATACAAGTTCTATATCCCGTATCAGCTGGCCTATGGCGAGCGGGGATACCCCGGTGCCATACCTCCCAAAAGCGATCTCATTTTTGAGGTGGAACTCATAAGGATCAACCAGTAACCCGGTGGCATGACATTGAAAAGCCGCGCCCGGAAAGCGCGGCTTTTTTTGTGCGATATCGGAATGGCCGTGGCGACCTAAACGGCGGAATGGCAGCCCGGGCGACCTACCTGTCCTCTACCATATCAAACCCCTAACTTTGCGGACCGTTTCCATCCGCAAACCCCGTCATGGCCACACCCTTATACCGCGAGTTCCGGCAATTGCACCTTCCTGATATCGAACAGGAGATCCTGGCTTTTTGGGAGGAGAACAAGACCTTTGAACGCAGTGTCGAGCGTCGTGATCCGGCCAGATCCTTTGTTTTCTATGAAGGTCCCCCCAGCGCCAACGGCAAACCGGGCATCCACCATGTCATGGCGAGAACCGTCAAGGATCTGTTTTGCCGTTACAATACCCTCAAGGGTTATCGCGTAGAGCGGAAAGGCGGATGGGACACACATGGCCTTCCGGTAGAACTGCAGGTCGAGAAAGAACTCGGCATCACCAAGGAAGACATCGGCAAATCCATTACGGTCGCCGATTACAACAAAGCATGCCGCTCCACAGTGCTACGGTACAAGAATTTGTGGGACGACCTCACCCGCCGAATGGGCTATTGGGTGGACCTCGCCCATCCCTACATCACTTTTGACAATGACTATATCGAGTCCTGCTGGCACCTGCTGAAGTTGTTGTACGAGAAGCGTACACCGGCTGGAGATTCCTATCTGTACAAAGGTTTTACCATCCAACCTTACAGTCCTGCGGCCGGCACCGGACTCAGCAGCCACGAACTCAATCTGCCCGGCTGTTATCGCGAGGTGACCGACACCTCCGTTGTGGCCATGTTCAAGGTGCGCAGGAACGAAACATCTGCTTTCCTTTTTGAGGAAGAAGATGAGGATGTCCGCATTCTGGCCTGGACCACCACTCCATGGACCCTCCCCAGCAATGTGGCGCTGTCGGTCGGAGCACAGATCGAGTATGTCAAGGTGCGCACCATAAGCCCGTACACCGGCCTGCCCGTCAGCCTCCTTCTGGCCGGTGAGCGAATGGGCGCGTACTTCGATCCGGCCGGTGAGGGACAGCCGATGGCCTCCTGCCGGCCTGGCGACAAGATCATGCCCTGGGCCCTGGCAGGCAAATTCAGAGGAGATCGCTTGCAGGGTATCCGGTACGAGCAACTTTTACCTTATGTCACCAGCCCTGATCTGGAGGCCAGGGGATTCAGGGTCATTACAGCCGATTTCGTCACCACGGAAGACGGCACGGGGGTCGTACATACGGCTCCTTATTTCGGCGCCGATGATTTTCGCGCTTGCCTGGCGCAGGATGTCCCCTTTATCGGCATACCGGATGAGCGGGGTGTAGTGCAGCCCCTCGTAGATCGCACGGGACGGTTTGTGGCCCAAATGGGAGAATTTGCCGGCCGGTTTGTCAAGGCGGAATACTATCCGGAACAGGAACGCAATCATCCCGATTTCAAACCCACCGACCTGCTGATCGCCCTCAAGCTCAAGGAAGACAACAAGGCCTTTCGGATCGAAAAATACAAGCACAATTACCCGCATTGCTGGAGGACGGACAAACCCATCCTTTACTATCCGCTGGATGCATGGTTCATCCGCGCTTCCGCCGCCCGTGAGCGCATGGCAGAACTCAACCGCTCCATTCGCTGGAAACCAGCACATACGGGCACCGGTCGGTTTGGCGCCTGGCTCGAAAACCTGCAGGACTGGAACCTCTCCCGGTCCCGGTATTGGGGCATTCCACTACCTATATGGCGTACCGCCGACGGTCAACAGACCAAATGCATCGGATCGGTCGAAGAACTACAGCGAGAACTGGACATGGCCAACCTGGCACTGGGGATGGGACAGCGCGTTCCTCCCGATTTCCATCGGCCTTTCATTGATCAGCTCGTCCTGATCAGTGACGACGGACAACCCATGCATCGCGAACCCGACCTGATCGATGTCTGGTTCGATTCCGGGTCCATGCCCTATGCCCAGTGGCATTACCCTTTTGAAAACCAGGAAGCCTTCCGCCGCAATTTTCCGGCCGACTTTATTGCCGAAGGCGTTGACCAAACACGGGGATGGTTTTACACCCTCCATGCCATCGCCACCCTCTGCTTCGATTCCATAGCCTATAAAACCGTTGTATCCAATGGCTTGGTCCTGGATAAAGACGGCAACAAAATGTCCAAATCCAAAGGGAATGTCGTCGACCCATTTGAAACCATCCTGCAGCACGGGGCCGATGCCACCCGTTGGTACATGATGTCGAACGCAGACCCCTGGGAAAACCTCAAGTTTGATGAAGGCGGTCTTTTGGAAGTGCGCAACAAATACTTCGGCACGCTATTCAATACTTACAACTTTTTTGCCCTCTATGCCAATCTGGACCGGTTTGTCATGGATGAGCATCCGCCCCTTCCCCTCAACCGACGATCCGAACTCGACCGCTGGATCATTTCCCGCTTGTACAGCCTGGTGGAAGAGGTACGTCAGTACATGGACGACTACGAACCCACCAAAGCCCTTCGGGCGTTGGAGGGCTTTGTCGACCGCCATTTGAGCAATTGGTATGTCAGACTATCCCGCCGGCGGTTCTGGAAAGGCGAATGGAATGAAGACAAATTGTCCGCCTACCAAACCCTGTATGAATGCCTGATGGTCGTGGCGCAACTGTCCTCTCCTGCCGCACCGTTTTTCACCGACTGGATTTTTCGCAATCTCACGGCACCCATCCGGCAAAAAGCCCATCAAGCCGGTTTCACGGATGTCGATGACAGTGTCCATCTGACGGACCTCACTCCTGCCGACAACGCCCGGATTGATCGCGACCTTGAACAGCGGATGGAATATGCCCAGCGCATATGTTCCCTGGCCCTGAGTATTCGCAAAAAGGAAAAATTGAGGGTTCGGTTGCCCCTCAGCCGCTTGCTCCTGCCGGTCCTGGACGAAAAGTTCAAAGAAAGGGTGGACGGGGTGAAAGAACTCATCCTTTCCGAAATCAATGTCAAGGAACTGGAATTTGTCACTGATGCATCGGGCATGCTCCACAAACAGGCGAAGGCCAACTTCAAAACGCTGGGTGCCCGAATGGGTAAACACATGAAGGATGTCGCAGCCATGATCGGCGGTTTCACCAATGAACAGATCAACGCCCTCGAAAAGGAGGGGTCGCTCACGCTTTCCGTCCAGCACCAATCCTATTCCATTCTGCCTGAAGACCTGATCATCACCACTGAAGACCTTCCCGGTTGGAAAACGGCCTCCGAAGAAGGACTCACCGTAGCACTCGACATATCCCTTACTCCAGACCTCCTGGCGGAAGGGACCGCGCGCGACTTGGTCAACCGCATACAGAACCTTCGCAAGGAAGCCGGCTTTGCCGTTACGGACCGGGTGCGCATTGAAGTGCTGGATCAGCCCGGGGTCAAGGAAGCGGTGGCCCGTTTTGGCGATTACATCCGCAGGGAAACACTCGCCGAATCACTTACCCTGCAGGAAGACATCGAAGGAACGGAGGTGGAACTCAACGAGGACCTTACAGCCGTCATCAGCGTGAGTCCTGCCGGCTGACCTGCCCGACCTGGCCGGTTTAGTCGGAACATTGACCGCCGCTCTCTGTTATGAGGCGATAATTCTTCCGTATGCTTCGGTTTTTGTTCGGACTTGCCGTTCTTGTCATCACACTTCCCGCCATGGCCCAGACGGGAAGCATCAGGGGAAAGGTAACCGATGCCCTTACCAACGAGCCCATCATCCTGGCCACCGTAGCCCTTCAGGACGGATCCAGGGGAGTGGTGACCGCCGAGGATGGCACGTTCGCCATCGATGACCTGGCTCCCGGTCTGTATGCTTTGACATTCAGTTATTTGGGATACGAGACGCAAAGTGTGTTCGAGATTCAGGTCACTCCGGCCAGACCGGTATGGTTGGATATTGCCTTGCAAACAGCTTCCGCCCTGCTCGAAGAAGTCGTGGTACGCACCGCTCCTTTCAGGAAGACCGAGGAAAGCCCTCTTTCCCTGCGCACGATCGGCGCGGCGGAGATTCAGCGCAATCCGGGAGGCAATCGCGACATTTCCAGGGTAGTTCAGGTATTGCCGGGCGTCACCCGTGTGGCCTCCTTCCGTAATGACCTGATCATCCGGGGAGGTGCCCCGAACGAAAACCGCTTCTATCTGGATGATGTCGAAGTGCCGGTCATCAACCATTTTGCCACCCAGGGCGCTTCGGGAGGACCGGTCGGCATGTTGAACGTGAACTTCATCCGCGAAGTGGATTTCCATAGCAGCGCTTTTCCGGCCAATCGGGGCAATGCCTTGAGTTCCCTCATCCAATTCAGACAGACCGACGGCAGGGACGACCGGATTGGCGGTACCTTCATGATTGGAGCTACTGATATCGGAGCAACCCTGGAAGGACCGATCTCCGACAAAACCACCTTTCTGATTTCTGCACGTCGCTCCTATCTACAGTTTCTGTTCGCCGCTCTGGAACTGCCCTTTCTACCGACATACAATGATTTCCAGGTGAAGGTCCGGCACCGGTTTAATCAACAGAACGAAATCCAGTTTATCGGCCTGGGTGCCCTCGACCAATTCCGGCTCAACCTCGATGCCAACAAGACGGAAAACCAGCAATTCCTACTGGCCAATCTTCCGGAAACCCCGCAGTGGAATTATACCAATGGATTGGTCTACAAGCATTTTGCAAAACGGGGCTTTTGGACACTTGTCCTCAGCCGGAACATGCTGAGGAATGAAGCCACCAAATACGCCGGAAATGACGATTCCTCACCCGAAAACCTGATCCTTCAGTATCGGAGTGAGGAGATGGAAAACAAATTCCGGACGGAATACACGGGCACCGTTGGCGCCTATCGCTTCAATGCCGGCTTGGCCTATGAATATGTCCGTTATACCAATCGGACGTTCAACCGGATTTTTACACCGGACGGTCCCCGGACCCTGGATTTTTCTTCCCATCTGGATTTCCACAAATACGGTTTTTTCGGCGCGGTCAACCGCAGTTTTATGGATGAACGCCTGAAACTGTCCGCCGGGATCCGGGTTGACGGCAATTCGTATTCCGGCCAAATGGCCGCACCCTGGGATCAGTTCTCACCCCGCCTGGCGCTGGCTTGGAACTTTGAAGGACCTTTCAGTCTCAATGCCAGTCTGGGGAGGTATTACCAACTTCCTCCCTACACCGTGATGGGTTACCGTCAGGATGGCCGACTCGTCAACAGGGATAACGGCATCCGTTACATACAGGGGAACCATGCCGTGGCAGGGCTTGAATACAATACAGCAAGCAACTCCCGACTGACGGCGGAGGTTTATTTGAAGACCTATGACCATTACCCCTTTCTCCTGCGAGACAGCCTCACACTGGCCAATCTCGGCGGTGATTTTGGCGTGATCGGCAATGAACCCGCCGTATCGCAAAGCCGGGGAAGGACCTATGGATTGGAACTCCTCTTCCAGCAGCGGCTCTATAAAGGTTTCTACGGCATCGCCAGTTACACCCTGGGGTGGAGCGCGTTTGAAGACCGTCGGGGAAAACTTGTTCCTTCTGCCTGGGATGCCCGGCACATCATCAACCTGACGACCGGGGTGAAATTCGGACGCCATTGGGAGGCAGGTGTCAACTGGCGCTTTCAGACCGGTTTGCCTTACACTCCATTTTCTGACCGGTCATCCCTGGTCCAGAGCTGGGATGTAAATGGCAGGGGTATCCCCGATTATGAAAGACTGAACACCCTCCGTTCTTCTGCCATCAATGGCCTGGATGTAAGGATCGACAAGAAATGGTACTTCCGGCGGTGGAGCCTGAATGTATATGTGGATGTTCAGAATGTCCTGGCCAATAGCGTCAGTTTTCCTCAACTCGTCCTCGATCGGCCGTTGGATTCCGACAACCAACCGGTCGGCGATCCCGTCATTGTCAACCCGGAGGCGCCGGTGGCCGAGCAGCGATATGCCCTCAAGGAAATCGAGGATTCGTCAGGCACCCGGCTTCCCAGTATCGGACTGATGATCGAATGGTAAGGACAACTATGGGCCATTCTCCCAATGTTCCTTCCATAGTTGCCACTTTTGTATTTTGCCAAGGAATGAAACCGCTTCAAGACCTCTTTCACTACGAAGAATGGGCGACGCGTCGGTTGTTTGATACGGCTCTCCGCTTGCCGGAAAGGCCGGAACGCGCCGACCTGCTCTGTGCCCATTTGTTGTGCGCCCAAAGGATCTGGATCAGTCGTATCCTTCAGGAGGAAAGTCCGGTGGGTGTCTGGGAGCCCATTTCTCCCCTTCAGTGGATCCCGTGGCTGGAAAGAAATCTGGAGGATTTGCGCGGGGTGCTGATCAGCCTGACTCCTGGCAGGATCGTCACTTACCAAAATTCGAAAGGGATTTCCTTTCGCAACACACTGGAAGATATCCTCCAGCATTTGCTCCTCCATGGTGCTTATCACCGAGGCCAGATTGCCCAACTTCTGAAGCCCGTAGCTGGTGAAATACCATACACGGATTACATTTTTTTTGCCCGTCAGGACGAAGAATCCTCGGCATCCTCCTGAAGGAAAATGTCTCCCCTGCCCTTCCGGGCCACCGGCCTACGGTAGGGAGGATGCCCGCCAAACAAATCTCCATGGAAGGGCGGCGTCCGCTCCGGCATAGTCAATGCCAACCCGTGGGCCGGCGACTATCTCCTCATCACCAACCACCAGACCCCGGTCATGCACCTGGACAGGACTATCTCTGTCCCAGAGAGCCATCCCTGAATGGCGGGCATGAAGACCCAATGCCCGGCCGACAGACCCCGGTCCACTCAGCCAGCGGGGTTTCGGACCTGTCAGTCCTCTTCTTTGCAACATGACTTCCACGCCTTTGTCGGCCAGAATGGCGCGCACCAGAACGGCATGAGGAATACCTGCAGGACCCGTAACGACATTGAACAAATGATGGATGCCGTAGCACTGATATACATAGGCCACCCCACCTTGGGCAAACATGACCTCGGTGCGGGCTGTCCTTCTGCCGTTCCAGGCATGGGAGGCCCTGTCTTCCGGTCCGCGATAGGCCTCCGTTTCCATGATCAGACCGGAGGTCTGGACGCCATTAAAGGAGGTGAGCAATTCTTTGCCCAGCAAGGCCCGTGCCAGCCGGACAACATCTCTGTCCCCATACCAGGAAGGGGGCAGTAAGCGCCTCATCAACGGGAATAATTGGGTGATTCCTTCGTAATGGTAATGTGATGGGGGTGGCTTTCACGCACTCCGGCTCCGGTGATTCGCACAAATTTGGCCTGCTGCAACTGTTCGATGGTCGCGGCACCGCAATAACCCATGCCTGCCCGCAGTCCCCCTATGTATTGCACCATCACCTCGGTCAGGCTGCCTTTGTAGGGAACGCGACCTTCAATGCCTTCCGGAACGAGCTTCCGGATATCTGCTTCCATGTCCTGAAAATAGCGATCCTTCGATCCCTGTTGCATGGCCCCCAACGAACCCATGCCTCTGTACACCTTGAATTTCCTTCCTTCCAGAATGATCGTCTCTCCCGGCGCCTCTTCAGTGCCCGCGAAAAGGGATCCCGCCATCACGGAGTCGGCTCCGGCTGCCAGCGCCTTGGGGATATCCCCGGTATACCGGATTCCTCCATCCGCAATGACCGGAATTCCCGAACCCCGTAGGGCCTCAGCAGCTCTCGAAATGGCCGACAATTGGGGAACGCCCACACCGGCTATTACCCTGGTGGTACATATACTGCCCGGGCCAACACCCACTTTGACCCCGTCGGCACCCGCTTCCACCAGTGCTCGGGCACCTTCGCCTGTGGCGACATTCCCTCCGATCACCTGCAGATCG
Organism: Saprospiraceae bacterium; assembly: GCA_024103195.1. Taxonomy (GTDB): domain Bacteria; phylum Bacteroidota; class Bacteroidia; order Chitinophagales; family Saprospiraceae; genus JAGNXB01. Next base: position 12,873 of record JAGFIW010000081.1, on the reverse strand, counting down.
GGGTATTGCTTCTTGATCCGCCGGATCATCTCCAAAACACCCCATGAATGGCCGTGCGCCGTATCGACACAAACAACATCCACACCCATGGCGACCAGTGCCTCAACTCTTTCCATGGTATCGGAGGCAATGCCTACGGCGGCGCCAGCTACCAGACGGCCCAGAGAATCCTTGCTCGCCTGGGGATAGTCTTGGGTCTTCATCAGATCCTTGTAGGTAATCAGACCCGCCAGCCTCCCGTCCGGTGCCGTGACCGGAAGCTTTTCGATTTTGTGACCCTGGAGGATTTCCCGGGCCTGTTCGAGCGTCGTGCCGAGTGGGGCGGTAACGAGCGGTTGGTGGGTCATCACCTCCGTGACCGGGCGATCCGGGTCCCGCTCGAACCGGAGGTCCCGGTTGGTAAGAATTCCGGTCAGAATATTCCGGTCATTGACAATGGGTATGCCGCCGATATGATGGATGCGCATCAGGTTTTGGGCATCGGCGACTGTAGCCTTTTCATTCAGCGTGACCGGATCCTGGATCATGCCGCTTTCGGAGCGTTTTACCCGGCGGACTTGCTCCGCCTGGGCATCTATGGACATGTTCTTGTGGATAACCCCCAACCCCCCCTGACGAGCCATGGCAATCGCCAGCTCGGACTCCGTTACCGTATCCATGGCCGCAGAAACAATGGGGGTCTTGATCCTCAGATGCCGGGTGAGCCGGGTCGAAATATCCACTTCGAAAGGGAGCACTTCCGAATAGGCGGGGATGAGAAGTACATCGTCAAAGGTGAGGCCTTCCTCGGAAAAACGGGACTGGAAGGAAAGATGGCCGGGATGTTGGTCAGCGCCCGGTGAAGCGTGTTTGATTTTTGCCGTTTCCATGTGCAAAGATAGAAGATTTCCCTTTCCCCTTCAGCGAAACCCATCCGTTCCGGGAGAAGGATCAACTGCATCCTCCGGATGAGCCTCGTTCCATTCCAGATAAAACTGGCGGAGGAAATCCAGCAAAAACCGGTGCCGCCCCCGGGCCAGCCGTTTGGCCGTGGCCGTATGCAGGCGGCCTTCCAACAGCAGGAGTTTGTCGTAAAAGTGATGGATCGTGGGAGCCTGATTTTGTTTGTAGGCTTCCGGTGTCATTCTCGTTGCTAGTGGTATACCCGGGTCGTGGATAGGGCGGTTGCGATATCCGCCGTAATGAAAAGCCCTTGCAATCCCTATGGCACCGATGGCATCCAGCCTGTCGGCATCCTGAACCACCCGAAACTCCGGAGAATCGTAGCCCGACTTCCTCCCTCCCTTGAAAGACATGTGGCGAATGATGGCCGTGATGGCTGCGATCCGGGACCCGGCGACACCTGCCTGTTCGAGAAATGCCTGCGCTCTGGCAGGACCTATCTCCTCGTCTCCCCCGTGAAATTTGCTGTCGGCGATATCGTGCAGCAACGCGGCAAGCTCCACGATGACGGTGTCCGCCTTCTCCTCCACGGCAATACGACGGGCGAGTTGCCAAACCCTTCGCGTATGCCACCAGTCATGACCCGCCTCCGCATCGACCAACTCCGCCTGAACATGGCGGACGGTCTGTTCGATGAGCGCGCTATCCGTCATGCCTTCGACCGGCCTTTATTCGAAAATGATTCGCATCTCCACCTGGCGCCTGGCGAGGTCGGCAAAAAGAATCTGAACCTGAACGACATCCCCCATTTTCAACACATCACCGGAATACCGCCCACGGGCCTTGAGCCGGCTGTCATCCACATCGAAAGGCTCTGGAAAGTGACTGAAGGGCGCCATACCTTCCACCATACTGCCTTTCAGCTGGACAAAAAGTCCGCGGTCCATCATACCGCTGATCTGACCCTCGAAGACCTCGCCAACGTGCTTCTCGATAAACTCCACCTGCTTGTATTTGATGGATTCCCGCTCGGCATCATTGGCCCTTCTTTCCTGCTGGGAAACGTGCACACATTTCGATTCGAGCGACGCTTTGTTTTCCCGATACTCGCCTTCCAGATTTTTTTCCATGATACGGTGCACCAATACATCACTATATCGCCGGATCGGAGAGGTGAAGTGGGTATAATCTTCAAAGCCCAAACCGTAGTGCCCGATATTCTCCGTGGTATATACCGCTTTGGCCATGGTGCGAATGGCGAGGGGTTCCAGCATTCGCAGTTTTTCCTCCTTGCGCACCGCTTCCGCCAGCCGGTTGAAGGAGGCGGTCACCTGCTTGGGCGTTTTAAGTTCCATGTGAAATCCCAACTCCCTGGCAAACAAGGCAAAATCCGCCAGCTTGTCGGGATCCGGCAAGTCGTGGACCCGGTAGACAAACGGGATTTCCTGCCCGGTTGATTTCTTGCGGATATGCGCGGCGACTTCTCTATTGGCAAGCAACATATAGTCCTCAATAAGCAGATGGGCCTCCTTCCGCTCCTTGACATATACCTCGACCGGTACCCCTTCTTCGTTAAGACGAAATTTGACTTCTTCCGATTCGAAAGAAATCGACCCTTCCCGAAACCTCTTTTTTCTCAGTTTGGTAGCAATCCGGTTGAGGGTCTGCAGTTCCGTTGCGTAAGGGCCCTCCCCTTTCTCGAGGACTTCCTGCGCTTGCTCGTAAGAAAAGCGATGATCGCTGTGGATGACCGTTTTCCCGAACCACCGACCGGTCAGCCGGTCCTTTTCGTCGAAGGTGAATACCGCCGAGAAAGTGAGACTTTCTTCATGCGGCCTCAGGGAACAGATTTCATTGGAGATGCGCTCGGGCAACATGGGCAGGACGCGGTCCACGAGGTACACTGAGGTACTCCTTTCATAGGCTTCGCGGTCGAGCGCCGTTCCTGGCCGGACATAATGCGATACGTCGGCGATATGTATCCCGATCTCACATCCTCCTCCCTCCAAAGGCCTAAAAGAAAGGGCATCATCAAAATCCTTGGCATCCTCCGGGTCGATCGTAAAGGTGACAATGTCTCTGAAATCTCTCCGCCGGCTCCTTTCATCCGTGGGAATCTCCTGGGGAAGATTGCGGGTTTCGGTGAGCGCTTCCACCGAAAAGTAGAGAGGAAATCCATTGTGGATCAAAATGGCCTGCATTTCCACATCATTGAGGGATTGGCCTTCAAAGCGGCCCTGGATCCGTCCTTTTGGACTCTTGATACGACTCCCGGGCCCGGGCCATTCAAACACCTGGACCAACACTTTCTCACCGTGTGCCGCTTCACCCGTCCCATCAGGCGGGATGAGCACGTCAAAAGGCACATTCTGCTTGTCGGGTGTGACAATCCCGCCATTTCGGGTGATGCGCAGGGTGCCGATAAAATGATCCTGAACCCGTTTGAGAATCCGAATGATTTCCCCCTCAGGCCTGCCCCGGCGAGAGGCGACAAGCCGTACTTCGACCGTGTCGCCCTGCATGGCCGTGTGCACGGAATGGGGAGGAACGAAAATGTCCCTGTCCCGGCCCGGCACCTGGATAAAAGCGGCTCCCGACCGGGTGAGATCTACCGTCCCGGTAAAGACGGCAGCCCCCTTCCGGCCTGTGACGCCTTCCGTTGGAGGGGCATCGATGCCTGCCCATCGGAATTTGTCCTCCTGAAAAGGCACTATCACCTCGGTCCTGGCCAATTGCTCCAGGGCATGTTGTACACTGTTCCTGTCATTGTCGACTTTCAGTTTTCGAATGACCTGTTTGGCATTAAATGCTTTGAAGGGATGCCTGCGATACATGCGCCGGATCACCTGTTGCAGCTCGGATTGTTCCAGCTTGCGGCCTTTGATTTTTTTCTTCTTGTCCATACATTCACGGGGCTTCGTTCCATTCCTGAATGCGACCCTCTGCCGTGATCAACCATCGCTCAGAGACGGCCGGGGTCACACCGCCTTCCGGCTCGTCCGGATCCCGGCTGCTCTCGACCATGCAAATCGATCCGTCTTCTTCGATCACGGCGGCCCCCTGAAAGAGCAGTCCCTCTTCCGACCGGGTCTCTGCCAGTTCAAGACGGTCCAACACTTCTCCCTTGGCACTCAAAATGACCAGGATATAGGCATAGTGAAGCAAAGAGGCCTTCCAATAGACAATTCCGGTGTTGCGACCGATCCGGAAGGAAAACCCCGGCTGGAATTCCGTGTAGGCATCCGTCTCTCCCTCTTCCCACCGTTCTACCGTGAAAGCACTCCACAGGGCAGGCAAAGGGGGATTGTCCCGCGCAAAGGCCATGGCACTGGACGCCGTCAATGAAACAGGAAGTGAAACTTCGGGGAAATATTGGAGGAAATCCCGCCAATCATCAGGAGAAGGACCCTTTTCATGCATCATGGGCAAAGGTCCGCATTCTTTTCATGTTGCCCAATCAACGGTTTATTGGGCCAAATGGTTCCGGAAGCAAGCCCGGAGACCCGCCATATTTAGAAGGGTTCTAAATAGCACTTCGGTCCAAGGCCGGCGAAAGGCTTAATGGTGAACAACCTACTTTTGCAGGCACCGATCAAGCTTTCGACCATGAGTTGGTTTTCCCGTTTTCTCACTTCCAGCATCGGCCAAAAACTGGTCATGAGCCTTACAGGCCTGTTTCTGATCCTGTTTTTGATCGTCCATCTTGCCGGTAATCTGCAATTGCTGTATCAGGACGGCGGCGCCGCCTTCAACCTGTACGCCAGGTTCATGACCACCAACCCCCTCATCAAAACCACATCCTATCTCCTTTACTTTTTCATCCTCCTGCATACCTGGCAAGGTTTGCTGCTGTGGCGTATGAACCGGTCGGCAAGAGGCCGGCAGGACTATGCCGTCAAACGCACAAAGGCCGTGGGAACCAGCGCCGTCCTTTCCACCCGTATGGGTTGGCTGGGGATCGTCATTTTTGTATTCCTGGTCATCCACCTGTACCAGTTCTGGTTGCAGATGAAACTGGGGGTTTTGCCCCAGGTCGATGTGCCCGGTTCGGATGAACCGGTCGATGATCTTTACACGGCGGTTTACAACGTGTATAAAAATCCGGCCTTCGTTCTCTTTTATGTGATGGCGATGGTGGTGGTCGGTCTTCACTTGTGGCACGGATTTGCATCGGCTTTTCAAACGCTGGGGCTCAACCACCGAAAATACACCCCTGCCATCCGTTTTGTCGGCAGGGCATATGCCATCCTGGTACCCCTCCTTTTTGCCATTATCCCCATTTACTTCTACTTCTTCCTTTAACCACCGTTCCGGCCCTTTCGGATCTACATTCTACAAAATTCCCCAGGCATGAAATTGAACGGCAAAATACCCCCCGGTCCTCTCGCGGACAAATGGACGCGGTACAAGGCGGAATGCGCGATTGTAGCCCCACACAACAAGCGCAAACTCGATATCATTGTCGTGGGCACCGGTCTGGCCGGAGCCTCCGCAGCTGCCTCCCTGGCCGAATTGGGCTACAATGTCAAAGCATTCACCTTTCACGACAGTCCGCGCCGCGCCCATTCCATTGCGGCGCAAGGCGGGATCAATGCGGCCAAGAACTACGCCAACGACGGGGATAGTGTGTACCGGCTGTTTTATGACACGATCAAGGGAGGCGATTACCGCGCCCGGGAAGCCAATGTGCACCGGTTGGCAGAGGTCAGCGTGGACATCATCGACCAATGTGTGGCCCAGGGCGTACCCTTTGCCAGGGAATACGGAGGTCTGTTGGAAACCCGCTCCTTCGGTGGCGTTCAGGTGAGTCGCACCTTTTATGCGCGAGGCCAGACCGGTCAACAATTGCTGATCGGTGCCTACCAGGCGCTGAGCCGCCAGATCCACTACGGACGTGTCGAGATGTACAACCGACACGAAATGCTGGATGTGGTTTTGATCGATGGCAAAGCCCGGGGAATCATCGCCCGCAACCTGGTCACCGGCAAGTTGGAGCGATTCGGCGCACATGCTGTCGTCCTCGCCACGGGAGGTTATGGCAACGTGTTTTACTTGTCCACCAACGCCATGAACTGCAATGTCACGGCCGCCTGGCGGGCTGTTCGCAAGGGAGCGCTTATGGCCAACCCCTGTTATACCCAAATCCATCCTACCTGCATCCCGGTGAGCGGCGATTACCAATCCAAGCTCACCCTCATGTCCGAATCCCTGCGCAATGATGGCCGGGTATGGGTGCCTCGTCTGACCGAAGATGTCATGGCCATCCGCGAAGGGCGCAAGAAACCCACTGAAATTCCCGAACAGGATCGCGACTACTACCTCGAAAGGCGCTATCCTGCCTTTGGCAACCTGGTGCCCAGGGATGTCGCCTCCCGGGCGGCGAAGGTGGCTTGTGACGAGGGCCATGGTGTCAGCCGAAGCGGCCTGGCCGTATATCTCGATTTCGCTTCCGCCATCGAACGATATGGCCGTTCCAAAGCCCATGCCATGGGCCTCGACCAGCCCGACCGGGAGACCATCACGCGCCTCGGCGAAGCTGTCGTCAACGAGAAATACGGCAACCTGTTCGAAATGTATGAAAAGATCACCGGTGACAATCCTTACAAGACACCGATGATGATCTTCCCGGCCGTCCACTACACCATGGGAGGTCTGTGGGTGGACTATAATCTGGAAACCAACATTCCCGGGCTTTTTGCCCTCGGGGAAGCCAATTTTTCCGATCACGGTGCCAACCGTTTGGGGGCTTCCGCCCTCATGCAAGGCCTTGCCGATGGCTATTTTGTCCTGCCTTACACCATAGGGACATTTCTCGCCGGAGAAATCAAATCCCCGTCCATCGACACTTCCCGCGAAGAATTTCGCCAGGCGGAATCAGAAGTGCAGGAACGGATTGACCGCCTCCTGAACATCCGCGGCTCCCAGTCCGTGGAAAGCTTTCACCGGCGACTGGGACTCGCCATGTGGGATTATTGCGGCATGGCCCGTCATGCCGATGGCCTGGCCAAAGCGCGGACCATCATCCGCGAACTCCGGGAGGAATTTTACCGCGACGTATTTGTCCCCGGAACGGCGCAGGAGTACAATCCCGAACTGGAAAAAGCACAAAGAGTGGCCGACTTCCTCGAACTGGGTGAGCTCATGGTGGTCGACGCCCTGCAACGCAAAGAAAGTTGCGGTGGCCACTTTCGGGAAGAATACCAGACACCGGACGGTGAAGCCCTGCGCAACGACCAGGACTTTACCTATGTAGCCGCCTGGGAATGGACCAATACCGACATAGAGCCTGTTTTGCACAAGGAAGACCTTGTCTTTGAGAATGTGGAACTGAAAACCAGGTCCTATGCCTGATTTTGAAACCTTGCGGATAACGCATCCACGGCATGCATTGCCCTTGCCCACCAGAATTCCATTGTCCGCAAACCCTCAAACACCCCTCAGATGAAACTGACACTGAAAATCTGGCGCCAGAAATCACCTGCCGACAAAGGAGGATTCCAAACCTACCAGGTGGAGGCCAATGAGCATATGTCTTTCCTCGAAATGCTCGATGTCCTCAACGAAGAATTGGTGCGCCGGAAGGAGGAGCCTGTCGCTTTCGAGCACGACTGCCGGGAAGGGATATGTGGTACATGCAGTATGGTCATTGACGGTCAGCCCCACGGACCTCAGGCTGCTACGACAGCATGCCAGTTGCACATGCGACACTACCGGGAAGGCGAGACCATTGTCATAGAACCATTCAGGGCCAGGGCTTTCCCGGTCATCAAAGACCTCGTTGTTGACCGTTCGGCCTTTGATCGCATTATTCAGGCGGGGGGTTACATTTCCGTCAATACCGGCCAGGCCCCTGATGGCAACAGTCTCCCCGTCGAAAAAGACAAAGCTTCCCTGGCTTTTGAAGCTGCGGCCTGCATAGGATGCGGGGCGTGTGTCGCCGCTTGTCCGAATGCATCAGCCATGCTGTTCGTTTCCGCGAAAGTCAGTCATTTGGGCCTTTTGCCGCAAGGAGAGGTGGAAGCAGACGCCAGGGCCCTTCAAATGGTCCGTCAGATGGATGCCGAAGGGTTTGGCCGGTGCTCCAATGTCACCGCCTGTGAAGCGGAATGCCCTAAGCAGATCAGTGTGGAAAACATTGCCCGGTTGAACCGCGCCTATTACCGCGCAGCCATCCAATCCGATAAGGTAGTTTAGCCTCCGTCTGCCGGCGCAAGGCTTAACCCGGGTTGAAAGCTTTTTCAAATACGAAGGACAAGGAATTCGACTCTTCTGTTTTTTCTCCGCCCTGCCGGTGTCGCATTGGTGGCAACGGGCTGGTGAAAGGAACGACCTTTGGGGTCTAGCCGATCCGCCTTGATGCCCATACCGGTAAGGTATTCCACTACAGCATCTGCCCGGCGCTGAGACAACGCCTGATTGTAGGCATCGCCACCCTGGTTGTCGGTATGACCCAACACCTCGATGCGCATATCCTTATAGGTGTTCAGCAAATCAGTCAGTTTGTCGAGTTCTACCCTGGATTCAGGCTTCAGATCGGATTTGTCGGTGTCGAAATGGATGCCCTGCAGACGCACCAACATCCCTGATTCGGGTTTCAGGACAGCCAGATCCTCGGGGAATACGGGAGCGACCAGATACGGAGGCCTTTTGATCAGACTGACATCATCCACATAATAATAGGCATAGGGCAAGCCATCTTTTTTCGGGGGCTTGAATGTGGTCAGGGAATCCGGCCGGAAATTGCCTATCAGCAGATAACGGTCCTCCCCGGTAGCGCGAAAGGTGCCGCCTATCCGCTGCCAACGGTCCACCCAAGCCCCGGCAGTTTTGGAACATTCCCACACCGGCTCGAGGGTCAATACCTCCGGAGTAAGAATGAATAGTGCGGTATCCGAGAAGGCGACCCCCAGGTTGTCCACGGCTCCACCGCGGGCTAATTTGCGAACCCAGAAGCTCACCTCGTACAACTGCCCGTAAACGAGGGGTTCAATGAGCTTGACTTCGATGTACTCCCGGCAATGCGGCTTTCCTTCATCACACCCGAAAACAGTAATTCCCGCCATGGCCTGGCCACCTCGCGGTTTCTCATGGCCAAACCCCTTTTTCTTCCACCCTTCCGGGACCTCCACACCGGGACCGTAAGCATCCGGCGAAGCGCCTGTCGCTGAAAACCAGTTTTTGACGGTTCGGGAGAAATCACGTCCACTGTAATACCAACCCTGGAAGGGATGGGAGAACGTCTCAAAACCCGGATTGGGCACCAGGTTGGTTCCGGGTGGCAAAGGCATCTGCCCGAAGACAGGACACCAGGAGGTCCAAAGACCAGCCAGCCCCCACACGACCATTACGAACAGGAATCGCATCCAATGGACGAAGATACCGTTCCTGACAAACCCGGTCCCCAAGTACGGGTCTTTGCCCCTGATCGCCTAATTTTGCCCCCTCAACACACGGCCATGGACACTTCCTTTATCCAATCACTGGGTCTCCAAACCCAAAACCCCGGCACCTGGACCGGATTGAAATCCATGGATTCGGGTGGATATATATCCTCTTACAGTCCGGTTGACGGTGCCTTGATCGGCAAGGTCAGTACGACCAGCCGGGAGGAATACGAACAGGTGATGGCGCTCAGTAGAGAGGCTTTCCATGCCTGGAGAATCCTCCCTGCGCCCCGCAGAGGCGAAATCGTGCGCCAATTTGGAGATATCCTGCGCACCCACAAGGATGCCCTGGGGCGATTGGTTTCCTATGAAATGGGCAAGAGCCTGCAGGAAGGATGGGGTGAAGTCCAGGAAATGATCGACATCTGCGATTTTGCGGTCGGGCTTTCGCGACAATTATACGGCCTGACCATGCACTCCGAGCGGCCCATGCACCGGATGTATGAACAGTGGCATCCGCTGGGTCCTGTAGGCATCATTTCCGCTTTCAATTTTCCGGTTGCCGTATGGTCCTGGAATGCCATGATAGCGTTGGTGTGCGGCGATACCGTCATTTGGAAGCCCTCGGAGAAGGCACCGCTGTGCGGGGTGGCCTGTCAGCTCTTGTTGAACAAAGTGCTCGAAGCCAACGGACTCCCCGAAGGCCTGTCTTGTCTCATCAACGGGGATTACCGGGTAGGAGAATTCATGACCAAAGACCACCGCATTCCCCTCGTCTCTGCGACCGGCAGCACCCGAATGGGCAAGATCGTCGGAGCCACCGTTGCCGAAAGGTTGGGGCGCAGCTTGCTGGAACTCGGAGGCAATAACGCCATCATCGTGACCCCTTCTGCCGATTTGAAGGTGGTCCTCACCGGCGCCGTATTCGGGGCCGTAGGCACCGCCGGCCAAAGATGCACCAGTACCAGGCGCCTGATCGTGCATGCCTCCATTTACGATGACGTCAAAACCCGGCTGGCAATGGCATATGGCCAATTGCGCATGGGCAACCCGCTCGATCCGTCGGTGCATGTTGGCCCACTGATCGACCGCGATGCGGTCCAGACCTACCTGAATGCCCTTTCCGCCATCCGCGAGCAAGGAGGGAAAATGGTGGTGGAGGGAGGAGTCCTGGAGGGTCCCGCCTACACCTCCGGATGTTATGTCAAGCCCTGTATCGCCGAAGTAGACCACCATCTGCCCATCGTCCTTCAGGAGACATTTGCACCCATCCTCTATTTGATCCGGTATCGCGATCTGGAAGAGGCGATTGCGATCCAAAACGAAGTTCCCCAAGGGCTTTCCTCGGCCATCATGACCATGGATCTTCGTGAGTCGGAGCTGTTCCTTTCGGCTGCCGGATCCGACTGCGGGATAGCCAATGTCAACATTGGCACCAGCGGAGCGGAAATCGGAGGCGCATTCGGCGGTGAAAAGGAAACCGGTGGAGGCCGTGAAAGCGGCTCCGACAGTTGGAAGGCCTACATGCGCCGTCAGACCAACACCATCAATTACGGTCGGGAGGTGCCTCTGGCACAAGGCATCAAATTCGAATTCTGAGCATTCCCCGGAAGGAAAAGGGACATCGCTGCCATCCGTCATCCGTTTCAGGTCCTGGGCCTTCCTTTGGCCCTGTTTAATGCAGGGTGACATCCCCTTTGAGGACGGCGATTTCGCCGTTGTCCATCACGGCCTCGATGACCCAAACGAACACGGCGGGATTCATCAGGCGGCCCTGGTGGCGGCCGTCCCACCCGTAGGCGGCATCGTCGGGCGGGAAATGGGCGGCGGAAAACACCTGATTGCCCCAGCGGTCGTAGATGGCCATGTGCCGGATTTCCTGTACCGACCCCGGTTTGGTGTACGGGAAAAAGCGGTCGTTGATGCCGTTGCCGTCGGCGGGAGAGAACACATTGGGCACATAGATGCGGGGATCATGGTCAATCAGCACCTGGATCAGGGCGGAGGCCTCACAGCCATCGGCGGTACGCACCCGTACGCGGTGCTGGAGGGCCAGCGTGGCGTGGCTGAACCACACCAGCGGATCGGCGGTGGGCGTCAGCCACAGCAGGGGGTCCCAGATGACGGTGTCAATAGCCGTGGCGGGGAAATTGGTCGTCAGCTCGATGCGTCCCGAGTCGCCATACACGACCCACACCTCGTCGGGAGAGGTAAGGACGAGGTCTTGTCGGTCGGGCATCACGAGAGCGGAGTCGTAGCGGCAGCCGAGGGCGTCGATGACGGTCAGGGACCAGGTGCCGGGGGGCAGGAGAAGGGAGGCGCCGCCGGGGTGCATCATGCTGTCGATCAGGAAGGCGTAGGGCGGGGTGCCTCCCGTGGCACCGAGGAGGAGGACCTCCCCTTCGGCACGGCGGCAGCCGGGGGGTGTGAGCGTTGTGAGGGCGCCGTCAGGGATGTCCTGCACGAGGACGACGGTGTCGGCATGGCGGCAGCCGTTGGCGCTGTCGGTGACCTCGAGGCGGAAGGTGCCCGGGGCGGTGGCGGTGGCCTGGGCGGCATCGACGGACCCGGTCAATTGGCCGGTGAGGGCGGACCAGTGAAAGGCGAGGGCGCCCTGACCGGCCGAGGCGCTGCCGTCGAGATCATAGGCGGGCGGCACACAGGGCAGGCGGTCGTCCTGTCCGGCGCGGGCCACGGGGGGGATGCGGTCCTCGGTCAGCATCACGGTGAGGCTGTCGCGACAGCCGGTGGCGGGGTGGGTCCACACGGCCCGGTAAGCGCCCGGCGCACTGACCTGGACAGCGGCGGCCGCCGGGTCGGAGACGATGGTCCCGCCGGTGGTGGACCACTGCACACTCACTGCCAGGGGTGAGGTGACCTCGAGGGTGCGCAGCGTGTCGATGCAACTGAGCGGCATGGGCGGGTCGATGTGACCCGGGGGCGGCGCGATGTCGGCCGTCACGGTCACCTCGTCGGAGGTGGTGCAGCCGGTGGCCAGATCGGTCAGGGTGAAGACATAGGTGCCGGGGGCGCCGATGGTGGCCACAGCCGTCTGACCGCCGGCCAGGATGATCCCGTCAGCGGTACTCCATACCAGGACGTTCTGGGTGCCGGGCGCCTGGATGGTGGCCTGGAGGAGGACCTGGGTGAGCGTGCAGGTCAGGGTGTCGGGCGGCGGGATGCTCACCACGGGCAGGTCGGGATCCTGAAACACCCATACGGAGTCCCGGGCGGTGCAGCCGTTGACCGGATCGGTGAGGGTGAGGACGTACCAGCCGCCGGCATTGACGGCAGGAGTGGGGGTATCCTCGCCGGAGACGAGGTTGCCGCCGGAGGTGGTCCAGGCCCAGGTCACCTGACCGGAGGCGGAGGTGGCTGCGGCTTGGAGGGTCACCAGGGGGTGATTGCAGTCGAGGTTGTCGGGCGGAGCGATGGAGGGATCGGGCGGGGCGATGTCCTGGTCCACCAGGACGGAGTCGGTGCCGGCACAGTGATTGAGGGTGTCGGTCAGGGTGAGGACATACCAGCCGGGAAGGGTGATTTGGGGAGAGGGCGAAGAGGCGCCGGAGGCGATGCCTCCCTGTGGTCCTGTCCATTGGAGGACGTG
>JAGFIW010000076.1 GCA_024103195.1 Saprospiraceae bacterium | reverse complement strand
GGTTTCGAGATCAGGATCCTTTCCAAGATTGCAGCCAAAACTTTCAAACAATACTGGAATTTCACTCATGGACGCAAGATCAATCAAACCAAACATGCATTGGCTGCTTAACCGCTCAACGCGTTATTGTCTATGTTTTAGGATGGATATTTAATGATTTTATTCATGCAATCCAGAGGAAGGAGCATACACAGCAAACAGAGAATAGTCAAATTGAAAATAAAAATTATTTACGAAACATAATAATAATCATAGCAATAGCGCATATTATTGGAATAGTGATTGGACAACTATATAATCCCAAAATTGGATATGTAGCAATTAATTATTTAGTATATTTAACTATATTATATGTATACTTTATGGGAAATAGACGAGATTCTTATGCTAAATATTTAGGTGTACTAATCGTTTTTTTCTTTACAATAAAATCAGATTCTGACTTGGAAGCTGAGTACTTAAAACAGGGGATCTCAACACAAGTTGTAGAAATTAGATTTCAAAATGAAATAATTACTTCAGATTCTTCATATGTATATTTGGGGAAAACAGAAGAATATCTGTTTTTTTACAATAGGAATAACCAGTCGACAACAGTTTATAAAAATGACGAGGTGTCGATGATAAGAATAAAAGGGAAAATTTAGAATTACTACTAAAAGTTGATTCGAGACTGTTTCATGAAGTGTGTCACTGACGAAGGGGAATAACAATAACTAATCGCTATACTTACACCGGCTTGTAAGCCACAGCCCGGATTTCGATCAGCAGGTGAGGGTGAGGGAGTTGGTGTACCGCCACGGTCGTACGGGTGGGTCCGTTCACGTCAAAGTATTCTCCATACACCTCGTTGTAGCCACCGAAATCGTTCATGTTGACCAGGTAGGTGGTGATTTCGACAATATCTTCCAGGCCGGCGCCGGCGGCCGCGAGGATGTCCCGGATGTTGTTCAGCACAGCCCTCGTCTGGACACGGATATCGAGCCGGGTGGTGCCCATTTCATCCACCTCCACCCCCTCAAACGTATTGTCCGGACGACGGCTGCTCGTGCCGGAGACAAACAGGAAATCCCCGGCTCTTTTAACATGCGGGAATTTTCCTCGCGGGCGGGCCTTGCCGGGGACGATTTTGCTTTCGACGGACGGGGTGGGCTTTTCGGGCATGGGTGGTGGCATTCGCACCAAAGATAAGCCGGACTTACCGCCTTGATGTGGTTAGTTACAAGACTGTTCCAAATCATTGTAATGGATAACTCATCCTTCGGGCTTGAGTTCTGGCTTCAATTTCTACAGAAAACCTCTTGTCAGGGTTCAGCCTTGGTCGCCAGCTGGTCCGGACTCTAGCCTACGATGTTGATATACTTGAGGTCCGTTATTGCGCCTGGCAGAAGGCCAATTTGAGGGCCCGCGCTGATTTCGGGGAAGGCTTCAGTTGGTTTTGGCGCTTTTGGCGTCGTTTTTTATGCCCTTGTGTTTCGTGAGGGATTGTTCCTTTTTGACGTGGCAAAAAGGAACCAAAAACCTACATGGCTCCGCATGCAGGCAGGCCACTTGTCGCCGTAATGCTCGCTGTTACGCGGCGCTATTCGGGTGATCATGCTTTTGGTCTGGATCCGGGCCTGGCGTGTTGAAACTTCGAGGGCCGGCGCTGGTTTTCAGCGGGCGTGGTTTTCGGGGCCTCAGCAAGTTTGTTCCGCCTGGCAAAGGAGCAATCGCTCGTTCCTGCACCCCGCTGAAAAAGGCGCACGCTTGATGGGTTGGCCCTCTCCGTGATAGTGGCGAGCTGTACGGCGACCTTTTACGTCATGACGTTTACTAAGCCTCCAGGGATTGGTAAACGTGTAGATAATTTTTTTACCTGGTGCCGGGCTCATTGGTTTCGCCCGTACGGCGACGTTCTTCAAAATATGATTTAATGTCTTAGCTCTTTGTCATTATAGAATATAAATATTCAAAATTTATATGCTTGCGTTCAAAAATTATGTACAGCTCGGATTAAACCTGCTCACACCGCAAGGGAATTTTTTCGCGGAATGCCCGATGAATCCGGTGAAACAAGGACCGGTCATCGCGTATCCGGCGGCCGTCCAACTCGACAACCGGGGCCAACTCACCCATCGTGCCGCTGGCAAAGACCGCATCCGCCGTCCAGGCATCCGTCAGGGTCAGGGACCGCTCCTCCATCAGAAGGCCCATCTCCCTGACCAGACCCATCACCGTCTCCCTCGTGATGCCGGGCAGACAGGCATCGGCAGGAGGGGTCATGACCCGGCCTCCCCGGATGAGGAAGACATTCGTGTCGTTGAACTCCGCCAGAAATCCGCGGTCGTCCAACATCAGGGCCAGATCGGCGCCGGCCGCATTGGCCTGGATCCTGGCGAGGATGTTGTTGAGCAGATTGTTGTGATGGATGCGCGAATCCAGATACGCGGGGCCATTGCGCCGCACCGCTGAGGTGACGGCCTTCAGGCCCTGGCGGGCATCGTACACCGGAGGTTTCCATTCGGCCAGCACGATCAGGCAGGGACCCCTGGTGTTCAACCGCGGGTCCATGCCGGAGGTGATCTTTTCGCCGCGGGTGAGGGTCAGCCGGATGTGGGTGTCACGGTCCATCCCGTTGGCGTGGAGGGTTTCGCGGATGGCGTGCCGGATGGCCGCCGGGTCGGGGATCTCCGCAAAAGCCAGGGCGTGCGCCGAATCGCGCAAGCGCTCCAGATGGCGGCTCAGGCACAGGATGCCTTCCGGATACACCCGCAGCCCTTCCCACACGGCATCCCCGCCCTGTACGGCGCTGTCGAAGACGGATACCCGCGCTTCAGCCCGCGGCACAAGCCGGCCGCCCACATGAATCAGGATATCGGCATTGCGGGGATCGTAGGGTTGCAGCATAAGAGAGGCATCAAAGGGCAAAGGACGACAATTCGCGGTATGCGGGCAGGACGGCAGCATGGAGTTCCCGCAGAGCTTCGGGCACGGACGGCCTATCGCTCCGCGGGGCGGCAAATCCGGTGGAACGATGGACGCCGGCATACCAGTAAGGCGCCCAAACCCCGTCTTCCGGAATACCGCCTGCCGGCCAGGACAACATGGCGGGGTCCCAGGGTATTTCGAGGGCATGGCAGAGGCGCTGCAGGACACCCTCCGGGTCGGCCAGCAGGCGGCCGGCATCCAGCACCGGAGGCTCGTGACCCGTGGTATCCCGGATCCATCGGAACAGGGACAGGGAAGCATCCAGCCCTACATCCCGGGCAGTAGGGGCGGGGAGGACTTTGGCCAGCGAGATGATGAGCGCCGCAGGGTCCCGGATCAGAAAGACGGGCTCCGTATGCCGGACGAAATCCGGGTCCATACCGGCCAGGTGATGGGCCATGTTTTTGACAAAGAGGAAAGGCCTGTCGGTGCCGGCCAGCAGGTGCGCCATGATCTCTTCGGCGCTTTGCGGCTGGGCGGCCAGGACGGCATCCCGGCCGGGATGGTCCAGTCCGGTCTGACGCAGGTAATGGCCGTAAAAGGGTTCGTCCACCACCCGGGTATCGGCCCTTCGCGCAAAGGCATACATCAACGCGGTGGACACGTTGCGCGGACCGGAAATGAGATGGATGATCCTGGACATGTGCTACCCGATAAATTCGTCCTTGCGAAAGATACGGCGTTTGCCAACGGACCCGGCAGCAATCATCTCAAACGCGCATAGCAATCCTGATAGGTGTCAAAGACGGCGGTTTCCACGACCTGCCCGGCGTCATCCAATACGACGAGCTGGATGCCCCGGCTCCGGTCGGCATGCGGCACACCGGCGATGTCCAACAGGGGCTCACCGCCGCTGTCCATGCCGCCCGATTGCATCCGGAGGGGCACGGGAGTGGTAAAGGCGCCCCAGGAAGCGCCGGCGGGGATGTCCCAACGAAGCACCTCATGACCGATGGCTTCGCGGACGACACGGCCCTTGTGGATGATGGCCAGCCAGGAATCCCGGTATGCCAGCCTCCCCACCTCGCTGCCGGAGGCGGACAGCGATTCACGGGCGGCCGCACACAGCTTTTCAGAGCCCTCGTCATAGATGGCGAGCAGGACGGTATGTCCGGCATGACGGGCCAAAAATCCGGGCAGGCCCTCCGCCAACCGGATATCGGCCAGCCGGCCCACAGAAGGCAGGGGCGTCTGGTCCCGGGTCCGGAATCCGGCGGGGACAACGACATGGTATCCGTCCCATTGCCACACGTGAATACGCCCGGCCTCCAGGTGACGCGACAGGGGTTCCAGGTGATTGTCGTTGGTGACCAGCACCCCTTGCGGAAACCGGCAGAAATCGCCCGTCTCCACGATATGGTCGATTTCCGCCTGCAGGGCATACCGGTTGTCGCTGTCATAGCGCGACAGATACCCGGTGGTGACGGGGATGTGGTAGGGGGCGGCAAGCATGCCGAGCGTCAGGTAATCGTCGTGGTGGACGAGTTTGCGCTCGTAGGGCGGATAGACCAACAGGTGGGTGGCGGTCTGCAGCAACGAATCCCACTGGGGGGCTTCGGGATACACGAGCAGGTGCCGGCTCATGCGCTCGTCCCTTTTCCAGAGCGGGTACATGTCGGTCACCTGGAGGAACAGGGCGGCGAGGATAAGGACCCTCAACAGCACGGGCTTCCAGCCGGTCCTTGCCATACGGACCACCGTCAGGATGGCAAGGGCATAGGCCGCCGGCCAGATGAAGCGTCCGCTGGAGCGGAACATGCCGGTGAAGGGGTCGGAGTGGGAAAACTGGGTCAGGTAATGGGCGCCGACCGCCCATTGATGGCTGAGGGCAAAAAGCGTCAATCCGGCCACAGCGATATACCAGCCGCGATAAGGGGTGAATGGGGGCAGGAATCGCGAGCGAAATACGACCACTCCCGTGGCGGTCAGCAGGAGGAGGCCAAGCCCGAGGTAGGCGTATCCTTCGTACTGGTTGGGGTGGGCCATGGGCAATGGCGGAAGGAACAGGCTGTGTGTTAGCGGATTGAAAAAGGTGAGCAGGTTGGCGGAGAATTCACCGAATCCGCCGGTCCGGGCGTCATCGGTATCCACCTGAAAATAACCGATGAGGGCCCACAGGAGATAAATGCCGCCGAAGATGCCGGCCAGCATGGCTGCCCTGTTCATCCAGGGGGTTTGCTTTTGCTTCCAGTATTGCCACCACACGGGAAGGGACAGCGCAAAGATCATCAGGGTCAGGTAGGGGTGGATGGCTGCCGCCATGCCGGTCAGGCCGAGGACGGTACCGGGCGACGGGGTGATGCCTTGACGGGCGCGCAGATCCTGCAGCCAGATGGCGAGGACGAGCCAGTGGGCGCACAGGGCGTCATGGCCCCAGCGGGCGAGCAGGAAGGGCGTCAGTCCGGTCATGACACTCCCGGCCAGAAGGACGACACGATCCCGGACTCCGGCCGTCTCCAGCAGTCGCCAGGCAAAGAATACCCCCAGGGCGTAACAAGCCAGGTACCACAAGCCGAAGTATTGGAACGGCGTCTGTACCCATCCCAAAAGGACCCTGAGCGGGATGGCCAGGAGCGGAATGGAATCGGTATAACCGACATTGGTGGCCTGTGGCCAGGCGTAGTGGGCGATCGTGCCAAAGGGAACGGTCCAGGGGGATTGCTGGTAAAAAAACCAACCGATGTAATGGGC
>JAGFIW010000074.1 GCA_024103195.1 Saprospiraceae bacterium | reverse complement strand
TGGCACCTCGATGTCGGCTCGTCACATCCTGGGGCTGGAGAAGGTCCCAAGGGTTGGGCTGTTCGCCCATTAAAGTGGCACGCGAGCTGGGTTCAGAACGTCGCAAGACAGTTCGGTCTCTATCTATTGTGGGCGTTGGAATATTGAGGAGGGCCGCTTCTAGTACGAGAGGACCGAAGTGGACGAACCGCTAGTGTACCAGTTGTGTCGCCAGATGCACCGCTGGGTAGCTATGTTCGGAATGGATAAGCGCTGAAAGCATCTAAGCGCGAAGCCAGCTCCAAGATGAGTATTCCCTGAGGGTCGTAGTAGACGACTACGTTGATAGGCTACAGGTGGAAGTGCAGTAATGTATGGAGCCGAGTAGTACTAATTACCCGATTGCTTCCTTTTATTCACCAATCGCATATGCGAACGGGTCCGCTCGTTCCAATACTCACTCCCAACTCTGTCTTTGATCTTCAAATCATACCGCCTTCCGGCGACAAGATTTGTTGGTGGCTATAGCGAGGGGGTCCCACCTCTTCCCATTCCGAACAGAGTAGTTAAGCCCCTCTGCGCCGATGATACTGCCCCAAAGGTGGGAAAGTAGGTCGCTGCCAACTTCTTCTACAAGCCCGTGCTCCCTGAGCATGGGCTTTTTTGTTGGCCTCCTCTCCCTTTTTCCACCCCCGGTCAGCCGGTACCTCAACCCTACGCCGGATGCCCGTCTCACTCCTCCCCACAACCACCTACTGACCCCAGCCAGCACGGATCCAACCAACGGTATTTGCGAGGACCAAGATCCAGCCCCCATCCCTGTAGAGACGGCACTACCCTGGACCGCACCGCTCAATCCATCATTACCAGCTTGCCCGACCAGATACGGTCGCCAGCCGCCATCCGCACCAGGTACAAACCAGGACCCGGGAGTTCATTCCTCAATATGTCCACATGCCCTGCCCCGGCCGGCCAGTCACTCCGGTGTCGGTACACCTCAACGCCCTTCATGTCCGAAATCGTCAGGACTACCCGGGAAGGAATATCCAAATGGAAGCATACACGCGTACTTTCACGGGCGGGATTCGGAAAGACCGCACCCAAACTTCGGCAGGATGCCTGACCTCCCATCGCATCTCCGGCACCTTCACCATCAACACCGACTCCCTGACTGAATGACCATGCGTTTCCTGATCTCCTGCGCTGTAGAATGCCCGGCAAGTGGCCGATCAAATCCTGGTCGGCCGGTTGGACGTGTTCCCACAGCCCGGAAGGCTTGTTTTGGTCACACACACCCATATTGTCCTGGACCCATATGGAAGTCAGGCAATAATCCCAGTTGCCGGATTGATCGCCTACCCAAACGGCGACTTCGACCAGTGGTGACATGCTGTGGGGCGGGATATCATCGCAATCGACGGTGACCATTGGTCCGGCCCCGGCTCCCGGTGCCGTTTGTCCGGGTTGAAGCCATTCAGCCCTTTCTGCCAGGATGGACAAATCCTTCCATTCAGTACAATTGTCTGCACTGACGCCGGCTTCCAGGCTGGAAGTCCAAATTTCCGCCATGCCGCCGTCAGAAGTCTCCATCAGGGATACGCTCAAATTGTGCAAACAAACCGGTACAGGCTTAAGGCAATCGGAAATGGTAAACAAACGGGTGCAGGTATTCCAGTTGCAGCATTGGTCCGTGACGCAATGAGTGATCCTGTGATGACCCACCGGATAAGTGCCCTGGATCGAAGAACTGTTGCCCGTCTCATCCACCGTCCCGTCCTGATACAGGTCAATGGCATATTGATACTTCAATTGCCCGGGAGGGGTGCAGACGTCTGTTGCACCGGCTGTCAGAATCACCTCCATAGGGCCGCAATCCGATGTCGTCAGACAGAAGGTCTGATCCGCGCAATCCTCCCAGGAGGGAGGTTGGTGGTCCTTCACCATGATGATCTGCGTGAATTGAAAATACCCGTCACCGTCATCCTTCCAGGCCCTTGCCTGACCAGGCTGGCAGCAATCGGCATACCAGTCCTTGAAGGGATATTCCTCCTCCAGCGTGCCACAGTCCACGGGCAATCCGAGTTTGCTGTTGACATACCGGAAAAAATGAGGCCCCACACCGATCCCTGTGATGTCTACAGGCTCCTGTCGGGTCGTATTGTAATGGACCGAAAACGTGCTGTCGCTCACCCGGACAAAGGAAAACACGTCCCCCTCCGTCAAGCCGGGGATCTCCACCGATTCGCTGCTGACATATTGCAGGGTGATGCCCTTCCCGATGCCGATGTGCCACGCTTCGATCAGCGAATCCATCGGATGACCCAGGGTGATCTGGTCTTGGGATGGATCCACTCCTGTGGCCGTGAAAACCTCCTTGCCATCCGGGTGGTAATCACACCAGCTCTGAACCGTCCAGGTACGAAGGATCTTGTAGCAGGCATCGGTGATCGTCAGTTTTTGATCGCTGAAAGCCACCCCCGACACCCCGCAACCCCCCGTTCGAATGACTTTGCCGGCTTGCTCGGGATCAAATCCGTCATCGCAGGAAACAGTTACATCGCAGGGGAATTGGACGACCAGCGGACTTCCGTAATCTTCGGCATCCCGTGGAAAAGCCAAACCCCGGCTTGCCGCACAGCCCTTGTCGGAGGAATGCCCGAGCCTGGGCATCGAGGCAGGGGTATCCACCGGAAATGCGGGTAACGTCAGCAGCAGGCAAAGACAAACAGGGACAATTCTCGTCGGCATGGCAGGTAAATGGTGCGACCGTAAAGCAGGGTCATGTGAAGGCAAACGGGTAGCGACGATCGGCCTGGGAAAGGGACAGGCAACGCCAAACCCGCCCCGGATAATGACAAAGCTACAAGTAACCCCGGAATGTCACAACCCGGTGCAGGGAATGAAGCCAGACAGGGAACATCCTTGCCTTCCCCCGAAAAATAGGGGTCGGGTACCAGCTCGTTGCGTCAGTTAACTTTGTTACAAATTGCCGATCCATGTCCGAATACCCCCGCAGTCCGCGTTCCACCATTCGTCGCTTGCCCAAACGCGCGCGTTACGACCGGGACACCGTTCATGCCTTTCTGGATGCTGCCACGATGGGTCATTTGGCTTTTCTCTCCGAAGGTAAACCCGTGGTCATCCCAACCGCTTTCGGGAGGGAGGGAGATACCCTGTATTTCCACGGGGCTTCGGTGAGTCGTCTGATGACGGGACACGAAACCGGAGCAGATGCCTGTTTTTCAACGGCCATCCAGGATGGATGGGTGCTGGCCCGTTCCCTGTTTCACCATTCCCTTAATTACAGGTCGGTGGTGGCCTTTGGATCCTTGCGGTCCGTATCCGACCCCAAAGAACGCGATACGGCCCTGAGGTGCATAACCCGGCATTTGATCCCCGGACGATGGGAAGAGGCCCGGCACCCCAACCCGAAAGAGGAGAAAGCCACCTCGATCCTCGCGCTTGATATTCAGGAGGCCAGTGCCAAGACAAGAACGGGCGACCCCGTGGATGATCCCCAGGATGCGGTTCTTCCCGTTTGGGCCGGTGTGGTCCCGATGATGGAAGCAGCCGGGACACCCGTTCCCGTTCCAGGGTTGTCTGTGCAGGTGGGCTACCCTGCCAGTCTGTGGAAAAACCTGTCCGGCAAGGCATTGGCTTTTGTCCAGCCTGCGGTGAGGTCCATCTCTCCACCCGACGAAGCGGAATGTGCCCCTTATTACCATCCCTACATCCGGCGTGTCGGCCCCGAAGGCGTGGTCACCATGCTGTCCAGGTCTCTGTGGACGACGCCGGATTTCCTGTTGCGGATCCCGGAGGCCAAATGGGATTTCGCCTACGCTCCGGGCAAGTGGACGGTGCGCGAACTGGTCCTCCATATCCTGGACACCGAGCGGATCATGGCCTACCGGTTGCTGCGGATCAGCAGGGGGGATACCACCCCATTGCCGGGATTTGACGAAGTTGCTTTTGCCGCCAACGGCCACGCTTCGTCCAGAGACATGGCCTCCCTGGGCGACGAATTTCGGCTGATCCGGATGAATACCCTGCAATTGCTCAGCGGATTGCCGGACGACATATGGACCCGGAGTGGCATCGCCAACGGTTTTCCCATTTCCGTACGGGCCCTCGCCTTTGTCATCGCCGGTCACGAACACCATCACCTGGAGGTCCTCGAAAACAGGTATCTGGGACGGTCCTGACCCATGCCCGGACCAAAGCAAGGGTCAAAACAAGTCTTTCAGAAGGGCATCATCCACCAAATGGGGAACAGTGACCTGCAGGCGTGGCTCTGTGGCCATGGCCCGGCGGATTGCCACCAATGCTTCCGGATTTCGGGCCCATGATCGGCGGGCAATCCCGTTGTTGACATCCCAATGCAGCATCATGGCCAAACGCCGGTCGGCCTCCGCACTGCCGTCGAGGACCATTCCGAATCCTCCGTTGATCACCTCGCCCCATCCAACACCACCCCCGTTGTGCAGGCTTACCCAGGTGGCACCCCGAAACGCATCACCCACAAAATTCTGGACAGCCATGTCCGCCGTGAAACGGGAGCCGTCGTATATATTGGCCGTTTCCCGATAAGGCGAATCCGTCCCAGATACATCGTGGTGGTCGCGCCCCAATACTACGGGACCCTTCAGTTGACCTTCCCGGATGGCTTTGTTGAAAGCGGCGGCGATGCGGATCCGCCCTTCGGCATCGGCATACAGGATCCTGGCCTTGCTGCCCACTACAGGAATATTGGCATCCGCCGTGCGGATCCAAAGCAGATTGTCCATGATCTGTCCCCGGATATCGCCCGGAGCGTCCTGACTCATTGCCTCGAGGATATCGCCGGCCATCCGGTCAGTGAGATCCAGATCGGATTTTTGACCCGAACAGCACACCCAGCGGAAAGGGCCAAACCCGAAGTCAAAGCACATGGGCCCCATGATGTCTTCGACATAGGAAGGATACCGGTAAATGCCCCTCTGGCGATCCCTCCAGATTTCGGCATCGCTGTCACCCGCTTCCTTGAGGAAGGCATTGCCGTAATCCCAAAAATACATACCCTGTTCCGCCAACTGGTTGACGGCCCGCACATGCCGGCGCAAGGTGTCCCTCACGGCGGCCATGAAAAGAGGTTTGTTTTCGATCAGGAGGGCCTTGGCTTCTTCAAACGTGTATCCGGCCGGGCAATAGCCCAGATCGTCGATGTTGTGCAGCGAAGTCTGGTCAGAACCGAGATCGACGAAGAAATTTTCCTCCGCCAGTTTTTCCCACAGGTCCACCACATTGCCGTGATAGACGAGCGCGATCGCTTCGCGACAGTCGCGGCATCCGTCCATCCGCTCCAACAACAGTCCCAGATCACGGTAAACATTCTCCTTGCGGATATAACCGTCGGCGATGCGTTGCTCGACCGCCTGTCCGTCCACCTCGGCAATCACGCCAACAGCACCCGTAATCACCGCCGCCAGGGCCTGGGCGCCACTCATGCCTCCCAGACCGGAAGTGACATAAATGCGACCCCGCAAATCATCCTGGCCCAAATGACGAAGCCGGCCCGCATTCAGCAGGGTGATTGTCGTGCCGTGGACGATGCCCTGAGGTCCGATGTACATGTAGCTGCCCGCCGTCATTTGCCCGTACTGGGTGACGCCAAGGGCATTGTACCGGTTCCAGTCCTCTTTTTTGGAATAATTGGGGATCATCATCCCGTTGGTGACGACGACGCGGGGTGCCTCCCGGTGAGAAGGAAAAAGTCCCAGCGGATGCCCGGAATACATGACCAGCGTTTGTTCGTCCGTCATGGTCGCCAGATACTGCATGGTCAACCGGTATTGGGCCCAGTTCTGGAAAACGGCCCCGTTGCCGCCATAGGTGATCAGTTCGTGCGGGTGCTTGGCCACCAGTGGATCCAGGTTGTTCTGGATCATCAGCATAATGGCTGCAGCCTGGGGCGTCCGTGCCGGATAATCCGTGACGGGACGGGCATGCATCGGATAAGAAGGGCGAAAACGGTACATGTATATCCGGCCGTACCGGGCCAACTCTCCGGCAAATTCCGGAGCGAGGGTCGCGTGCATCTTCTCCGGGAAATACCGCAGTGCATTGCGGACGGCCAGTTGGCGATCCTCTTTGCTCAAGGATTGGATATTGCGCACCGGAGCATGGCTTACTTCAGGATCATAAACCGCTTCAGGGGGCAATATTTCGGGGATGCCTTCCCGGATGTCACGACGGAATTCCTCCAGGGTCATGGGGAGCCTTTTCCGGCGAAGATACAAAGGGAGGCTACCTTCCCTTGCTGACCACCGTTATGTCACCCCGGTACAAGCGCACACGTCCGTCAGCCAGTTCCACCTCAGCGACATAGATATAAACCCCGGGATCCACTTTCATACCCCTGTACGTGCCGTCCCATCCGGTTCCGGGATCGTTGACGGGCAAAGCTTGCTCCGAATACAGGGCGTTGCCCCACCGGTCATATATGGATAACGATCTGAGTCCGGTCACCTGGTCGTTGCCGTACACAGAGAAGAGATCGTTGATCCCGTCATTGTCCGGACTGAAGCTGTTGGGGATGTATACGGCCGGACGGGATAATTCCCGCACCGTAATCCGGAAACTGGTGGATGCCGTACATCCCTGTGGTGAAGATGCGGTCACAAGGACGGTCTGGGATGTTGTCAGTGGTCCAATTTGGGTCGAAAGACATGCCGTACAACTCAAAGGATCCGTGGCGGCCCATTGAACATCCAGGCCAGGTGGAAATGTGGTGGCGGTGGCATTAAGCAGTGCACCGGGATCTCCTTCCCGGTCCGGTCCGGCATCGACCGCGACCGCCAATCCTTCCGACACGACAATGCCGGTCAGGGTCCGTTCGCATCCCTGGGCGTCTCTGACAGTCAGGGCATAAAGTCCGGAAGCCAGACCGGCAAATGCGGGGTTGTCCTGCCAGGCTCCGGTGCCCAGTCGATAAACGTATTCTCCGGCCCCTGCTGTAGCGATGGCTGTCAGGGTCCCGTCCGATAGACCCGGGCAGGTTTCATCACCCACCAAGGCATCAAGGGCCAAACCGGAATATTGATACAGGCGAACATGCAGACTGTCGCATCCGGCTGATCCGGTGAGAAAGAGCGTGTCTGTAGCGGGACCGGTACTGTCGCAGGATGTCAATATTTCCTGGGTCAGTGCGTAAGGAGACCAATAGGTAGTCGTTGCAATGACCGTGTCGCAAAACGGACCCGGAGAAACCGTAATGACCGTCCCCGCCTGAGTGCTGTCACAACTCCACCTTTGCCGCCAAAGCGTGTCTACACCTACCCATGCAATGTCGATGTACACGATGCTGTCACAGCCTGCCTGATTGCGCAAATAAAGGGTGTCATGCATGGCTTCGGTCAGATCACAGACCTTGCCTGTAACTACTGTCGTGTCGGAAGCCGACAGACTTACCGAGCGGACAATAAGGGAATCACATCCCTGCCATCCGGTCAACCATTCGGTAAAGACGCCGGTCTGAGCGGGGTCACAGGTGGCGGCATAAAGGTGGGTGGTATCCGGCAGGACATAGGTGTAATGGGTGATGAAAAGGCTGTCGCAGGGTCCGCCGGTCACCACCAGGGTATCGGTAAAATCCTGACCGGGACCACAAACCAGGGCAGAATCCCGGAGAACATACTGTCCTGAATACACCGTTTCGGTGATAAGGATGCTGTCGCACCCGTATTGATTCTGAAAGAAGAGCGTGTCCGTCCCCGCCTCGGACGGGTCACAGGTCGAGGCCATCAGGGTTAAGGTGTCCGACGGTTGCAGGATGCGATGGGAAATGACCAGGCTGTCACACCCGCCGCTATTCTGTAAAAACAGGGTGTCGCTTCCGGCCTGGGCGGGGTCACACACGGAAACTATGGTCGTCAGCGTATCCGAAGGTCGCAGAGTGACGGTTTGGATCGTCACCGAAAGGCAACCCTGTACCTGGACGATTGATGTGTCGGCGCCGGCCATGGCGGGATCGCATGTGAAGGTATCCAGTCGCAGGGTGTCATTGGCGAATACCTGCACAAAATCGGCCACGGTGCTGGAGGTATTGCCACAGGCATCCGTTACCGTGAAGGTGATCGGTATGACAGGATCGTCGATACCCCCGGTAAAATCATGGGTCCAAACGAGCGGGTTGCAATCGTCCACGGCGAAGGCGCCCCCTTGCAGGCCCAGCCAAACCAGCATACTGTCCAACGGATTGGCCGGGCAATAAACCGTGATGTCTTCGGCAGGGAGGAGCATCTGAGGCGGATTGAAGTCGGCCACCGTAAAATTCGCCGAGGCGGATTGGGTGTTCCCGCATTCGTCCGTCACTGTAAATGTGACGGTGGTGGTCCCGCAGGCACCGGGATCCGGCTCCTGAATGAATTCGGCCAGCCAGGCGACATCGGGATCGCAATCGTCCACCGCAATGCCGCTGCCGTTGTTTTGTATCCAGGTATAGAATTCGTTCAGGGCATCACTGCCGCAATCCACCACCAGATCCTGAGGAGGCGTAAAAAACTGGGGTTCTTCGGTATCGCGGATTTGTACCATTTGGGAAAGTTCGATGCTGTTGCCGCAGCCATCCGTGACCACCCAGGTGCGCTGGACATCATAATAGCAGGCCTGAGGAATAGAGGTCTCCTGGAATTGGATGTCGATGTCGCCGGGGCAATTGTCGGTCACGGCCAGAGGATCGGGTGGAGGCGGCGGTCCCGGGCAAGGGTATTCCAGGAAAGCGGGAGGCCAATTGTTGACGACCGGGTCTTCTTCATCCGCGGGACAACCCCACAGGGATATATCATCCAGCAAAACCCCACCGGCAGTCACACCTCCGGATCCGGTAAAGCGCAATTCTGCCGTCGCACTTTGGGCGGTGAAAGTGAAACACCGTTCGAGCCAGCCATCGGCGCCGTTGTTGGAGGCGGTAAAAGTTTCGTCAAGCCAGGCACCCCCGGCGATTTGGACCTGGCAATTGGCACTGGCAGCGCCGGCGTTTTTCGCATACCAAAAGGTAAGCGTATAGGTGTATCCGGCGGTCATGCCTGTCAGGGTGGTGGCCATTGAACCCGGCGTGTTGCCATGCAAATCGATGAATTGACTGGGCCCGTTGGGATTGCCATTGGCCCAGTTGAGATAATTGGGACCGAGGATATCCACCGAACCCGAAAGCACCTGCCAGTCGCAGTGCGATTGCCCGGCAAAAACCACGATAATGGGATTGGCAAAGGGGGGCGCTTCGAAATCTCCGCAGGGGACACCGATTTCCACCGGCACGCCGCAGCAACAGGCATCCTGCACACAGGCAGGTTGGGACAGGGCACGATACAGCGGCAGGAACACTGCTCCTATCAGAATGGCGATCCGGATCACCGGTCGAAAATAAGGCAATTGCCGTCATTGCGGCTCCGATCTCTGCCGGCCGCAATGAGCGACAGGTGGATCGTTCCTGGGCGTCAACCGGAATCCGGCAGGCTTTCACCCCTGGAAGTGAGGATGCATGAAAAGTGATTTTCCCATCTTTGGGGATGCGGCACATCTCCATGCTCCGGAAATCGGGCATTCTCCTCGTCCCGTTGGTGGTCTTTTTTCTGAATGCGCACACCCAAACATTGCCGGACAGCCACACGGACGGGGTCTATTACGAAGTCAACGGGGCCCGTCTGTGGACGGTTACCTGCGGCTCGGGGCCTCCGCTTTTTTTCATAGCCGGCGGGCCCGGCGGGACACATTATGGATTGCGGAGTTTTGATTCCCTGGCGGACAACCATACCCTTGTCTATTTTGATGCACTTGGCCGAGGGAAATCCGATACGGCACAGACCGTGACCGCCTACAGCCTCGACCGGGATATCAGGGACCTGGAAGGCCTGCGCCAGGCGATGGGATATGACAAAATAGCCATTCTCGGGCACTCCTACGGAGGGGTGGTGGCACAGGGATACGCGTTGCAATACCCCGATCGCGTGAGCCACCTGGTCATTGCCAATTCCTTTCACAGCTTCCTGATGTGGCAGGCTAATGACGACAACTGCAATCACGAAATTCGCACCAATTATCCGGAAGTCTGGGACACCCTCATGCACATCCGCGCCCAGGGTTATGTCTCCAGCGATCCGGTCCACCAGGAGATCTACGGCCGGGTGCCTTACGGATTTTTATATGCGTATAACCCCGACAAATTTGTCAACCGGCGCAGGAAGCCCTACCCCAATCCTTTCAATGCGGCTTTGTATTATCAAATGGTGGGAAGGGATGGGGACTTCATCGTCGGCTCGGATATCGGCACCTTTGATTATCGCCAGCGTCTGCGGGAACTGACCATGCCCGTATTGGTCGTCGGCGGACGGTTTGACCGGGTGGCCGTTCCGGCGGAAATGATCATGTACAAATCCTACTGTCCTCAGGCCCGTTATGTCATGTTTGAAAAGAGCGGCCACAATCCCCAGGTGGAAGAGCCCGAGGCTTACTTTGCCCTCCTTCGGGAATTTCTGAGCGGCCACGAATAAGGCCACGGTCAGTCTTTGTGGATCAGGGTGTAATGGATCAGGGTGGCACCAAAGGCTTCTCCGGCCGTATCCCCGTTGAAATCCAGCATGACGGGACGCCCGCACCAGGATTCGGCCATGCTGCGATAGAGTTCGGTCATCGCTGTACGGCCTGAGGCATCCGGCGTATGGGCATGCAACAGGCGAAACACATATCCGTGACCGGAAACAAAGCCGCCGGCCGCCAATAGGCCGGATTCCGGCTTTTTGATGGCCGTCGGGATCCATTGTCCCCGATGCATGGCCTGATAGATGATCCGGTGGTAGCGATGCCTGTCCTTTTCCTTGCCTTTGTAGTCGGGGGCGTGATGCATCCAGAAGGCCGTGATTTCTTCCGGAGAAGGCTGGATATATGCCCAGGGCTCCTCTGGCGCCGTCACCGCCGCAGTAAACTTTTCCGAAAGAACGGGGTAAGCATCATACAGAGGAAGGAGAAAGCGCTTTTCCCTCCTGGACCTGAGACCAGCCAGCGAGATATTGCCTTCCCAGGCCAGCAGGAGCTCCCGGGTGCGGGAAGGCAAAGCCCTGAGGAGGGAAAGGATGCGGGGACGACTCATGACATGCCGGGAAAAAGGCCCCCCGGGGGCCAGGTGCCAGGGTTGGCGATACACCTTGCGGAGGAGCATGTCGCGTCCGTGGAAAAGCGGCAGGACCGTTTCGTAATCCCCTTCCACCAGCCCCGACCACTCCTTGCTCACCGCATTGAGAAACCAGGTATAGCCGGTAAATAGGGGTTGGGTGGCATAATGCACACAGGAGTCCCATTTCAAACGGTCAATCTGGGCGGCGGGAATGAGCTGTATGGACATGAAAGAGAGAATCAGGATGTGGAACAAACCGGAATTTCAATGGTTCGTCGTACCAGATCGGTCATTGGTCCAAGTATGGGTCTGTGGTAAAAAAAATCAAAAGAATTTTACACCCGGACAACCGAAATCAATTTTATCCCGTCTCTACCATGAAAGCACCCGATATGAGTCGCGTTGTGGTCTTGCGTTCTGTTCATACCCTGGCTGATCAGGTTCGTGCCTGCCGGCGAGGGGACGAGAGAGCGATGGAATGGGTATTCCGGCAGTTGTCGCCCCGCATGATGGGGGTTTGTCGCCGGTACCTGTACCGCCACGACCTGGCCCAGGAGGCGCTTTCGGGCGGATTTGCCCGTGCTTTCGATCAGTTGGACACCTTGCGGGAAGATCAAAAATTCGAAGGATGGCTGAAGGCCATTGTGGTCAGGGAGTGCATCGACACCCTGCGGAGGGAGCAGCGGTATCTCTTCGCCGAAGACCCCGGTTTGCTGCCGGATATCGGCCTTGCACCGGTGGGTGAAGATTCCATGGCTGCCGGTGATCTTCTGAAGATCATTGACGCTTTGCCCGCCGGATATCGCACTGTTTTCAACCTGTATGCCGTGGAAGGTTACAGCCATGGCGAGATTGCCGATATGCTGGGGATATCCGAAAGCACCTCGAAAACCCAATACAAAAAAGCAAGGGCGGCCATCCAGACACGGTTGCCTGAAGCGAGCAAAGAGACGAGTTATGGATCCTGTTAAAAAAACCTTCCGGGACGCATTTGCGGAATTTGAACAGCCTGTCGGCGAGGAGCTCTGGGCTGCTGTCCAGGCCAAACGCCAGCGCCCGGGCCAGGGCCCGCAGATTGTCCACATGCGCCGCCACCCCCTTGCGAGGATAGCTGTGGCAGCCGTCCTCCTGCTTGGATTGTCCGCAGGGCTTTGGGTGGCCTTGCAGCCCGCCAGTCCCTCCTTCAACCATCCGGATGTCATGGAGCCGCCCATGGCGTTGGAAATCCCCTCCGGGAAGGCACTGTTGCCGGCCCCGGAAGCTCGTGAAGCCGACGCAACGGTATCGAACATACAGACTTCCCCCGCCCCAAAAGTCCGAACCATCAAGGCCAGGAATGGGGCCGCAGCGGCATTCCGTCCCGTAACGGAGCAACCGGCGCCATTCGGCGAAGAGTCACAACTTCCCAGAATTACGGTAAAGGAGGCTTTGGTCGCTACCCGCGCGCCATCCCTGCAAAACATCATCCCTCCGGTATTCCGGGCTACCGCCTCGGAAGGGACAGACCCATTGACGGATGATGCCATCGCGGAAGGTCGCCCTGTACCCTGGGCGGATGCCCGTCCCCAAAATCCGCTGACGGGAATAGCCGGACGGCCGATGGACACGGAAGGGCTGTTCAAAAAGACCCTGTTCCGCAAAAAAGACAAAACGCCTCCGCCCTCGCTGCCGCCCGCTGAAGAGGTGACTGCACCTCAAAGAGTGTTGGCCGCCATCGAAAAAGTACGGCCCCGCCTTGTCGACGACCTCCTGGCCCTCGGCAGTCGGGAAACCGAGATCGAAATCAACTGGTAATCATCTAAAATCCTGAATCATGAAAACGTCCTGCCTGCCTGCGGGCATCATGGCCCTGCTTTTTCTTCTGATGAGCTTTACGGCCCCCGCCCAAAGTGAAAAGAGCGATCAACTGAAGGAAAAGATCCGCGCTGCCACTGAAAAAATGGAAAAGGATCTGGCCGAACTGGAAAAGAAACGCGAAGCCGGCGAAATCAATCTCGAAGAATACGAGGATGCGCTGGAAGACATCCTCGACGATCTCGAGGAGTCTGTCGACAAGATGGAAACCGACCTGGAGGAAGCCTTCGAATGGAAGGAAGACGAGTTCTTCAGCGTGGAGTCCGACAGCAACAAAAACAAAATCAACATCAAACTCGGCAAGAAGGAAAACGTCAAGCGGACCAAAACATACTTCCTGATCAATGTGGGTCCGACAGATGTCCTGGTCAACAACGAGAATGAAAATGTGATCAAACCA
>JAGFIW010000062.1 GCA_024103195.1 Saprospiraceae bacterium | reverse complement strand
AGAGGATGACAACATCAAAGGGATACTGCTCTGGACGGAATTGTCCGAGCTGACCATGCCCGAGGCAGCCGTATTGAGGAGGGCGCTCGCCACGTTCAGGGAAAGCGGCAAGTTTGTCTATGCCTACGGACGGATGATGACGCAGAACGGGTATTACCTGAATTCCGTCGCCGACAGTGTGTACATGTCTCCCATGGGAATCATGGAATTCCGGGGAATGGCCGCAGATGTCATGTACTTCAAAAAACTGATCGACAAGCTCGATCTGGAGGTTGATGTCTTCTATGCCGGGCAGTTCAAAAGCGCTACCGAGCCATTCCGGTCCACCAGCATGAGCGATGCCAACCGCCTTCAACTGCGGGCCTATATAGAGGACCTTTTTCAGCAGATGTTGGACGACATCGGTAACAGTCGCGGCATGGCACCGGACAGTCTGCGGTATCTGGCTGACCGTTGGACCAGCTTTTCACCCGACAGTGCCCGCCAGACCGGGCTGATCGACGGACTGATCTACGAGGATCAGCTTGAAGAACGACTCCGCCAGCGCATCGGACTGGAAACCGGTGAAGAAGTACCTGTCGTCAAAGCACAGGACTATTTCAAAAGCGCCATGTCGAAGGTGGATTTCAGCGGCAGAGACAAAGTGGCCCTTGTCTTTATGGAGGGAGAAATCAATGTCGGCAAGGAAGAAGGCGGTATCATCCATGACGAGCCCTATCTCAAGATATTGAAAAAGATCGCCGACGACAACCGGATCAAATCGGTGGTACTCAGGGTCAATTCACCGGGTGGCAGTGTGCTGGCCAGCGACAATATCCTGCAGTCCATTCGCAATATTCAGGATAAAGGCAAGCCGGTGGTGGTTTCCATGGGCCGGTATGCCGCATCGGGTGGCTATTACATTTCCTGTTATGCCGATTCGATTTTCGCCCAGCCCTCCACGTTGACAGGATCGATCGGGGTGTTCTCGCTCATCCCCAATTTTGGCAAATTCCTCGACCAAAAGCTGGGCCTCACGTTTGACACCGTGCGAACGACCCGTGCATCTACCTACCTGACGGGTGTTTACGGTTTGGGGCCCGAAGAGCGCCACCTGATGCAAAAGCTGACGGATGACATCTACCGCGATTTCCTCCATAAAGTGTCCGAAGGACGGGGCATGACGGTAGCCCAAGTGGATTCGATTGCTCAAGGCCGCATATGGACCGGGCAGCGAGCCCTGGAAATAGGCCTGGTGGATGCCCTCGGTTATACGGATGATGCCTTGGCTTGCGCGGCACGCATGGCTTCTCTGGAGTCTTATCGCGTGGATGAATACCCCAAAGTCAAGGACCCGCTGATGCGATTGCTGGAGAAAATAACGGGCAGTGAGGAAACAACCGCCCGTGCCGTCCTGCAAAACGAATTGGGCTCCTGGTACGCACCCGTCCAACACCTCATGGACCTGCGCCGGATGGAAGGCGTCCAGGCAAGGCTTCCGTTCCAGCTGAGCGAGCAATAATCCCTGAAGCAACAGATCCAAAGAGCGCCATGTATCCCGGTATGTGGCGCTCTTTTTTTTGCCACCTCTCTACACATCATATTATATTCTATTATAATAGATTGCATATGTTTGGCAAAAAGTCTACCTTTACGGCGTCAAGGAGAGAACGCTGTTTGGCCTCATTTTTGCCCTTTGCGCTTCACTCGTTGTAATCCCATGCCGATTGGAATGGCGGGCATCTGCTGATGCCCTTCCTTGTACCCCCTGTCCTGTTTGGGATTGTCCCGGCATGACGCAGTGAAGACTACAATGAGATCGCATACCCTCTCCCGGGCGATGCCGTTTTGGCGGAACGCCCCATCCTCAGGTTCTGGTCCATCCCTCCGGCTCACGGACTCTTCCTCTGTTATGGCAGCGGCTGTTTTAGGGACCTTCCCTCGATGTGAGCCCCGGGCTCTATCGCTCCAAAAATGTCCATCCAGGGGGGAAGTCATGAGGTCAAGTTCCTCGTTCCTGCCAATAAATCATATATTTACTGCATCCCAGACGCCGATCACGCGTATCCAATCCTTATGAGAAACCGGTTGATCGGCCTGGTCCTCCTGGGGGCTTTTTTCCTTTCGGGCGCTTCCCTTCACGGGCAGTTTCTCCCCATGACCCCCGGCACTGTCAATGTGTGCCATGGTGTTTTCACTGATAGTGGAGGCACTGCCGGCAATTATGGCCCCAATGAGACCCTGGTGATGACGATCTGTCCGGACGGATCAACGGGCACCCATTCCCGTCTTAGTTTTTCAGGGATTGACATTCAGCCGGGTGATTCGTTGTGCTTCTTCGACGGTCCCAACATCTTCTTCCCCCAATTGGCCTGCAACACGGATTTTCTCCAGGCCACACCATTCATCGTCCAGGCTACGCCCACCAATCCTTCCGGATGTATCACCGTAAGGTTCAAAAGCAACGGCACCAACCACGGCAAAGGTTGGACGGCCATCATCAGTTGCACGCCGGCCTGTCAGGCCTTTGAGGCGCTGATTCTGACTGCCGATCCTGCACCGGTCCCGGCGGATACCGGTTGGATTGACATCTGTCCCGGGGGGGAAGTCAGTTTTAGCGGAGGGGCCGATTTTTTCCAGAACGACCTTCTGTATCATCAGGATCTCGCGCTCAGTAGTTTCGAATGGGATTTTGGCGACGGGACCATGCAGGATGGACTTTCTGCCAGCCATGTCTACACCCAACCCGGGGGCTACAAGGCTACGCTTTCCATTATCGACCAATTCGGCTGCCGCAACACCAACTATTTGACCCGCCGTATACGTGTGGCTCCCCCACCCGATATCCGGATTGAAAATCTGCCCGGCCCGGTATGCTTCATGGACACTATTGAGCTGTCGGCATCATCTGATTCCTCGGGGTCGGAGAACGTTAGAATCCTGTCCCGGGAAGCTTCCTTCGATCTCGTCAAAATACGGGCAGATTCCATCCCTCTGCCCGACGGGACCGGTGCCCTGTACCAGACCAGTCTGATCTTCACGGAATTCGGCCCGGACCAAATCCTGACTGATCCCTCCCAAATCGAATCGATTTGTGTCAACATGGAACACTCCTGGATGCGTGATCTCCGCATTACGCTGACTTGTCCGACCGGACAAACGATCGTGCTGGTCAATCAGGAAGAGACCGGTGAAGAGGTATTTCTGGGTATTCCGTTCGAAGATGATGAACTCCTGCCGGAGCCTGTTCCCGGCCAGGGATTTACCTATTGCTGGGAATTTGATGCGCCCAACCCGTCCTGGCTGGACTATGCCAATCAGCACATGCCCCAGACCCTCCCCGAAGGATCGTATCAGACCTACGAGGCCATGGACGGCTTGTTGGGATGCCCCCTAAATGGCGAATGGGTACTTTCCATCCAGGATCTTTGGGCAATTGATAACGGCTATGTGTTCTGGTGGAATATCGCCTTCAATCAGGGGGTCCTGCCTCCGGCAGAAACCTTCCGCCCCAAGGTGACGAAATTGGAATGGGAGCAGGCCGGACACATATTCCTGCACAAAGGGAAGGACATCCAGGGAACGGCTCATACGGCAGGGACGACGTTCTTCCGGTTGCTCTACGAAGATGACTTTTCCTGTGTGGCCGACACTTTCGTGACCATTCCCGTCCTGCCTCCCACGCATGCCCAGTGTCTGGATTGCCAGGAACTCATTTCTCCCATGGCCGACCAGGAAATTTGCCAGGGAGATACCGCCCTACTGGAGACCGTAGTGACCGGCTTCATGGGAGACACCATTCCATTTGCCATGCATGCCATGCAGCCCCTGGGTTATTCCAATCACCCCCCTTCCAATCCGTACGGGGCGCCATTGACCATTTCCAATATTTTCCCGTTGACCCTCAGTCCGGGCGCCGCAGAAATCGAGTCCGTCTGCTTCAACCTGCAAACGTACCCGGTCAACAACATTTCGGTATTCCTGGAGGCGCCAGACGGGTCACAACTGGAGCTCACATCCTATAACGGTGGGCTTGGCACCAATTATTCGCAGACATGTTTTTCGCCTGGAAGCAACGACCCCGTCACCGCAGGAACAGCCCCCTTCTCAGGCACCTATCGGCCTGAAGGCAACTGGAACAGCCTGACCGGTGCTCCGATCAACGGCACATGGCACCTTCGCGTCTCCGACAACTTCGGATTCAACCGGATGGGTTTGTTCGAAAACTGGAGCATGACCCTCAAGGCCACCAATGAGGTCACCTATGCCTGGTCGCCTTCCACCGGGCTGAGTTGCGAAGATTGCCCTCAACCACAGGCCTATCCCGATCAAACCCAAACCTATGCGCTCATTGCCCAGGACAGATACGGCTGCGAAGATGAAAAGGAGGTCCTGGTGGAGGTCACACCTGTTTTCCCTGCCCCCGTTGTGACCTGCGGGGAAAGTCTCGAAAACGGATTGATGATTTCCTGGTCGTCCGTACCAGGCGCTACTACCTACGAGGTCAACATCAATCAAACCGGGTGGGTTGCCGCCAATGGAGGTCTCTCCCATCTGATTACCGGCATCCCCAACCACAATGCGGTCCAGATTGTGGTCCGGGCGGTGCCATTGTCTGTCCAATGTCCCTCTGGTGAAGCTACCCTCGATTGCTTCTATTCCTTTTGCCAGATGTATGCGGTCCTTGAGCAGGTAGCGCCCCCCTCCTGTTATGGCGGAAATGATGGAGAGGCCTACATCTCGGCCTATGACGGCACAACTCCATTTACGTACAACCTGGACAATCTGACTACGCAGGGCTTCGGATATTTCAACACTGTCGCTGCCGGTGATCATTATGTCATTGTTACGGATGGCAATGGTTGTTCCGATACGGTCTTTTTCAGCCTGAACCAGCCTGATCCCATCACTGTCAATCTGGATATTGACTCCGTGAGTTGTTTTGGGGGCAATGATGGCCAAATCGAAGCGAGCGCCTCGGGGGGAACACCCGGATACACCTATACCTGGCTGACGGTGCCCGCCGTTTTTTCACCCATTTTGTCCAACCGGCCGGCGGCTGGATACACCCTGCGCGTGCAGGACGCCAACCAATGCCTGGAAGACACCCTGGTCATGCTTCCCCAACCGGCATTATTGGAGATCTCCTTCCAGGCAGACACGGTCACTTGTTTCGGTGCATCGAACGGATCGGCCACCGGCACACCTTCGGGCGGAAATGGCGGGTACCAATTTCTGTGGAGTGATGGTCAAAATACCCCCCAGGCGGACCAATTGGCCGCAGGCAACTTCGGATTGACCATTACGGATTGGAAAGGCTGCACTGAATCGGGAACGGTAAATGTTCTCACTGTACCGGATAATGTTTACACTACCGGCTTTCAACCGCCCACCTGTTTCGGGGACGAGGATGGACAGGCTTGGGTCAATGTCATACAGGCCCCGGCACCGGTTCAATTCAGCTGGAAAGACCCCGCGTCCCAAATTACGGATACCGCCATCATGCTGGCTGCCGGTCCTCTGGATGTCTGGGTCACAGATGCTTTGGGTTGCCGGGATACACTCGCGCTCTTTCTGCCCCAACCAGACACCTTGGCACTGACCATCCTTCCGGGCATGGCTACCTGCCCCGGAAGTTCGGACGGAGAGATTACGGTGATTGTCCAAAGCGGAGGGTTGCCTCCATACACCTTTGTCTGGTCGGATCCATTGGCTCAAACCGATTCTATGGCGATGGGCCTGCCTTCAGGCACCTACACAGTGACTGTCACGGATGCCCGTGGTTGTTGGCAAACGATTTCTGGCAGCATTCCCATGGCTGACGGTATCGACGTCCAAATCACCGGAATATCCGCCTCTTGCGCCACCAGCACCGACGGAACGGCAACGGCTGTTGTAACGGGAGGCACCTGGCCTTACCAATTCCAGTGGAACGACCCCGGCATGTCGACCGACAGTGTGCTTGTTCAGGTTTTGCCTGGCCTTTACACCGTCACCGTTACCGGTGCCCAGGGTTGCACCGGCACCGATACGGTCCTCATCGGATCCCAAAACGATCTCAACATCGACAGCATTACATTGCTCACCCCCGATTGTTACGGCGGAACCAACGGAACCATCCAGGTATTTGCGTCTGGAGGAACAGGCAATTTGTCCTTTGCCTGGTCAGCACCTTCTGCCCCCTCCGGTCCTGTGGCGAGCGGTCTGGGTGCAGGCAATTATACGGTTTCCATCACCGATGATGCCGGATGTCAAATCTCCGGACAGGCCATACTTGCCGAACCACCCCCCATTGACATCCAGATATCCGGGAATGACGTGGCCTGCCATGGCGGTTCGGATGGTTCGTTGACAGCGACACCTGCGGGTGGTACGGGGGCGTATCAATTCGCCTGGAGCACAATTCCGGCACAGTCCGGAGCCACTGCCCTCCTGTTGCCGGCCGGTACATGGACAGTGACTGTGACCGATGAGAATGGCTGTACGGAAACCGCATCCGGTACGGTTGCCGAGCCCGTCATGCCTCTGGAGGTTGTCATCATGTCTCAGGTGCAAGGGTGTGCCGGGGGCACCGGACATCAAATCGAAGCCGTTGTGACCGGAGGTACTGGCCCGGCCTACCAGGTCAATTGGGAGGATCAGTCCACTTCTTTGGTGCGAAACCAACTCGCGGCAGGAACCTACTATGTTACGGTGACCGATGAAGCTTTGTGCACGGCAATGGCCCAATTGACGGTGGTGGACCTGGACCCTGTACAAATCGTGCTTTCCGGCGTGTCACCCACCTGTCAGGGGTGGGCGGACGGAACCGTACAGGTGGATCAGATTACCGGAGGTAGCGGCATGGGAGATCCCGGCCAATACCAATATGAATGGAACACAAATCCTGTGCAGACAGGACTTTCGGCAACCGGGTTGACGGGAAATACCGATTATCAGGTTACTGCCACAGACATGTCCGGCTGTACCGGAACAGCAACCATATATCTTGACCAACCGGATATGCTCGCTGTGACGACAGAATGGCTTTCACCTCGCTGCCAGGGCGGATCGGACGGCATGGCCTCCATCCTGCAGATTACCGGAGGTAGCGGCAATTACCAGGTTCAATGGGCCAATGGAGGACAAGATTGGCAATGGACCGGTTTAGCGGCCGGCACCTACGCTTATTCCGTCACTGATACCCAAGGTTGTACCACATCGGGTGAAGTCATTATCCCAGAACCACCGGCACTGGATGTGCAATTGGGTTATGTATCTCCTCCATCCTGCCCATCCTTTGCGGATGGGGAAATACGGCTGCAGACCATGGGCGGTGTGCCTCCCTACACCTTTGAATGGTCGAATGGCTCCATGGGCCATTCGGTAAGTGGCCTCGTTGCCGGCAATTACGAAGTCACGGTCAGTGATGCCACCGGATGTACACATGTCGAAACATGGAGCCTTTCCGATCCTGAGCCCGTGGATGTTGTGATTACCGGAGACGGTCCTGACTGCCAGGAAATGGCCAATGGACTGATCGAATTGACGGTAATTGGAGGAACGCCACCATACCAGTATCAGCTCGATCAGGGTCCCCTACAGGACGAGCCTGTCTTCAGCCGTTTGGGGCCATCGGACTATACGGTTAGGGTGTACGATGCCAAAGGTTGCTTCCAGGATGCATTCATCACCCTGGATGATCCGATGGCCTTCATGGTGGACGCCGGCGATGATGTCACCATTGAGCAGGGTGATACTGTTCGATTGCTGGCAGAAACCGATATCATCACGCCGGTTGATTTCCGGTGGACGGCTCCTGTGATCGGTACATTGGATTGTACGGACTGTGATGCCCCATTGGCCTTTCCATTATTCACCACCACCTATACGGTTCACGCCTCGGACGAGCGGGGTTGCCACACCCAGGATGCCGTGACTGTTTGGGTCAAGCCCAACCGTACGGTACTTGTACCCACGGCCTTTACCCCCAACAAGGATGGACAAAATGACTTGCTCCTGGTCCACGGCAAAGAAGGCATCCGGATCATCGTGATGCGTGTTTTCGACCGTTGGGGTGAATTGATGTTTGAGGTGGAAGATTTCATGATCAATGATCTTTCCATGGGGTGGAACGGTGAGTTCCGCGGGGAGGATATGAGCACCGGTGTATATATTTGGGTGCTGGATGTGGAATACGCGGATGGATTTCGCGAGCAGTTATCCGGCCAAACAACTTTAATCCGGTAAAATGAAGGTAATAATTACCCTGTTGACGGCGGCTATGCTACTGGGATGTTCACGGACCATCCTGCGTGCCCAGGATCCGCATTTCAGCCAGTTTTACCACGCTCCTTTACAGGTAAATCCTGCCATGACGGGCGTTTTCCCGGGACAATTCCGCGTCGCTCTCAATTATCGCAACCAGTGGTCCAGCATATTGGGAGGGGATGCTTTCCGCACCATCAATGCTGCCGGGGACATGCGATTCGAAGTTTTTGGACAGGATTATTTTGCCTTCGGGCTCAACCTGATGCAAGACCAGGCCGGAGCCGGTCAGTTGCGCCAATCCCAAGGCAATGTCAGTGTCGGGTACCTCAAACAGATTGCTGGGGGAAAATACCGTACCGATCATCAATATCTGGTGGCCGGTATGCAGGCAGGTCTCGGTCAATTTTCCCAGGACTGGGGACAGTATTGGTTCAGCAACCAATACAATGCCGCCACCGAATCCGTTGATCAGGGATTGCCATCCAATGAATTTCTGGCGCAAAGCACTGATATCTTCCTCAATATCAACGCCGGATTGATGTACTATGCCGTTTTCGACGAAGATGCCAGTATTTATGGGGGTGCCGCTTTCTATCACATCAACCAACCCGGCATTTCATTCATCAACGACAAGTCCGAGAAACTGTACCGAAAGGTCATGGTTCATGCCGGTGGGCAGATCCCGCTCAATCCCTCTTTCAGCATTTTGCCGGCTGCTTACCTCTCCCTACAGGGACCTTCCATGCAAACAGTTCTGGGGTCCAGTTTCCGGTATACCAACAAAGACTGGTATGAGGTGGCCATTCGTGCCGGTATCTGGACACGCTTGGCCAACCGTCTTGAAAGCGGTATGGTCATGGATGCCCTGATTTACAGTTTCATCCTGGAGATGGACCGGTGGCAACTCGGGCTCAGTTATGATGTCAACCATTCCTCCCTGGATGTGGCCACGCATGGTCGGGGAGCCATGGAAATTGGACTTGTGTATGTCCATCCCTACCAGTCGCGATACAGGGTGAATTGCCCTACCTTCTGATCACAGAAGCAGCCACTTCATCCATTCGGGGAAAGGAGAATGGCCAATGGCATTCACGGCCGTTGACGGCGGATGGCTTGTCCGTCCAGCAGGTAGAATGCTGTAGCCAGCACTGAAACGACGAGTATGACAGACAAGATCATCATGATCGGGTGGCTATGGAACCAAAGGTAATCATATCAGGGCAATTCTTTATAGAAAAAGCCCTGCAGAAAGTACTGCAAGGCTTTTTGGGGTGATCTCGATGGGACTCGAACCCATGACCCTTTGATTAAAAGTCAAATGCTCTACCGGCTGAGCTACGAGATCCGCTTTTTGAAAAGCAGGGCAAAGATAGGGGCTCGCGGCCCAATTGACCAAATCCGGCTGAAAGAAACTTCCCGTTGAGGGGGATCCGGACTTCCGTCCTTGAGCTTTGGCGGGAACAAGCCCTAAGTTGATGTCTGGGCCGGGGTTACGGGACGCATGATGGGGAATTGCATCCCAAGTCATCCGGGAAGACAATAACAACGTGTCTTCATCGAATCCGATACGCAAATGGTCTGCCATCAAAAATAGCGCGGAGTAACCACACGGTCAACGCGGTATTGCATGTCGTAACCGAGCATCACTTCAAAACTGCCTCCTGCTTGTTGGCGAAGAGCGGTCAGGGTATAATCAAAGGCCAGTCCGAGCCTTAATCCGTTCTGAAAATGGAAAGCGCCCCAGATGTCCCCGGAATCGGCAGAACTGCTCCCGTCGGTCCAGGCTTCCAGGGCCGTCCGATATGCCACGCCCAGCCAGAGCTTTTGGTGGATGAGAAAAGCCAAATCCAGGTCGGCTTCGGTAGGGGCTGCCACCTGCCCCCTGGCGTTGCGGGCATCTCCGAACAATCCCACATTCTTCAACAGGAAGGAGGGTCGGAAAACCAGGGCAGAGCCCCGTAGCGGGAGGGCCAATCCGCCAAAAGCATAGTAATGCCGGAAAAGCCCGGAAACAGGAACATCATCCGGCTGGCCGGCATCCTTGTCTCTCAGATCGTGGTTGACCAGATGAGGAGAACTTACACCCAGATACCAGGTATTTGTGTGGTAATAGACCCCGGCGCCAAAATTGGGCAGCCATTTCGAAGGCTGCGCATCCATATAGGTTTGGTCAGGTGTCTGGTCTTTGAATGAAAGCTTGTTCCAATCCGCGCGCCAATGCAGGAGGCCCGCCTGAAGGGAAATGGCCAGTTTTCCGGGGCCGACCTTGAATCGGTAGGCATAAGCGAAATTGGCCTGGGAACTGGAAGTGGGCCCTATTCGGTCGTGGATCAGGGAAAGGCCCAACCCTACCCTGTCATTGACCGGGCTATGGATCGTGAGGGTCTGGGTCACCGGTGCCCCTTCAATTCCCCACCACTGGCTGCGGTGGAGAAGATTGACCGACAGGTGTTCATAACTGCCGGCATAGGCCGGGTTGAACACCAGGGTATTGAACATGTATTTGGTGAACATGGCATCTTGCTGTGCGACCGCTTGTTGCGTCCACACCAGCACCGACATCAACATACACGGCAACCAAACTCGCTTGTTCATCTTCCTGGGTTAACTGGGTTGGAAAATGGTGGGTGCCGACCCGAAAGCCGGCACCCCATTCCTTATCGCTGGATCTGAACGTAACCCGTATAGGTTTCGCCTTCTCCGCTTGTGATCACATAGAAGTAAGTACCATCCGGCACATCGTTGCCCTGCCAGCGTCCATCCCAACCTTTGTCATTGGAATATCCTTTCATTCGGAATACCTGGTTCCCCCAACGGTTGAATATGGTTACCTCATTGTTGGGATAGTCATCAATCCCGTCAATATGGAATTTGTCATTCACCAGGTCGCCGTTGGGTGAAAATCCTGTATAGACCACGATCTTCCTGCATACCACTTCGACATAGACCACGGCGGTATCCGCACCGGATGCATTGGCGATATAGTAGGTGAAGGAATCGATAGCCCCGCAGAAACCAGTAAGCGGCAGGTACCTGTAAATACCCGGTGCGATGACCGTGATGGTTCCGTTGGCCGGAGGAACGAGCACACCACTACCTGTCAGTACACCGTTGAGGGTGTCGTTGAGCAGGACGTTGATATTCAATGGGCGGTTTTCCAGCACTTTGGCGGAATCGTTGACGGCAATGGGCGGATCTCCTCCCATACCGGC
The DNA here is from genome assembly GCA_024103195.1 of Saprospiraceae bacterium. Classification (GTDB taxonomy): domain Bacteria; phylum Bacteroidota; class Bacteroidia; order Chitinophagales; family Saprospiraceae; genus JAGNXB01. Next base: position 5,373 of record JAGFIW010000062.1, on the reverse strand, counting down.
AGGAATCACGTGCACCACAACAATGGTGGTATCGCAGGTAATTGCATCACAGATCACCAGGCAAGCCGTATCCGATCCTTCGGTCAATCCGGTAATCTCCAGGCACCACATCGAATCCACCATGCCTATAGAGGCTGCCCCGTTGGATTCCGGACACAGGTCCGTCACGTTCAACGGGTTGCCGCTCAGTTCTGCCAGACTCAGGCAGTGGGTGGTGTCCTGTCCCGTTTCCAGCACATATACCACCGTGTCAATGGTGGGGGGCACCACATGGACCACCAGAATAACGGTGTCACATTGCCCATGATCATCGCAGAACACCATGCAGGCTGTATCCGTACCTATCGCTTCACCGGTGATGATCAGACAGGTACTGTCACCTGCGAGTGCGATATCAGCGTGCCACCCGGAGGCTTCGGGACAAAGGTTCTCGGCACTCACGATCACACCCGACAATCCGGTTGGCAGACACAGTGTGTCGGTGAATCCGACCAGAATTTCGGTGTGCAGAGTGTCAGGTACGCCATTTCCGTCCTCACAGTTCACGGTAAGTTCATAGAGGTAAGTACAACCGTTGACGGTGTTGATCAACCGGATCGAATGGGATCCTACCGGAAGCGTCAACGCAGTACCATTGCTGATTACCCATGGCTGAGCAAGCCAGGTCACTACAGGTACACCCGGAACGTTGGGGAATCCAATGGACAAGGACCCATACTGTCCCTCCGAATGTCCACCCTGAATGACGAGCAGAATGGTATCGACTGCCCAGTGGCCCTGCGGATCCCAGGCGTTCATGGTATCCACCATGTCCTCAACGGAACTAACGGTAGCTGTTTGGATCTGTCCGTTGATCATCCAGGAAATCTGGTAGGGTCCGTCAGGATCTTTGGCGTGGAGTCCTGCATAAGAATAACGCCACAGACTATCCGAATCGCAGGGTGTCGTAATGCCGGCATAGGCGGTGTCATTCAACCATACTTCGTAACCGTCAAATTCCTCCGCCGGAATATCCAGGCAAATGCTGGCCGTACCAAAGCAATCATCAATAACCAATGAATCGGGTCCGGAATAAACTTCGGGACATTCTCCGCACTGGACGGTAAGCCACAACGTATCCGTACACCCGGTAGCAATTTCGGTGATGACCAGGGTATGATGACCGGTATCAACAGCGATCAGGGTTCCGTTGGGAATCAACAGATCATTGAGGTTGATCGTGGCTTTGATGAAGGTATTCGTCTGCGTGATCCGGAGTGGTCCATATGAGGACACTTTGTCACCACCAACGATGTTGACAATTCCGGCATCAATAAACCAATTACCATCCACATCAAAACCGTTCATCAAGGCCGTCAATTCGGCAAGATTCTGGAATTGACCGGAGTAGGGTACTCCGTCCACCATCCATTCATCCAGCGAATAAGGACCGGCATTGCCGCCACCCGGAATCAGGGAGTAATTGTAGCCGTACAAGGAATCAAAATCACAACCGTCCACAATGCCCGTAAAGGGCTCTCCTTCCAGGGTGAAAGTGTAATTGCCAACCTGGTTGAGCGGAATGTCGAGACAATAGGTGGCCTCTCCATCGCAATCCTGGATGTTGACCACTGCCTGATTTTCCGATAAAATGGGCGGACAATCGGGTTTGATCAGGATGATCATCCAGGTCGTATCACACAGGCCGATCAAGGAATCACAAGCCACCACACACAACACATCCTGCCCCGGATCCGGACCTGCCGTATAATTCAGGCATCCGGTCACACCGTCCAGGGTCCAGTTCCCCAGTGTGGTAGAACCCGACAATCCACCTTCACAGGATTGATATGTGGTGCTGGCGGCATCCATACAGGATTCCAGCTCGGCACAGACCACCACCGGTTGGTTGACATCAATGGAAGCATAAAGCGTATCCACTGTCGGACATCCCGGTTTGGGCAGACATTCAACCACGATATAGGTCGTGTCACACAATCCGTTGGCCTGGTCGCATGCGACAACACACAAGACGTCAATACCCGGCAAAGTGCCTGCAACAAAGGTCATGCAGCCCGTGTGGGCATCCAATTGCCATTCGCCCAATGTGGACGTGCCCGACAATCCGCCGGCACAACCTTCATAAAGCGACGTCGAATCCGACATGCAATATTCCAGATGGGCACATGCCGTGACGGAACCCTCCGTATACACCTGGACATGGATGGTGTCGGTGACCGGGCAGATCGAATCAGGATGACATTCCACCGTCACGATCAACGTGTCACCACAAATCTCGCCTGGTTCGTAAATCACGATCTCGTGGGTTCCTTCCGGCAGGAAAATTTTTGTTTCCGTCGAAACAACTCCATAGTTGAATCCAATTTCCGCATAGGAATTGGGGAATGCCAATTGCTTGATCAGCATTTTGCTGTAGGTGTTGGAATAATCTCCACCCACAATCAGGAGTTGCGTCGGGAATTGAACCCAATTTCCAGTTGGATCCCAAACATTCATGGAATCCACCAAGTCCTCCACATTTTGGAACAGACCCTGGAACTGTTGTCCATTGACCGTCCAGGAGGTCAATTCGTAGGGACCCGCATAACCCAGACCCAGCAAAGTATAGTAGGTATAGGCAATGATGGAGTCAAACTGGCAGCCGTCAATGAGTCCGTCATAGGGTTCCCCGTTCCAAAGGATGGTGTATTCATGATATTGGGTAAGGGGTATTTCCAGACAAACTTCTGCCGGTTCATCACAATCCGTAATTATTGCGGTTAGCGAGTCCAGACTGGGCGGACACGGATGACACATATCAAGGACCTTGATATCGCTGAATGCTATGGTACACCCGTTCAAATCCGTGACGGTCACGGCATAGGATCCCGGTTCCAGATCCAGGAGAATACCCGGATCATTGGTACCCGCAATGTGTGCCCAATCAAACGTATAGGGGGAAGTTCCTCCAGATACATTTAAAGTGATCTGACCCAAGGTGTCGCAATCGGCATCCCGCACCAGGATCTGGGCTTCCAACTTGTCTGGTGCCACCACCTCAAAGCAATGGGTACCTGCCAGACAACCGTGTCCGTCAAAGACCACAAGACAGTAGGTGCCCGGGGTTAACTCCCCATTTTCCACCACAGTGCCATTGGCATCCCTGATCTGTACAGAGGCGGGTGCCAGGAATCCGGGAGAAGGAACGAGTTGGTAGTCCAGGTAGCCGTCGTGGCTGTCGTGACAGGCCAACAGTAGAATCGTATCCGCCTCTATATCCACTCCTTCCGTCTGATTGTCCAGGAAGAAGGTGACAAATCCCGTGCAGCCGGATACTGTATCCTGAACAAGCACGGTGTACATGCCTGCCGAAAGGTCGGTACGAGTTGCCCCAGGACCCCAGCTGTAGGTATATTGACCTGAACCTCCCGTCACGTGTATCGTAACATGACCGTTGTTGTTAAGACAATCCGGATGCTTGTGGATCTCAGCTGTAACCACGAGTGAATCCTGACCTCCGATAACAATCGGGAGTATAGTGAAACATCCTGTGGATGGGTCAGTAGCCGTCACGGAATAGGTACCCGCCTTCAGATTGGTGCGTACGGCGCCGGTTCCATTATCCGACCACAGATACACCAAATCCGGAGGAGCGAGCCGCGCATATCCATCATTGCCTTTACACGTTTCGTCCTTGATTTCCTCAACCGTTACTTCCGGCACTTCAGGTCCTTCCAGGTTGATCTGGATTTTGATAAAGCAATCCGGATCATTCTTGTCCACAATGCGAACCTCATAAGTCCCGGCCATCAGTTCAGTAGCCAAGTGGGTTGTACTGACAGAAGGTGTCCAATGGAATTGGTACAGGTCCGGATTCTGTTCGAGGATAATTTCGATACTTCCTTTGCCTCCTTTACAGGTCGGAGAAACAAGGAGAACCGTATCCACCACCGGTAAAATGCACTCACATTCATTCTCCAGAATGATTGGATCAAACACCCGCTGACATCCGGAGGCATCCACAACTGTCAGACTGTAGGTTCCAGCCTCCAATCCTGTACGGACATTTTGTGTGGACGGAACAGACGGATCCTCCCAATGGAATTGGAAGGGCGGTGTTCCCGCAACCACGTTGGCTTCAATGGAACCCAGGGAATCGCAAGTCTGGTGGATGATATTCAAATCGACTTCCAGACCATCAAGCACGGTGATCTTCTGGGATTGAATGGTCACATTTCCACAATCGTCTTCTGCCGTCCAGGTTCGAATAATGACATACTCACATTGGCCAGAGATAATCTCCTCTTCAAATGTGAAAGAGACATTTGAATCACAATTGTCCTCGGCAGTTACATCCATGGGAATTTCGGGCACGGATTCACCATTGGCAATATTGACGGTTACATCCGATGGTACTCCCGTGATGACCGGTGCATTGGAATCCTGAACGGTGATGGTTTGGGTATGCGTGGAAACATTTCCACAATCATCCGTTGCCGTCCATGTTCTTGTGATGGTGTATTCCTGCGGACATGCACCCGGAACGATGATTTCATCCAGAGAAAGCTGGATTTCATCATCGCAATTGTCAATAAGGACAACCGGCCCAGCCGAAGGTACGGTCTGATCACACTCCAAAGTCAGATCATCAGGAGCTTGAACAAATACGGGAGGAACCGTATCCGTCAACAACATGTAGATCGTAAAGGAATTCGTGTTACCACAGTCGTCGCTCGCCATCCAGGTACACTCGAGCATCACATAATATCCATCCTGAAGACAATCCCCATCGGTTTTGACTTCGTGGAAGGTAATGGTCACATCTTCATCACAGTTGTCTTCTGCCTTGAAATCATTGACATCGAATACATCCGTGAGTTTACAATCTATGACCAAGGTGTCTCCATCCATTACTCCCGTCAGATCAGGATGCATGGGTATCAATACAGGCGGAGTGGTATCAATGACTGTAATGGATTGCGTGGCAGTAGCCACATTACCACAATCGTCCTCCGCTGTCCAAGTCCGAATGATCGAATATGCATCCGCACACTGACCCGGGATGATCTGATCGCTGTACATTACCTCCACATCGTCATCACAATCATCCTCCGCTGTTACTGTGGCTGGATCGGGAATGTCATCGCATTCAACCGTAACAGATGCCGGAACTCCAACAAGGACCGGTGGTGTACCGTCACCTACCGTAATCCGCTGTTCACCGGTTGCGGTGTTGCCACAGTTGTCCGTGGCCGTCCAACGGCGGATCAGTATATAGGCGCCCTCGCAAGTCCCTTCGATCTCTTCCTCTTCAAGCGTTACCGTCACCTGCAGGTCGCAATTGTCCGTCGCCGTGACCACCGGAAGCGGGGGCACTTCTCCTCCGTCACAATC
>JAGFIW010000059.1 GCA_024103195.1 Saprospiraceae bacterium | reverse complement strand
CTGCCTGAAGTTTACCCTGGGGTTCTTGTCCTTTGAGGTTGAGACCGATTTCAAACCGGGTTTTGGTGGCCGGTTGCAGCATGGCAAATTGTTTTTTCCGGCGAAGGCTGACATAAGCATTTTTGGGAGCGACCTCCAAGTCGGGCCCCATTTGGCGGATGTCTTGCATCAGGCGCTCGTACAAAGGGCGAAAATGTTCTTTCCCCTTGTATTGCTGGTCGATCAAAGTATCGGGTGATTCGGCGGAAGCGGCATCCGATTGGCGGGCGGTATGGGCCACCAGATTGGCATATCCGTGGGTCATGCCATGGCCTTCTTTCAAAAAGCGGAGAACATCTCCGTGCCTGGGCAGATTTTCGCGTCTGACCAAAGCCACCCACTCCTCCAGGGTTTTTCCCGTGTTTTTGTGGAGGTTTTCGATCATGGTCTGCATGGACTTGTCCATATTATTCCGGGGGTTGGTGAAAGAAAATCAGGTTGCTGAAACCGGATTGACAAAGTAAAAGGATTCTGGTCAAACCTGTCGAGTCCGTTCCATCCTGTCCCATAGCGGATGCTTATCTTGTCGGACAAATTCCTGGTTATGGTCATACGGCTTTTGTTTGTGGCTTTCGGTTTTCTGCTGTCCTGCCAACAGGAGGCCGACAGGTCAGCGCCGGTCAGTGCGCCGGCTTCCGGGAAAATGCAAATGGCCGGGGAAGAATCCCGGCAGGCGGAGGCCCTCCCCGCCAAAAAAATTCGCAACGGCCAAATAAGATTGGTATGTGCGGATGCGATGAAGACGGCGGCCGATTTGCGCCAGGAAGTGGCCCGGCTGCAGGGATTCATCGAAAATGAAAACGTTCATCATGCGCACAGGACGTATGAAGTCTATCTGCAGCTCCGGATACCGGCCGAAAAGTTGGAGGCATTCTTGGACCATGCGGCCGGGTTGGCGTTGCGGGTCGAAAACCGGTCTGTCGGCACCACCGACATCACGGAAATCTACGCCGACACGGATGCCCGGTTGAGGAACAAAAAGGCGTTGGAAGCCCGCTATCTGGACATCCTGAAAGCGGCCAAAAATGTCGAGGAAATCCTGGCCATCGAACGCGAGCTCCACCAGGTGCGCGCGGATATCGAATCCATGGAAACCCAGATCAAGAATTACGACCAACAGGTAGCCCTCAGCCAGGTGACGGTTTCCTGTGTCACCTATGCCTCCGGTTCCGATCATTTTCTGGGGCGGATGCGGGAGGCCCTGGCCAATGGTTGGAGCAACCTCCTCGACTTTCTGGTTTTCCTGTCCGAAGGATGGGCCGTATTGCTGATGTTGGTGGCGGTGTTTTCCTTATTCCGCTGGTGGCGTCGCCGGACCATCAAAACCCGACGGTAAGCTCGTCATTCGGGGGAGGAATAGCCATCTGCCATCATTCGGCGCGGAGGAGTTGAATGCTGATGGTGGCCAGGTCACTGTCGGGGAAGCGCGCAAAGTGATGAGGGTCGGGATGGAGGCCTGCTTCTTCGGCCACGCGGCGAAAGACATCCACTTCGACGATGTACTGATCGGAAAATCCGTGCGTGGCGTCATAGGCAGTGACGGCGGTTTTGCCGAGATGAGCGGCAGCCAGATCGGGGGGGAGGGTGTGCAACTCGATGACGAGCAGCCCGAACCGGTCGAGAAAAGGTGTCCAGCGAGCCAGGTGTTGGCGGAGGCTTTCTTCCACCAAATGATTGGGGAGGCGCCTTCCGCGGTAGGCGAATGCGCCTGTGGAGGTGCTGGTTCTGCCGACGGCGGGGTCGGCGGGGTCCTGCCAGATCCGGTTGTGATCGAGAAAGGTGCGGACGTTGAGGAGGTCGCGCAGATCGATGCCGTAGTTCTGTTTCAGGTCACTGGCGAGCATGTCGGGACGTCCGATATCACCCCAGATGAGTTTGGCCCAGATGTCGGCCTGGATCAGGTTGGCGCGGGACACGCGCAGGGCCGCTTCATTGTAGTCGGCACCAACGAGAAACAAAGGGTGTTCCTCGAGGTGCTGCCCTCTCAAGGTCCGTTGCTCGATGACTTCGTACATGTGCTTGAGGAAGGCGCCATTGCCGCATCCCATGTCGAGGATGCCCTTGGGTTGCTTTTCAATGGGTTGGTTGAAAAGCTGGATGATGATTTCGTCCACCTTCCTGAAATAGGTGGCATGGGCCCCTCCGCTCCCCCAGACATTCATTTCCCTGTCGACATGGGCTTCCGGGCTTCCTTCTGGGAGATCGCGAAGGATGTGCGGATTGCCGTAGAGGAGTTCGTCCATTTCCCTCAGCAGGGGGATATAGGAGACGGTAACGCCGTAGGCGCTGGCTCTTTGGGCGAAAAAAAGGCCTTTGGGTGTGAAGCGAAAAGATTCGTTGTGCTCTTCAAACCAACCCATGCGAGCCAGGAATTGCAGGAGTTCGCGAAAGCTGGCCGGGTGGTGATGGAATTCTTCCGGGCGGAATGAGGCCTCCATGAAATACTTGTGGAACATGCCCCCCATGCCGAGGTGCACCACGGTCGGACCGACCAGGATGCCTTCGATGTGGGCGAGGACCTGGTCCTGCAGACGACGGACGACGGGATCCCCGGCTGCCGGGAGTCCATAGCGGTCAAAATAGCGGAGGAAAATTTCCCGGAGGACTTCGTAGGGTTTTTGCTCGAAGCGGCGCGGATGAAAATGTCCCGACATGGTGAGCAGGCCGACGGCATCGGCATACAACGGGATGAGGGCAAAAGCTTCTGCCGATACAGGGGTAAGGTCATAGCGCACGTCGGCGCCCCCGGGGTCCAGGGTTTGACGGAGCCAGCCCTGGGAGCAGAGGACGCGCAAGGCGACATTGAGATACCCCTCATTGGCACCGAAGACCTCAGCGAGGTGACTCAGGTCGGCACCCTTCTCCCGGAGCAGGAAGTCCAGAACGCCTTTCCGATACAGGCTATAGGCGGTAGGGGCCGTGGCGATACCGTCCAGATGGCGGAAGATGTCCTGTCGGTATTGGGGGTTTTCCTGTCGGCTCAGCATGGGTATATCGGTCTTGGGGGCGGCAGTCGTCCTCGCGGGAGGATTCGCTCCAGGCTTCCCGCAAGAACAATGCCCGAAGCGGAATCAGTCCACTTCGTAGGAGGTCACGGCTGGTGGTTCTCCGGCTGTTCCGGAGGCATTGCCACCTTTTTCGTTTTGTTCCGCGAGGGTCCAGTCGTCCGTCGCGGTCGTCTGGAGCCACACTTCGCCGGAACGCCGGAACACCTGGACGTGAAGTCCATAGCGGTCGCGGAATTCCTCTTCGAGGGTGGATACTTTGAGGTTGCCGTGAATGCTCATCTCTCCTTCGGTATGGATGCCCCGGGCCTGGCCGATGGTCAGACTATCGTCATAGTGTTCTTTTTCCGGGCTCCCTTCCCCCGCTTCGTGCCCGCGGCGGTAAAATTCCAGCTTCAGCCAGCGGAATTTTTCCTGGAATTCCGATTTCACCTCCCGCAGCGTCTTTTCATCTGTGATAAACATA
>JAGFIW010000050.1 GCA_024103195.1 Saprospiraceae bacterium | reverse complement strand
GTCGCCGGCATCGCGCGGCCAGACAACGCCCAGCGGCAATTGGCGATACACGGAGGCATCGGTGGCATACAGGACCCGGTGCAGGTCGTCTCTCCGGAAGTCGGCGCCCAGCAAGCGGTCAAGTCGGGACCAGTCGGCCATGGGGACAAGATAAGCATGCCGGCCCCAATCGGTACGTATTCACTCGATCCTGATGACCGGTGTCGTCCAGCGCCGCTCTCCGGCCCGGAATTCGAGAATGCCGGTTCCGGTCGGGAAGCCAGCAAGATCTTCCTCCACCACGGCGGCCTCCGGCCCCAGATCCCTGACGGCCCATACCCTTCCGTCCGGAGCATACCAGGTCAGGCGGCCTGCCTCCCGGGCGGGCAATTGCACCGTCACCCTGCCCCTGGCCGGATTGGGATAGACGGAAAGCGCCTGCTCCGGTTGTTTTTCATCGTCCATGGAGGTAGCGATGCAATCGATCATCGGCATCGCATCCACAGGGGCCAAAACCAGGAAAAAAGTATCCAGTTGGCCCGCCGGTTTTTCATTGATCAACTGGGGGATCACCACCGGGTCATGAGGTTGGTGCTGGATATTGGCCTCGAAGACGCCACATCCGGAAATCATGGGATTCTGGATGACATGCAGGGCGGGTTCATTTTCGGTGTTGACATTCCATCCGGCGAGGAGCAACTGCCCCTGGGGGCCCGCCTGAAGGGACGAGGAGATGAAATTGCCGTCGGGCTGCAGGAACCAGGAAGCCGTAATGGCGCCATTGGCACCCACTACGGCCACGGTCTGATCATCAGCCACATGAATCCTGCCTCCCGGTCCCCGGGTCATCGTCCGCAGGTATCCGGTCGTATAGGCCCGCGACCAGTCGAGGGCTCCGTTGGGGTCGAAGCGGCAGAGGATATTGCCGAAGATACCGCCACCGGCATCATGGAGAGCCAGCACCGGATAGCCGGCTGTATCCATTTCCATGGATTCGACCGAATGCTGGGTGTTGTCCCCGATCACGCGGATCCAACTCTGGGTGAGATCCGCATTGACTTTCATGAGAAAGGCGTTGTTCGGCGATCCGGGCATGACATAGCTGGTGGTCGTACCGCTCACATAGAGGGCGGTGGGACCGGCCAGACGAATGGACGCCGGGTACTCCAGGCCCGCTGAACCAAACTGGCGCGACTGGGCCAGGTTGCCGTTTTCATCGATTTGGGCGATGAGGATATCGAAGCTCGTGGCCGGGTCCAGGGTGCTTCCGGCGAGGAAGGTCCCTTTGGCGTTGACGGCCATATCCCAGAACTCGTCCACCTGGTCGGCGTGAAAATTTCGGGCCCAAAGCACCTGGCCCTTGTGGTTCATCCGGAAGATCAAAAGGTCAAGACCCCGGACGGGATCGACGTAGAGGGTGCCGCCTACCAGAAACGTGGAATCGGTATCGGGCAGGATACGCCGGAAACTCGATGCCTGACCCGTACTGACCGCTGCCTGGGACCATATCACGGTGCCATCGGCTTCCAGAAAAACGATCCAACCGGTCAGTACCGGCGTTCCGGTCAGTTCGCCCACCGCGATCATCTGGCCTCCGGGTAGCCGGTGCATGTCGCGAAACAGAGCGCCATCGCCGACATCCAGCCTCTGACGGAAGTCCTGGGCACTCAGGACGCCTCCCAGGAAGAGAGCCACAAAGAAGAGTAACGTACTTTTCATCGGAAAGGGAATTTGAGGGTGGAACAAGGGTTATCCCCCTCAATTTAAGACCCTTCCTGTGTAAATCAAAATTTTTTACATCTGTGGGTTGGGATGGATGCCTTGACCAAGGACCCACTCCCGCCGCTCCATGGGCCCCTCAAGGACTTCGGAGAAGTCCCACGGCTGTTGCCCATGAGTCGAAAAATCATTCTGACCCCGGAGAGGTCGCAGAGAGCGATGAATGCCTTCGACTTCTCCGAAGTCGTTATTTTCTCATCCATTCCGGGCCACATACCTTCGACTTCTCCGAAGTCCAGGAAAATCACCCCCTGGTTATCACCTTTCACCCCGACCCAATCGCGGACTTCGGAGAAGTCCCACGTCTGTTGCTCATGAGTCGAAAAATCTTTCCGACCTCGGAGAGGTCGCAGAGAGCGATGAATGCCTTCGACTTCTCCGAAGTCGTATTTTCTCCTTCCTTTAGGGCCACATGCCTTGGACTTCTCCGAAGTCCTTCCATCCCATCCTACCTTAGGCCAAACCC
>JAGFIW010000285.1 GCA_024103195.1 Saprospiraceae bacterium | reverse complement strand
ATCCCTGACGGGCTTCCTCTCCCACGACAAGGTCTCTTTTTCCTGGAGGAAAAAACAAAAGGGACGGCAACAAACCGGATTTGCCTGCCTGATCGCGGATCACAACAGGATGACCGTCTTGGATGACCGCAACAAGGCTGTTGGTGGTACCCAGATCGATGCCGATGATTGGTGCCTGCCATTGAGGTGCATCGACATTTCCGGTTTGTAGGTTTATGGATATCTTGGCCATTGACAGGTTTTGGACCCAGGGGTCAAGGGTGGGAACAAGCCGCAAAGTTCAAATGTTCAGGTCATTCTAATGTCCTATCTCGTCTCGAACAAAGCTGCCAGGCTCTTTCTGGCCCTGGGAGGATTTTTCATCACCAATGCCTTGGTGGCAGAATTTATTGGTGTAAAAATATTTTCTCTTGAAAAAATATTTGGTGTCGATCCTGTAATGTGGGAATTGTTTGGTCAAGAGGGACTTTCCTTCAACCTTACCGCAGGGGTGTTGTTGTGGCCGGTTGTTTTCATCATGACCGACATCATCAACGAGTACTTCGGCAGGAAAGGGGTCCGATTCCTTTCATTCCTTGCGGCAGGCCTCATCCTTTATTCCTTTGGGATGATTTATGCCGGTATCTGGTTGCCGCCGGCTGAATTCTGGCCTGCTTCGCATATCCAACCCGAATGGAGCGCTGCGGAAAAAGACCGGATATTGGCTGGGGTGGGGGACTACAATATGGCCTTCTCCCTGGTTTTGGGTCAGGGACTTTGGATTATTGCAGGCTCTTTACTGGCCTTCCTCATAGGCCAATTTGTAGACGTGATGACGTTTCACCGGATCAAGAGGTGGACAGGAGAGCGGCATATCTGGCTGAGGGCCACGGGATCCACCATCATCAGCCAGTTTATCGACAGCTTTGTTGTTCTTTGGGTGGCTTTCTATATCGGAGCGGGTTGGGATATTGGCCTAGTTCTGGCCATCGGGGTCGTCAATTATATCTATAAATTTGTCATTGCCGTCCTTCTGACCCCGTTGTTGTACCTGGTCCATGACCTGATCGATCGTTATTTGGGGGCCGAACTGGCCTTGGAACTCAAAACTACGGCCATGAGGAAGGGGTAAAAAAACTTAGGCTGACCCCATGCGGGATCAGCCTTAAGTCCGCCTTCTCATAGTACATCAAAAACCATATCACCTTTTTCAAACACTGTTCCAATTTTGACGGAATCAAAGAAAACCAACACTTACACGTTGAACCGGACGGATGAAATCCTGATGATCCGGCCTTCAGGCTTTGGATTCAATGCAGAAACCGCAGAGACCAATACCTTCCAGAAACAGGAAGCAGACATGGATGCTCAGGTGGTTTCTGCCAAAGCCAGAGAGGAATTTGACGGTATGGTTGAAATCTTAAGGAGAGCAGGCGTAACCGTCCATGTCTTTGAGGATACCCCTCATCCGGTCAAGCCGGATGCTGTTTTCCCCAATAACTGGATCACATTCCATCGCAACGGCAGGATTGTCACTTACCCCATGCTGGTCCCTTCCCGTCGGTGTGAAATACGTCCTGACATCTTGCATCATGCCTTGTCTCATTGGCATTTCTCCCATGTTTGGCGGATGGATGTCAAAGCAAGAGAAGGTCAAATTCTGGAAGGAACAGGCTCCATGATCCTGGATAGACCAGGTAAAGTAGTTTATGCCGGCCTGTCTTCCCGGACCCATGAACAACTTTTGGATCATTGGTGTGCCGTAACCGGTTACCAGTCTTTGACTTTCAAAATGTCAACAGCGGATGGCCACGAAATTTACCATACCAATGTCATGATGGCATTAGGGCAGGATTATGCCGTAATTTGTTTGGAAGCCATACAGGATGTAGCCGACCGTACCCGGGTTGAGACCTCATTGCGCACGAGTGGCCGGGAAATCATTTCCATCCGGTTTGACCAAATGGATCGCTTCGCAGGTAACATGCTTGAAGTTGCCGGAAAGGAAGGAGAGCCCTTGTTGGTGATGTCTGAACAAGCCCGTCAAAGCCTGGATCCTGAACAAGTGGCCCGTCTTTCACGATATGCCCGGCTGATACCCGTTCCTCTTTGGACCATCGAACACTATGGCGGCGGCAGTGCCAGATGTATGATGGCTGAGGTATTCCGTCCCCCTGCAAAGGATTGATGACTCCATAGTAGTCTGGAGGGCTGGTTGAAGAAAAGCCCATGGATGATTAATTCTCCATAAATAATTACAGAATCCTACGTCAGCCACCCAATGGTATGGCCAACCGTGTTAATTTAGCCGCAAACCTGTTGTCCATGCGCACCTGCGGTACCGTGATTGTGACCCTACTCATGATTCTGACCAGGGTTCAAGGTCAAGTGATCATCTCGGAGATCATGTACAATCCTCCCGAGCCGGGTCAGGATACCCTGGAGTATATTGAAGTATACAATCCGGGTAGTACTGCCGTCAATCTGGAAGGATGGTATTTCACGGCCGGGCCGGTGTTTACCTTTCCGGATTTTGTGCTGCCTCCCGGAGCCTTTGCCATCGTATGCAAAAATACCATCTATTTCGAACAGATATTTGGTCCCCTTCCCACCTTTCAATGGACATCTGGAGCTCTTTCCAACAATGGAACCACCATTACTTTGCAGAATCCGGGCGGTGATTGGGTGACTTCCGTGACGTACGCGAGTTCTCCTCCCTGGCCGGGAGGTCTGGCCAATGGTAATGGCGCCAGCATAAACCTCTGCGATCCTGCCGGGCCTCAGGATGACCCCACCAATTGGCAAACTTCCCGAACGTCTACCGGAATCTTCCATTACGGACAAGAGATCCTGGCCAATCCGCTGGATAATGCCCAGTGCCAGTTCGCTTCGGAATTCGGATTGGTCCTCACCGGCATATTTGATGCCCAACCCTCAAATGTAGGCGCCAGAGGCATTGAAATCTATGCCAGGAAGGATATCCCTGATCTTTCCATTTACGGCGTAGGATCCGCCAATAACGGGGGTGGATCCAATGGTGTCGAGTTCGGATTTCCAGCCATGGCGGTTGACTCAGGCACCTTTCTGTAGGTGGCAGCAGATAGTGCCCTGTTCCGGGACTTCTACGGAATGGATGCGGATTTTGTGCATGTCTCCATGAACATCAATGGCGATGATGCCATTGAGCTTTTCGAATTTGATGAAGTCATTGATGTCTTCGGAGATATCGCCACCGATGGTACCGGCCAGCCCTGGGAATACCTGGATGGTTGGGCTTACCGCCTCGATGGGACAGGACCCGATGGCAGTGCATTCAAACTGGCCCATTGGTATTTCAGTGGAATTGGAGGACTTTCAGGAGCTCCCGACAATCCTTCCTCCCCCCAACCCTTTCCCATAGGTACCTGGATGGGAGGAGTACAGGGACTGACGACGCATGATGACTTCTATACAATTCCTCCCGATGAGGATAGCTTGCTGGAAGTCTTGTCCAATGATCTGTTGCCCAATGGATTCCACACATTCGAAATCGTTACTCTGCCGGGTAAGGCCTTAGCCACATTACAGAATGATGTGATTCAATATCAACCGCTTATCGGTTTTTGTGGGCAGGATTCCCTGCAATACCGTCTGTGTGATTCCCTGACTTGCGATTCGGCCTGGGTGTGGATTGAGGTCGAATGCCAACCCGTATACCCTGCCTATCCGATTGCTCTCGTCAGAACTGTCGGACCAGATGGGGTGGTGGATTCTTTGGGGATTTCGTGTCAACTGGAAGGTGTGGTTTATGGCGTCAACTTGCGGCCTGGAGGGCTTCAATTTGTCCTGATTGATGATCAGCAAACAGGTATTACGGTTTTTTCCCAGGATGACAAAGGCTATTCCGTATTGGAAGGTGACCGGATTGTGGTGAGAGGGACCATCGCCCAATACAATGGTTTGACCCAAATCCAGCCAGATGAAATTGAGTGGGTGGCCGGTGGACAATCACTCTTCGCCCCTTTGGTCGTAGACAGTCTGGGAGAATTCACGGAGTCACAATTGATCCGTGTGGAAAATGTGAAAATTGTCGATCCCATGGAATGGACAAATGCGGGTCCGGGATTCAATGTCAGAGTTGAAAACGGTTCCCGGGAGTTTGTGATGCGGATTGACAATGATGTGAATGTCTATGGTTCCACACCCCCAACGGGCAGTTTTCATCTAACCGGTTTGGGCACCCAATTCTCAAGTGACGCGCCCTTCATGGACGGCTATCAGATTATGCCCAGATACCTGGCAGATATTGATCTCATTCAGTCAACATCCCCTGATCCGACCACGACGGATGAACTTCGGATTTGGCCCAACCCTTCCCGGGGTATGGTCCAATTGTCCACCAACCATTCAGACCTGGAATTCCGGTTGACGGATGCATGGGGTAGAATGGTGACTTTGAGCAAGGTGCTCCCGGTTTCAGAAGACGTATGGCATTTGGATTTGAGGCATCTTTCTCCAGGTGTCTATCACCTGACCTCCCTGGCAAAAGATGGGAGAATGGTGACCACCCGGTTAGTCCGTATACCGTAAGGTTCCGGTTTTCATCGAAGGAATACGGAACGTTCGCCTTCTGGTGGCAGTTGGACATCAATATGCTCGTGCAAAGTGGTAGCCAGCCGTAATCCGACGTGATCGACGTGAATAGGGAATGCTTTGTGGGTGCGGTCCACGAGTACGGCAACCTGGATTTTGGCCGGCATGGCCTTGAGGATGGGTTGGATGGCAAAAAACAAAGTGCGGCCCGTGTTGGCGACATCATCAACAACCAGTACTGACTTCCCTTTCAAAATATCAGGCGTACAATCACATTCGGGGTCTTTTTGGATGGGATCAGCAGGATTAAGGCGCAAATGGACCAGTTGTGTCCGGATTTCAGGTGCATAAGCATCAATGCCAGCGCGCAATTGGCCTGCGAATCGATAACCGGCAGTGTTGATCCCTGCCAGAATCAGTTCCTGTTCCTGCCAGTTCTGTTCGGCAATTTCAATGGCCAAACGCTTCACCTTTTGGTCGATCTGATGCTCGTTCAATATTTTGACCATAAGGACCTGTTTCTGGAACGAAGATAACGGGAAGCACTACTTTAGTCGCATGATTGGGCAGATCCTGTTCCTCCTTTTGTTGACAGCGACAGCATTCATCGCCTGGCGCGGATATGCCCGCATCCTGAGAAATGTCAGCCTGGGTGAGGCTTGGGAGGCAGCCGGAGCCACCAATAAACGTTGGCGGAATTTAATCCTGGTCGCTTTCGGTCAGCAAAAGATGTTTGCCAATCCTCTCCCTGCCGTATTGCATGGTTGTATCTATGTCGCATTCCTGCTGACCCAGATTGAATTGATCGAGATTTTGGCAGATGGTCTATCGGGAAAACATCGTTTGTTTGCTCCATACCTCGGCTCTTTTTATACGTTTCTCATTTCGCTTATCGAGGTCCTTTCCCTTCTGGCCTTAGTGGCCACCCTCATTTTTCTTGCCCGAAGGAACCTGTTGACCATTCCCCGCTTCCGCAAACCTGAAATGAAAGGATGGCCATCCCTGGATGCCAACCTTATTCTTTTTGGAGAGATAGTGCTGATTCTGGGGATATTTACCATGAATGCAGCGGATTCCGTCCTACAGCAGCGGTGGCCTGATGTTTACCCCGAGGCAGGCCCGTTCGTCCTCAGCTCGTTTTTTTCGGGGTGGATGCAGGGATTGGATAGCCCAATACTCCTGATCCTTGAAAGGACGGGATGGTGGCTGCATATCACGGTTGTATTTGGTTTCCTGGCCTATTTGCCTCATTCCAAGCATCTGCATATCCTGTTGGCTTTTCCCAATACCTGGCTGGCACCTCAACGTCCCAGAGGCCGAATGGAGAACATGCCTGCCATCACGCAGGAAGTCCGCAGTATGTTGGGGCTGGATGCAGGTGCCGATGCGTCCGGGATGTCCGAAGTACCTGAATTCGGTGCCGGTGACGTTACCGCACTCAGCTGGAAAAACCTCCTGGATGCTTATACCTGTACCGAGTGTGGAAGGTGTACATCGCAATGCCCGGCCAACCTGACAGGCAAGAAACTCTCTCCCCGGAAAATCATGATGGATATCAGGGACAGGGCGGATGAAGTAGGAAAAAAGATAGCATCCGGCAGGGAAGAATACATGAAAGAAGCCCTTCGTGGTTCCGGAGCACCATTGGATCGCACTTCTTTTGAGGATGGCAAATCGCTCTTCGATTATATTTCCGCCGAGGAATTACATGCCTGCACCACCTGTCAGGCTTGCGTGGAGGCATGTCCAGTCCTCATCAATCCCCTTGAACCCATCCTCAAGATGAGGCGTTATGAAATCCTGACCCTGTCTTCGGGTCCTTCTGACTGGCTCCCTCTTTTCAACAGTCTCGAAAACAGTCAGTCCGCATGGCAGGTTACTGATGCCAGAGATGCATGGACCCAGGAAGTGAGCTGATTCCTCGTTAATTTGCGGTGTATGAATGAACCACTCCCGATCAAAACCCTGGCGCAGTGGACCCAGGAAGGCAAAAAGCCGGATTACCTCTTTTGGGTGGGGTGTGCCGGAAGCTTTGACCCGAGAGCACAAAAAGTGGCCCGTGCTTTTTGTTCGGTGCTCGATGCCGCAGGGCTTTCTTACGGAATACTGGGTCGCGAGGAAGCCTGTACAGGGGATCCCGCTCGCCGGGCAGGCAACGAGTTTGTATTCCAGATGTTGGCCCTGCAGAACATCCAGACCCTGAACGGTTATGGGGTCGTGCGCATCGTGGCAACCTGTCCCCATTGCTTCAACACCTTGAAGAACGAATACCCGGAGTTGGGAGGACAATATGAAGTCTGGCACCATACTCAACTGATCGATCACCTCCTTAAAACAGGAGCCATTGTACTGGACAAGGGTTTGGATACCGAGCCTGTCACTTATCATGACAGTTGTTACCTGGGAAGGGTTAACGGAGAATTTGCCGCTCCGCGGGCGATCCTTGAAACCCTCCGCATGGAAGTACGTGAAATGAACCGATCCAGGGCTAAAGGACTATGCTGTGGAGCAGGAGGGGCACAAATGTGGAAAGAAGACGAGCCGGGAGCAGGCCGTATCAACGAGGAGCGCAGCCGGGAGGCGGTAGCTACAGGAGCAAAGGCCATTGCCGTCAATTGCCCTTTCTGCTTGACCATGATGTCCGACGGCGTAAAAGCAATGGACAAACAGGATGAAATTATGGTCTATGACCTGGCCGAACTCATCATCCAGAAACTGCCCAAGACATGAACATTCCTGTGTCTGATGCTTTTGCAGGATATCCTGAAGATGCCCGGGTATGGATTTTTCAAACGGTCATGCCCTGGAATGCAGATCTGGAAACAATTCTCCAGGAAGCAATTACCGGATTTCTGGCATCCTTTAAAGCCCATCGGATGCCCGTCAGGGCCTCCGTCCAGTTTTTCTCGCGGCACTTCATCGTTTTGGCGGCTGATGAGCATGTCACTCCGGTTTCAGGTTGTGCCGGGGATGCCTTGCACCACATGATCCAAAATTTGGGGCACAAGACGGGTTTGGACTTCTTCAATCGTCTGGTAATCCCTGTTTTAGAGAAGGGTGGAGACCTGCGATTTATGACCAAACGAGAACTCCAGGAGTCCGTTCGCACAGGATCTCTGCCCGTTGATGTTCGCATCCTGGATCATAGTGTCCGCCAATTGGGAGACTGGAGATCCGCCTGGATAAAGTCCTACAAGGATTCCTGGTTGATGCCCAGAGACGTAGTGGCACCGGACTGATCAGGACAAATTTTGGGTTGAGCATAGATTGTTGGGCAATTTCCTTATCGATCGTGATCGAACCAGGCATGATGAGCCCGAAGGTCAGGCTGAGGTTAAAATTTTGTCAAACTTCGCGGCCAATAAAAACGGAAAGGATGACGCCCCGTTATTTTGCCAATCAAACCTCTTGCTATGAAAAAGTATGTCCTGATCAGCGCTACTACTGCAGTCCTGGTAACGGCTACACTCCTCATCGCGGCGTATTTCATGGGCTGGATGGGATCACAGCGATTCACCATTGAGCATGTCAACGCAACCCCTGTCAAAGGGGCCCTATTTACCGCCAATGAGCGTGGTGAAATCGTTCCCCTGGACTTTACCCAAACCAGTGAAAAGGTCCTCAATTCCGTTGTCCACATTACATCGACCCAAGTCATGGCAGCCAGGGGCAACGCTCCGCAACACGAATTCTTTGAGGACGATTTGTTTGAAAGATTCTTCGGTCCCCAGTTTCGTTTCGAGTTTCCCCGCCAACCCGAAGGCCCTCAAGCCAGAACCGGTACGGGATCGGGAGTTATCATAAGTCAGGATGGATATATCGTGACCAACAATCACGTGATAGCCGAGGCATCTGATATCGAAGTCACATTGAACGACAACAGGAGCTACAAAGCGGAATTGGTGGGTACTGATCCGACTACGGATCTCGCACTCCTGAAGATCGAAGAAAAAGGACTGCCCACGCTGGTATTCATGAATTCGGACGAAGTCAAAGTGGGGGAATGGGTGATGGCAGTCGGCAATCCTTTCAACCTGAATGCGACCGTGACCGCAGGCATTGTTTCAGCCAAAGCGCGGAATATCAACATCCTGAGAGACCAATTTGCCATTGAGTCCTTCATCCAGACCGATGCAGCCATAAATCCCGGAAATAGTGGAGGGGCTTTGGTGGATCTGGAAGGCAGGCTTATCGGCATCAACACGGCTATTGCCAGTCCGACCGGGACTTATTCAGGTTACGGTTTTGCCATACCGAGCAATATTGTCCGCAAGGTAGTGGAGGATTTGGTGGAGTTTGGCGCGGTGCAGCGTGGTTTCATAGGGGCCATGATCCGAACCGTGGACAACCAACTGGCCCAAGAGAAAGACCTCGCTGTGGTACAAGGGGTTTTGATTGACAGCCTGGTTTCCGGTGGTGCCGCCGAAAAGGCAGGAATCAAAGCTGGCGATGTCATTGTCGGTGTGGAAGGGAAAGCCATTCACACGAGTTCCGAACTTTTGGGTATGATCGGAAGCCATCGCCCGGGTGACCAGTTGAACATCAAGGTGAACCGTTTTGGCAAACAGAAGGAGTACCTGGTAACGCTAAACAACAAGGAAGGGTCAACATCCCGGATTCGTGCTGAGACGGCTTCCTACCACAAGGATCTCGGTGTGCATTTCAAGGAGTTGTCGAAGGAAGAAGCCCATGAGTACGGCATTGAAGGTGGTTTGGCTGTAGACAAAATCGGTCCTGGTGCCATCCGGAAGCACACAGACATCAGGGAAGGGTTCGTCATTACACGCGTGGACCGTCAAAAGGTAAGGTCAGTGGATGAGCTGGAAAAAGTCCTGTCCCAACGGGAGGGCGGAATATTGCTGGAAGGCATCTATCCCGGCCAAACGGGCACCTACTACTACGGCCTGGGACTGTGATGGCCCTAATGAATTCCTCGAACAAAGGGCTGCCGGAACTCCTGCAGCCCTTTGTCTTGTCACTGAGTGCCTGATTGTGATTCGAATTGGCGAATCAGCTCTGCGGGGTCTTTGCCCAGGTTTTCCAACAATAAACGGGCGTCATCGGCAAACGGATCATCCGGCCAACGCTTCAAAAAGGCTTCATAATCGGCTTTGGCCGCTTCGAGGTTTCCCAAATCGTTTTCGAGGGTAAATGCCCGTAAAAACATGGCTTTCGGACCAAAAGGACCTTCACTGTAATCTTCTAAGACCCAATCATAAAGTTGGAGCGCCATGGGGAAGGAACGCAAAGCCTTGGCCCATTGAGCTGCCTCAAACAAGCCCATGGCGCTGATGGTTTCTTCCGGGTACAGCAAAGCCCGGACCTGAGCTGCAGCTATGAAATCCTGGGCTGGGGCAGGGTCCAAACGACCGGTTTGGTCATCCATGGCATTGGCATTCCAAACCACCATGAGACTGTCGAGGTCCGGCCTTTCATGCTGGCAAGCTTTGCCGGCATTTTCCTTCAATCCTGCCGGTGCTTTTCCCGACAAGCTACAGTAAATGGTATTGGCCAGCTCCGATTTGTCGAGATATCCCCGGTATATTTCTGCCAGTTCAAACAGATGCTGACTGGTACCCTCAAAAGCGGGATCTTCCTTGACAGCTTTAATAAAATACCTCTCGGCATCCCGGTACCTATGCAGTTCGGCCGCCTTCCTTCCCAGCAATCCCAGCCACAAACCTGCAGGTTGTGCTTGATCCAGCTGAATGAGTGAGTCAACGAGGTTCGACATTTCTAGGAGCTCCTTCTGAGAGGAAACTTGAGCGATCCGGGCCGGGATGTCGGAGCTCTTTTCTTGCCGGCATGAATGCAACTGCCCGGTCAACAGGATTGCGAAAAGGATGACTGGTCGGTAAATGGACATGGAGGACATTACTTGGCAGGCAAATGTAGGAGATTCCGGACACCGTCTTCAACCGGGAAGTCTCAAAACGGGTTATATGGCCAGTGGAAGACATTTGCCCTGCCGTGAACCCTACCTTTTTGTCTTTTGATCCCCATCTGCCTCAACCGTCTGGACCTGTCCACTTGTTTTGGTTCAGGCGCGATCTGCGACTCCATGACAATGCAGGATTGTATCATGCCCTGAAGAACAATAGGGCAGTAGTGGGGATGTTCATCTTTGACAGCAATATTCTGGACCAACTGGAGGACAAGGATGACGCAAGGGTAACCTTCTTGTATGACAGATTGATGGAATTGCAAAAGCAAATGCATGAGTTTGGGGGCAACCTGTTGATTTTCAACGGTCGTCCTCTCGATATTGTCACTTTTCTGGCCGATCGATGGCCTCTTGCTGCTGTCCATGCCAACAGGGATATCGAACCCTATTCCAGGGAAAGAGATCTTGAGATTACAGATTGGCTGGGCAAAAGAGGAATTCCGCTTCACCTGTACAAAGATCATTGGGTCATTGAATGGGACGAATTGGTCAAAAAAGATGGAACGCCGTATACGGTTTTTACCCCTTATGCCAAGGCCTGGATGGCACGATTGAAGGATACATCGGCCAATGGCCATCCCGAGACCTCCTCTTTCCTTAGCGTCTGGCCTTCGGAGGATCAGCGTGCAGGTTGGATGAAAGTGGCTAATACGACGGCTCCAACGCTGGAACAGATGGGATTCCGGCGTTCTCGAAAATCTTTCCCCTCCGACACCGTCTCTTCGCGATTGGTCCGGGAATATGCAAATTCACGGGATTACCCCGCCCGAAACGGTACTTCCCGTTTGGGCATTCACTTTCGGTTTGGTACCATCAGTATTCGGGAAAAGGTCAGAAAAGCGCTTCGCCTTTCAGATGTTTATGTCAATGAGCTGATTTGGAGAGAGTTCTATGCACAGATTCTGGCCCATTTTCCACACGTAGCTCAACAGGCATTCAAGCCGGCATATGACCGGATTCCCTGGAGGGATGATGAAGAAGACTTCCATAAGTGGTGCAGAGGGTTGACCGGGTATCCCTTGGTGGATGCCGGAATGAGGGAACTGATGGCCACAGGATACATGCACAACAGGGTTCGAATGGTGACCGCAAGTTTTCTCACCAAGCATCTGCTGATTGACTGGCGATGGGGTGAGTCCTGGTTTGCCCGACACTTACTGGACTATGAAATGGCCAGTAACAATGGCGGGTGGCAATGGGCAGCCGGCTGTGGTACAGATGCAGCACCCTACTTCCGAATCTTCAATCCTGAACTTCAAAGAAGAAAATTCGATCCGGATGGTTCCTACATCAGGAAATGGGTGCCGGAGTGGGATTCCCCCCGCTATCCTGCCTCAATGATTCCCCATGAGTTGGCCAGAGATCGTTGTTTGAAAGTTTACCGCGCGGCACTCAGGGCAGAACACCAATAAAAAAAGGGGTTAACCCGGATGGCACCTGGTTGAACCCCCTGCTTTGGGAAATTGCGGTTTTTGAGATGGAATCGGGTTGGGAAGTAATGGGAACTTAGTCTTACTTGCCCATGGGATGGTAACCCGTTGTCTGACGACAGGGTAAAAGTAAAACACATTTTATATATACAATCACTTGAAGCTATTAAATTTAAAAATTATTTTTTCTTCCAAAATGTAAATAATTGCTATTGAGGCGATTGCATTATTTATCTAAAGTAAAAAAACGGGCCGGAACATTTTTGTTGCGGCCCGTTTTCACTTAAATTAACCCTGATATCCTATTTTACCTTGGTTATCAGCCTTGCATACGGCCTGCGATCGGCCAAATAGATATAGGCGGTAATGTGCCCATCAGGCCAATGGGATGTTGGTATTTCAATCGTACGGACACCAGATGGAATCCGGATCATATCCAGCAAGCGTCCCTTCATATCGAAAAAGTGAACTTCGCCTTCTTTTTCCTGAGATTCAAGTAGAAACGCCGTTACCCTGTCCGAGAACGGCATGGGATGGAACTCAAGGTCCCACACATCCGACGTTCGGAGGAATATTGTCTTTGACGCACTAATTTCGAATTCAGGTTGGATATCGACAACCCGGACACGATAGTGGCTCTCTCCAGGTAATGGATGAGTGTCCTCATAATGGTATATGCTCCGGGAGGATGGTGTACCGAGAAGATTGGTTACCAATTGCCAATCGACGCCATCCCTCGAACGCTCCAGGAGGGATACATATGGGTAATCCCATTGATCTACCTCCCACGAAGTAACCACGGTCTTGTCCGCTGTCAGTAAAGCATCAAAATCCAGAAGGGGAGGTTTGCAGGCACATAGAATCGCGTTAAAGGTCAGCATGACCGAATCTACACATGCACCGATGGTGACCGTCAACATGATTGTTTTTACACCCTCAGTGGGCCATTTGATGCCGTTGACGACGGTACCGGTTGCGGTAGGAGGCATGGCATCTGGTCCAAACTTCCAGGAATACGTGGCGGGAAGTGCGTTGTTTTTGGCGTGGAAAATATAGGATTTGTTGGTACAAAGCGGATCGACATATCCATCCAGAATGACAGCTTGAGGATCAATCACTGTAATGGTGATCATGTTGGATTCATTCCAGTCCCAGCAATTGGCACTTCGTACACACCGCAGAAAATAGGTGGT
>JAGFIW010000281.1 GCA_024103195.1 Saprospiraceae bacterium | reverse complement strand
AGCATCTCTACCTCCCCTTTGTCCGGCAGGGCAATCCCATCCTGTTCATGGACGAACGGTCGGCCGAGATGACCAAATACGCGGCCAATGCCTACCTCGCGGCCCGCATCACCTTCATGAACGAGATAGCCAATCTGTGCGAGCGGGTGGGCGCCAATGTAGACCAGGTGCGCATGGGCATCGGCACCGACACCCGCATCGGCAAGCGGTTCCTGTTTCCCGGTGTCGGGTACGGGGGCTCCTGTTTTCCCAAGGACGTTCAGGCATTGGCCCATACCGCCGAAACCTACGGGTACGACTTCCCCATGTTGCAGGCGGTGATGGCCGTCAACGACCGGCAAAAAGGCATTTTGGTGGACAAGATCCGGCGGTGGTTTGACGGTGATCTGCGGGGCCGCACCATCGCGGTCTGGGGCCTTGCTTTCAAACCCAATACGGACGACATCCGCGAAGCGCCTGCCCTCCACATCATCGACCGCCTCCTCGAGGAGGGCGCTGCCGTGCGGGCCTACGACCCGGAAGCCATGGACAACGTCCGTCGGCTGTACGGCGACCGGATCACGCTTTGTCCCAACGCCTACGACGCGCTGGACGGCGCAGACGCACTGGCCATTGTCACCGAATGGAGCGCCTTCCGCTCTCCCGATTTCGGAGAAATGCGCAACCGGATGAAAGCAGTGGTCCTTTTTGACGGCCGCAACGTTTTCGACCTGGAGGATATCCGCAGTGAAGTACAATATTACGAGAGCATCGGGCGTCATGTTATCCGGACCATCTGAGGATGGTTTTCTCCCTTTTTGTCGATCAAGGACCCGCCATGCGCCTCGCCGCCCTGCTCATCCCGGCTCTTTTATTTGCCTGCTCCGCCGATCTGGAAACGGTGGAAGTCACCAACAAGGACACCGGGTATGTGGAGCTCTTCCAACGTTCCCGCAAGACCGGGCTGAAGGAGGGATTTTACAGGAAACTCGACCCCAAAGGGACCCTGGTCGAAGAGGCCGAATACCGCAATGACCTTTTGGAGGGCAAACGCCGGCTGTTTGACGAAGCCGGCCGGCTGCTCCGCGAGGAAAACCACGTCGAAGGCCGATTCCATGGGCCTTATCGCACTTATTACCCGGATGGGGCGCTGGACAGCGAGGGGCAATTCAAATCGGACGTCATGACCGGCATTTGGAAACGCTATTACCCCAACGGCCAATTGATGGAGGAAGTGACTTTTTCCGCCAATCTCGAAAACGGTCCGTTCCGGGAATGGTACGAAAACGGCGCCTTCAAAGCGGAAGGCAGCTACCTGGACGGCGACAACGAACACGGACTGCTCCTCGAATATGATACCACCGGCGTCCTCGAAGCACGGAAAATGTGCACAAGGGGCATTTGCCGAACGATCTGGACCCGCGAAAAAGGGGAAATACCCGCTCAATGACCCGAACCCTGCCCCTGCTCCTGACGGCTTGCCTCGTCCTGACCTTGATGACCACCCGGGCACAAGTCAACGGCGGCCAATCGGCATTTGCCTTTTTGGAACTTCCACTTTCCCCCCGGATCACCGCCCTGGGCGGTCAACTGGTCAGCGTCCGCGATGAGGATGCCAACAACGCACCGGGCAATCCGGCCCTGCTCCATCCCGACGGCCACCAACGGTTGAGCTTCCAGCACCAGTTTCACCTGGGCGGCATCGGCAACGGGTATTTCGGATATGCCCATCATGTCTCCGACTGGAAGACCACCCTCCATGCCGGATTCCAGTACGTCAACTACGGGGATATCCCCCTGACGGATGCCTACAATCATCAACTCGGCACCTTTCGCGCCGCCGAGCACGCCGTCGTCGTCGGGGCTTCCAGAACCTGGCAGGAACGGCTGAGCTACGGGGTCAACCTGCGCTATGTCCAGTCGAGCCTGGAAAGCTACCGGGCCACCGCCATCGGGGCGGATGCGGGCGTCTATTACGAAAATCCGGAAAGCCGGCTGGGCATCGGTATGGTCGTCCGGCACATGGGACTCCAGACCTCGCGCTACCAGGACGGCGGCGCCCGGGAATCCCTGCCATTGAACGTGCTGATCGGCGTGAGCAAACGCCTGGCCTATCTGCCGTTCCGCCTTTCGGTCACCGCCCATTCCCTCCATAGGTGGGACGTGCGTTATGACGATCCTTCCCTGCGGTCCACAAATTTGTTTACCGGGCAGGATCCCGATGAAAAAAGCGCGTTTTCCCGGCATGTGGACAATGTCTTCCGCCATCTCATTTTCAGCGGCGAGTTCCTCTTCGGCAAACGGGAGGCCTTCCGGATCCGGCTGGCCTATGACCACCGGATGCGGCGGGAGATGCTGGTGCCCAATTACCAGGGACTGGCCGGATTCAGCGGAGGTCTGGGATTCCGGGTGTACAAATTCCGCCTGGATTACGGCTTTGCCGTCCATCACCTGGCCGGCGCTACCCACCACCTGGGCATTGGCGTGCCCTTGAAGGAGTTCACAGGCGGGATCTGACGCTCGGGTTACTCCTCCCCGAATTCGTGTACCGTTTCAGCGGCCTCGATGTAGTAGGCGCCATGGGTGACAATCTCCATTCCAGGGCTCAACGGCTCTTCCGGACGGATCCATGTACCCCGGGCATCCTCCCGCAAAACCGTGGCAGGGATCCGGCGAAACCCCACTTTCTTTCCGTCATCGGCATCCGGTTCATGCACGTAGATGACCCTTTGGTCACCGATCCTCCTTACGGCCGGGGCAGGAACAAGGACCGCATCCGGCGTTGGTCCCGTCATCAGACGGGCTTCGAGGAAAGCGCCGGCCGGAGGCACGGAACCCATGGCTAACGGAACGGCATGGACCCGGAACGCCCCTGAAGCTTCATCGACCTGCTGGTCGGTATGGCGCACCACGACCCTGATCTCTCCGGCCAACCCCGTAGTCTGTACCGAAAGGGTGTCTCCCGGTTGCAACCGTCCGCTCTGGGCAGGATAGAGGAACAAGTCGGCGTGCATGCGTTGCAGATCACCCGTTTCGCCCAGTATGGTGCCTGCCTCCAGCCACTGTCCCGGCGATGCTTCGCTGCGCAGAACCGTCCCGCCCAGGAGGGCCTGGATACCATAGGTAGATTGAGGTCCCCGCTGCAACAAGGAGAGGGTATCGATGTGGAAAAGGCGGAGTTCGGCGGTCATCCCGTCCAGGGCTGCCCGTAAGGCATCCCGGTCTGATCGCGCCTTTTCCTCTTCCCGGACGGAGGTGGCCTGTCCCTGGAGCAAGTCGGCCATCCGCTGGTATTCCTGGTTGGCAAAGACCCATTGCCGGTAGGTTTCCAGCCAGCTTTGTTGCAGATGGATGAAGTCCCTGCTCTCCACCTCGGCCAGCAAGGCGCCGGGAGCGACCTGTTGATTGAGCCGGTAATGCAGGCGCACGATGCGACCGGAGCCGGGAGCAGCAATGGCACTCCGGTGTTCGGGGTGAAGCGTCCATACGCCGTGAAGGGTCGATGCTCCCGTCGTATCCGCCAATGGCCAGCGCGTCCACCGAATGCCCGACATGGATACGGCAGGACGATCCATCGTGATCCATGCTTCCCGGAGATCCGACGATGCCGGAGGGGTACCCGCCGGCCGGCTTTCATCGGTAAGCGGGGACGAGCATCCTGACCACCCGAAAACCGCAAGCATGGCCGTGGCCAAACCGGCCCACAGGGAGGAAGAAAGACGTGTATTCATTGTTGGAGGAATTGAAGGTGAAGAAGAGATTGACGGTACGCATGGACGGCTTCGATGTAGGCGAGACGGTGGTCCATGGCGCGGGAAGCGGCCTGGTTCCAGGCAAACCAATCCACGGCCCCCGCCTGGTACATGGCGGTGGCTACCCGTATGATTTCATCCGCTGCCGGAAGGGCTTCTGCCCGGTAAAAAGCGAGTTGGCCCTCAAGAATCCTGATGTCGTTTTCCGTTTCCAGGATCTGCTGCTGCCGTTCCAGCAGATCGCGGTCGCGACCGGCTTCTGCCTGGAGGACTCCTATCCGGGCGGACTCTCTGGCGGCCAGGTAACTTTTGCGAAACAGGGGGACACTCAGTCCAACGGTATATCCGGGGTAAATGGTGCCGTCGGGGACGAGCTGCCCGAAGACATCCAAATCCCATTCGGGCCGGAACTGCGCATCATGAGCCTCGACATTCACCTGTGCCTGTTGCACACGGGCATTGAGAAGCCCTTCCCAGAGGGTCACGGGGGGTTTGGCTGGAATCCCCTCGACAGCCGGGTCTTCGTGGGCCAGCAAAGCCGGGGTCACGGGATGACCCTGCCCGGTCCAGGCGCCCAGTTGCGCACACATCGAGGCATAGGCTTGTTGGAGGGACTCCCGCGTCATACGGAGCCGGGCGGATTCTGTGCGAAGTAGCCGGCTCTCCAACGGGGGAGCGGCGCCGCCGGCAACCCGGGTGCCGGCGATCCGGGCCATCTCCGAGTACAGGCTGTCCAGGAGGGCGTAATGCGCTGCCAAATCGCGGTTGTAGCGGAATCCGGCGTACAGCATCCGCAGTTGCCGGATGGCTTCAGCTTCCGCGAGCAGGACGCCGGCCCTGGCCGACTCCAGGCGCGATTCCTGTTCCTTGCGGGCGGCCTTTATCCGGGCGGAGGAGGGTAGCGCCACTTCCAATCCCAGGACGGTGGTACCAAAAACGCCGTCTCCCGGGTCGGCATTGATCCCGTGGTGGAGTCTGGCGGGTTGCCACGGCAATGGATGACGGATTCTGACCTCCGCCTGTTGGCCCGACAACATTTCGGCCAGTACGGCAGGGTGCTTTTGCCTGACCCGTTGCATGGCCTCCTGCTCCGTCATCGGGACGTCCTGGGCGCCCAGCGACCCGGATCCTGCCAGAAGGAGAAGGACCACCACCGCCGGCCGGACCCACCCCGGTCTGATCTTTTCGACCAGCAGGTAAAGCGCCGGCAGGACCAGCAATGTGAGCAGGGTGGACGTGATGAGCCCCCCGATAACTACCGTCGCCAGAGGTCGCTGCACTTCTGCGCCTGCGGTATCGGAAATCGCCATGGGCAGGAACCCCATGGCCCCGGCAGCCGCCGTCATCAATACCGGTCGCAGCCGGAGCATGGCAGCCTTGAAGACCCTGTCCCGGGCTCCGAGGTTCTCTTCCTTTTCCAACTGATTGAGGTAAGTGATGAGCACAATGCCGTTGAGGACGGCAATCCCGAACAGGACAATAAAACCGATACCCGCTGAAATGGAAAACGGCATGTCACGGATCCAAAGGGCCAGGATGCCGCCGATGGCGGAAAGGGGCACTGCGCTGAGAATGAGGGCGGTATGACGCAGATTGCCGAAGGCCATGTACAGCAGTATGGCGATCAGCAACAAGGCGACCGGTACGGCAATGGCCAATCGGGATTTGGCGGCGCGCAAATGCTCAAACTGACCCCCATAACGCAGCGTATAGCCGGGCGGGAATCGGAGTTCCCGTTTCAAATCCTCTTCCAGGAGCCCGATGACTTTTTCCACATCCACACCCCGGACATTGGCGCTGATGACTATCCGGCGTTGTCCGTTTTCCCGTGAGATCTGGGCGGCTTCCGTGCTGTAGCCGATGTGAGCCACCTGCTCCAGCGGTACAAGCTGACCGTCGGCCGTTCTTACGGGCAGCCGGGAAATGACTTCCGGATTCTCCCTCTCGTCGCGGTCCAGCCGCACCACCAACCGAAACCGCTTTTCCTCTTCATACACATACCCCGCCTGCAATCCCGCATAGGCAATCCGGACCGCCTCTGTCGCTTTTTCGGCGGGAATGCCGTACCGGGCCATGCGTTCATAGTCCAGGACAGCCTGCCGGACCGGCAAGCCCAATACCTGTTCGACCTTGACATCCACCGCCCCCGGCACATGGGCCATTCGCTCCGCCACCCGATCGGCGTAATAGGCCAGCGTGTCCAGATTCTCTCCGAAAATCTTGACGGCAATGTCACTGCGAACGCCGGTCATCATCTCGTCAAACCGCATTTGGATGGGTTGCGTAAACTCGTACGCCATACCCGGCACTTGCCGAACCGTCTGGCTGATCTGCTCCACGAGATCCTCTTTGGACCGGGCTTTTATCCATTGGTCACGTGGATGCAGCAGGATCAGATTGTCGGCCGTCTCGATGGCCATGGGGTCGGTGGGAATCTCGGCAGTCCCGATCTTGGAAATGACCTGGTCCACCTCATCCGGAAATTGCTCCAGGATCAACCGTTGCGCGAGATAATGACTTTCTATAGTCTGGCTCAACGAAGTGCCGGGCTTGCAAAAGCCGTGCATCAGAATGTCCCCTTCATCGAGTTCGGGGACAAATTCCCCGCCCAGCGTGCGAAACAACCCCAGCGAAATCAGAAACA
>JAGFIW010000273.1 GCA_024103195.1 Saprospiraceae bacterium | reverse complement strand
TTGAAGGGTTGCAGCATCTGCGCCAGATGGTCGGCTACCTCTTCGTCGGAAAGTCCGGATTGATCGAGATCGGAAAGGATCAGCCACCCGGCGCGCTGGCCCTTGCGCTGGCGGTAATAATCAAGAGCCAGCCCCAACGCATCCAGGTCGGCGTTGTAATGATCGCTGATGATCAGATTTTGCTGCCATCCTTCCCGTGTTTCCAGGCGCATGGTCAGGGAAGGCAACCGGGCCATTCTCTTGTGCAGGGCATCCCGGTCAATGCCCAAATGGAGGGCATAGAGCAAACACGTCAGGCTGTTGCGACGGGCAATGATTCCGCCGTGCGGCAGGAAATATTCTCCTTCGCCTTCCGAAAACCGGTACCGGATCCTCTGTCCGTTTTCGGTCTCTCTCACCTCCTGTACCACGAGGTCGGCCTCTCCTTCCTCCGCCCAGGTCAGGCATTTTCCGGGCAGGGCATCGAACAATTCCCGATGAACACGGCGGATGCCGGCGGGGGCGACGTACCAGGCACAGGAACGAAACAAGGTCAGTTTCTCCTTCAACTTGGACTTCCGGTCCGGGAATCCCTCGTCATGCGCACTGCCCAGAGAAGTCAGGATACCGTTGTCCGGTAACAGCATGGCTTCGAGACGGGCCATCTCGCCCGGGAGGGAAATGCCGGCCTCCAATAGGGCGATTTCATCCGCAGGACCGGCCATGGCGAGGGACAAGGCGACGCCGACCTGGCTGTTGTAGCTTTTGGGACTTCTAAAGACCCTGAAATCTTCGCGCAACAAGGTGTAAAGCCATTCCTTGACCATGGTTTTCCCGTTGCTGCCGGTGATGGCTGTGACCGGCGCAGGGAGAGATTTCCGGTAGGCACCGGCCAGGTGCTGCAAGGCGGCCAGGGTATCGGGTACGATCCAATAGAAAAGGCCGTCTTCCCGAAAGTCAGGCAAATGGTCGGTGACGATATGCCTGATTCCCTGCTGGAAAGCCTCCCGGATGAAGGAGTGCCCGTCGTGACGGGTGCCTCTGAGGCAAAAAAAGAGGGTGTCACCAGGCCGGAAAATCTGGCGCGTATCCGTCGCCAATCGCTGGAATACCGGATTTTCAGGGGCGTGGGGCCACCAGGATCCCTGAGGCACCAGACGGGTATCCAGTCCGACGTTCATAGCAGGTCCTGTCCTATGTCGCTGCGGTAATAAGCCCCTTCAAAACGGATTTGCCCGGCCAGGGCATAGGCGGCGGTCCGGCAGGCATGGAGATCGGGACCCAGAGCGGTACAGGCGAGCACTCTTCCCCCTGCCGTGGCCAATTGGCCGTTTTCCGTCAGGGTGGTACCCGCATGAAAAAGCAATCCGGATTCGGGAAGCGATGTGATCGGAATGTCGCGGGTATATGCACCCGGATATCCGCCGGATACCACCATCACCGTCATGGCGGTTTCGGAAGACTCTCCACAGGTCACCCGGTCGAGGTGTCCCTGGCAGGTGGCGAGGAGGAGTTCGAGGAGATCCCCCTCCAACCGGGGCATGACGACCTCCGTCTCCGGGTCACCCATGCGACAATTGTACTCGATGACAAACGGATCCTGGCCCACCCGGATGAGTCCGAAAAAAATGAATCCCTGATACGGGATGCCATCGTGGGCCAGGCCGGCAATAGTGGGGTCAATGATGCGGGACCTGACCTTGGCCATCAATTCGTCGTCGAGAAAGGGAAGGGGAGAGACAGCCCCCATGCCGCCTGTATTGGGGCCTGTGTCGGCATCTCCGATGCGTTTGTAGTCTTTGGCGGAGGGAAGTACCCGGGAGGTGTTCCCGTCCGTGAGCACGAAGACCGAAAATTCGATGCCGTCCAAAAAGGACTCCAGGACAATTTTATGGCCTGCGGCGCCAAAACGGCCGTCGAACATTTCCCTGACGGTATTCGCGGCTTCTGCCCGGCTGGAGGTGATGACCACCCCTTTGCCGGCTGCCAGACCGTCCGCTTTGATGACGTAAGGGGGAGGGTTTTGTTCCAGCCATGCGAGGGCTTGGGCGGATTCCGAACTGTCAAATTCGCAATAGGCGGCCGTAGGAATATGGTGGCGGGTCATGAAGTCCTTGGCAAAGGCTTTGCTGCCTTCCAGCCGGGCTCCGGAGGCGCCCGGACCACAGATGAGCAACTGTTCCAGATCCGGACAGGCGTGCAGATAATCCCTGATTCCTTTGACAAGGGGCTCCTCGGGCCCGACGATCACGAGTCCGATCGCCTCTTGGCGGCAAAAATCAGCTACGGCCTCAAAGTCCAGGGGCGAAAGGGGAACATTTGTCCCGCACTGCCGGGTTCCCGGATTACCCGGGGCGATGAACAGCGCTGACAGGAGCGGGCTACGGGCGAGTTTCCAGGCGATGGCGTGTTCCCGGCCACCGCTCCCCAAAAGCAATACACGCATGCTTTTTGCGCAAAGGTAGCCAGTAGGGTCCGGATCCGGAGGGTCAGAGAAGTACCCGGATACCGGAATAAATGCTCAATGTGTGGATCCGGTCATTGTTGGGACCCAGCGACCGGCGGAAGGGGTTGTAATGGAAAACCGGCTCGGCAAAAAGGCTGATTCTTCCGCCCAGGTGGCGTTCGATGCCGATGCCGAGGTCCATACTGAGGTAATAATTCTCCTCCAGATTGCCACCTTCAAACAGTCCGTCGGGGTAGCGCTTCTGGCTGGTCAGGGACGGCTTGACGGGTTCCGGTAATTCTCCGGAAGGGAGGGGATCTGATCCGGGAAGGTACTTCTGTTTGCGGTCGTAATTGGCCAGGAAAGCCACATGCATGGTACCGCCGGCCAGGCCATAGGTATTCCAGGCGCCCTGGCGGGCAATCTGACGTGTGGCCATGATGCCGACTGACAGCAGGTTCAATTCAATATTGCGCAGGGTCTCTGTGAAATAACCGCGTTCGATATCGCCGTCAAATACTTCCGTGTAAGGTTTGGGGAGGTAATACACATGCCGGTATCCCATCTGGGAGCGCAGCCCCCATTTTCTACCTTCCCAGGAATAGCCCAGTACGAATCCGTAACTGCCGGAAAGCTGGTTGTAGCCGACTTTGCCCAGCAGGTGGTCATAGGGCGTTTCGATAAAATGAATGTCGCCATTCACGGCCATGCTGACCCGCTGGGAAAACCGGATTTTAGGATCCGGAAGCACCGGAAGAGGCAGAAAGGCGGGTTCATGACTCAGCGTGACAGGGGCGGGAGCCGGGTGAGGCAGAGAGGCCAGTATTCCTTCGTCGGTGGCAGGAATGAGGCCTGCTGCCGGGGAAGAAAGCTTTCCGGATTCCAACATAGCCATTTCCGCACTTTGCCGGGGGAAAATCAGGGATGGTTGGTCCGTTGTCGTACCGGCCAACGGCTTCGTACCAAATTCCTTTTCTGTAAGGTCATGAATGGCGGAGGCCTGTCCTTCAGGGATGCGAGCTTGGACTGCCCGGGCGGTGCGGACTTGTTCCGGAAGGTTGGCCATCGGCGGCATATCCGGAGTAGCCGGGATCAGGCGTGGGGCGGAATTTTCCTGCCTGGGCTGGGCGTCGGGGGGCCAGACGTCCGGGCGGGAGAGATCCACCGGCCAAATGGCACTGAATATCAAGAGGAAAAGGGTGGCTTCCATACATTTGGAAATCCACAACTCTTTCAGGCGGAATGCAGCCAACTCCATTTGAGTACGCAGCGTTTGCCAATGGCGATGGCGTATGGCCTCGGTGTGATGGGTCTGATGGTGTTCGAGCCGGTGGCGGACAAAGGATTCAAAGGCCTCATCCGAAGGCGGGGAGGAGGCATTCATCTGCCGGTTGAAGCGGTCCCAGGCGTCTGCAGGCCGTGTTGTGGTGTGTTCCCGCAGCCGGTCGCCGATCTTTTTGTCGAAATCCTTCATGACCGATGGCGGTTTTGAATGAGATCCTGGAGCTTGGACCGGGCTTTCACCAGATTGGACCGGGAGGTGCTTTCCGTGATATCGAGCATCTCGGCGATATCGCGATGGGAGTAACCTTCCAATACGTAGAGGTTGAAAACCAAACGATAGGAGGGTGTCAGTTCCTGGACCAATTGCAGGATTTCGTCAGCGGAAAGCATCTCCAGGGCTGAATCGTCCAGGGTGGCCAGACCCTGGACCTGATCCAGGTCTTCGGTGCGCCGGCGCACCTGACGGCGGTAGGCATCGATGCAGGTATTGACGATGATGGTACGGATCCAGGCCTGCAGAGAGGTGCCTGGCTTGTAGCGGCCTATGTATCGGAATACCTTGATGAATCCCTCGTGGAGCAGGTCCAGGGCTTCTTCCTCATGGGACGCATAGCGCAGGCAAATGCTCATCATTCTCCCGTAGTTCTCCTCGTACAGCCTTTGCTGGGCCCAGCGTTCTTCCCGAACGCAGGCCTCAACCAGACAAGTTTCTTCTTGCAGCCCGAGAACGACTTCCATGGACGGAAAATGTAATCCGGCTGACAATATACAGGTTTTAACGCACAGGGCGTTAAGAATGCTGTCCGTATGGGCGAAGAATGCCCGTCTGCGGCAGTTTTGAGGTTTTGCCCTGCCCAAAGCTGACAGGGTCCACAAAAAGCAGCAACTTTGATGCCGGTATGCGAAATGTAAAGCGAATTGTCCCGGGAATCCTGATATTTCCGTTCCTTCTGTTGGCGGCTTGCCAGCCATCCGGGGAAGGGAAGGAGGAAAAGACCGCTACCGGCTATCCCGACATTGACCGGGCCACGGAGCGGCTGGAAGCCTCTCCGGAAGACCCGACCCTTTATCTGGCCCGGGCCAAAGCCTACATGGGATATGAAGGATTTGACCAGGCCATAGGGGATCTCAAGGAGGCCATTCGGTTGGACAGCCAATACGTTGATGCCTGGCACCTGTTGGCGGATGCCTACCTGGATTACTACAACTCGCGCATGGCACTCAACACCATGTACGCGGCGGCGGCACGTTTTCCCGGCCATACACCTACCCTCCTGAAGCTCACGGAGTTTCAGTATATCCTGACCATGACGAAAGGGGCCGAAAGGACGCTGGAGCAGATATTTTCCCGGGAGCCGCTCAATGCGGATGCCTGGTTTTGGAAGGGGATGATCCTGCGCGATGAGGGCAAGTCCGAAGATGCGATCAAGGCGTTTCAGACGGCTACCGCCCAGGACCCTTTTTTGATTGACGCCTGGGTGGAATGCGGCAAATTGCTCCACAAGAAAAAAGATGCCCGGGCCTTGTCCTATTTCGAGCGGGCCGTACAGCTGGATTCGATGAATGCCCCAGCCTGGCATGCGCTGGCGGAATACCACCAGGACCGGGATGAAATCGATCGCGCCCTGGAAGTGTATCGCCAACTTGCGGGTCACGTCCCCCAATATGTGGATGCCTATTTCAACAGCGGGATCCTGTGGCTGGAAAGGGACAGCCTTCGAAAAGCCGCCGAACAATTTGACCTGACCATCAAGATGGACCCTACGCACGCCCGCGCTTATCTGGCCAGGGGCAATACCCGTCTGTGGTCGGGGGACCCGGTGGGCGCCCGCCGGGATTTCGAGCAAGCCTTGATCCTTGAACCGGATTGGGAAGATGCCAAATCGGCCCTTGACCAACTAGACCAAACCGAACAGCAACAATGAGAAAGATGCACATCCTGACGGTTCTGTTGATGGGCATGTCGGTGCCTTACGGGATACTTGCCCAGGAAGGGAAGGAGACGCCATTGACGTCGAGGGAACCTCATTATTACATCGATCACGCCAGGCCTGCCGACAAGATCAACGGCATTTATCCGCACGACATCCCCATGAGGACGGTACAGGGGGATACGGTGGTCTCCTCGGAAGTCCTGCCCACAGGAAAGCCGGTCATTCTGCTGTTCTGGTTGACGACGTGTTATCCCTGCCGCATGGAACTCGAAGCCCTTCGCAAGGTGTACGGTTCGTGGAAAGACAGCCTTGATTTTGAATTGATTGCCATCTCTACGGATTTTCCGAAAAACTATGCGGCAGTCGAACAAAGGGTGAGTGAACAGCAATGGCCATGGCCGGCATTCGTGGATCTGCACCGGGAGTTCAGTCGAATCCTGCCGGGAGGATTGAACGGTTTGCCCCAGACCTTCTTCCTGAATGCCCAGGGAGAGATTACGGGACACAAACGAAAATTCCGCCCCGGGGATGAGGCGGAATTATTCAGACTGCTTCGTCAGGCGGCCGGGCGGCCCTGATCTATCCAATCATTTCGGTCAGTCGCCAAGACCCTGCAATGAGCGTTGCTCCTCGGTCAGTGATGTAAAGCGGAACACAACACCCACCTGCGGGATCAACATGTGGGTGGCGGAGCGTTTTTTCTCGAAGGCACTGAAGGGGTCCTCTTCGAATTCGACGGGGTCAATGTCGGCTTTGATCTGATAATAATCCACTGGTTGGCCGGCGAGGTAGGAGCACTTCAGGTCCAGCGCAACACCGGAAGCGCCGAAGAAATACATCAATCCGGCAGACCCGCCATAACCCAGCGCCCAATTGCCGTCGTTGTCGCTGTCCACTTCATTCCATTCGAAGGAAAAATTGTCCCTGAGATCCAGCCGGG
Organism: Saprospiraceae bacterium; assembly: GCA_024103195.1. Taxonomy (GTDB): domain Bacteria; phylum Bacteroidota; class Bacteroidia; order Chitinophagales; family Saprospiraceae; genus JAGNXB01. The sequence continues at coordinate 216 of JAGFIW010000273.1, read as the reverse complement.
AAGTGCGAAAGAAATTTTTCAGGCCAATCAAACCTTCTGCATAAGGCCGCAATGGTCCGTTGCCCGGCATGATCCGGATTCCGGTATAGGCGGAAAAGAGGTTGGAGGCCACACGAAGACGGTACTCCTGTTCGAAGCCGCCGATGACCAGGTCGTAGCGTCGGCGGTGTTGCTCGAAAGCCATGAGGGAAAGATTCAGCCCGGCATAAACCGGCA
>JAGFIW010000180.1 GCA_024103195.1 Saprospiraceae bacterium | reverse complement strand
TGAGGCCCGGGCCACCGCTACCGCCCCGGGCGCCTTCCGCCTCGAGGTCACCGACAGCGCCAACGGCTGCCGCCATGCCGATACTGTTGTCCTTGTGCAGGACATCCCTGACGGCGCCCTCACTACGCTCACACCCCCCGGCTGCCGCCGTGCCGAAGGGGAGGTCCTCCTCCTCGGTGCCAGTGGCGGCACCCCGCCCTATGCCTTCCTGCTCGACAGCATGATGCACCCCGGCGGCGCCTCCTTCCTCCTGCCCCCCGGCACCTGGCCCCTGACCGTCATCGACGCCCTGGGGTGCCGCTACGACTCCTCCCTCGTGATGCCCGACCGCCAGGACCTCGTCCTTACCGCACCCGATGAGGTATGGGTCGTGTATGGCGACTCGGGACGCATCGAGCTGACCACCAATTTCCCCGCCACGGCTATTGACACCGTCATCTGGGACCCCCTGCTGTGGCTGACGCCCACCGCCGATCCGCTGGTGTGGTTCAGCCACGCCCCGCTGGCCCTCCAGCACCGGGTATGGGTGCACACCGCCGACGGCTGCGAGGCCTCCGCCCTGATCCAGGTGCTGATCGACCACGACCCCCGCATTTATGTGCCCAATGTGTTCAGCCCCGAACATGGCAACGGCATCAACGACCGCTTTTTCCCGTACACCAAACCGGGGTCGGTACAGGAAATCCGGTATATGGCCATCTACGACCGCTGGGGCAATCAGGTATTCTCCGCCGCTCATTTCCCGCCCGACGATGCCGCCTACGGCTGGGATGGCCGCCACCAGGGCCGCCTGATGAATCCCGCCGTGTTCGTTTGGGTCATCGAGGCCGTGATGGACAACGGCGAGATCGCCGTCCTCAAAGGGGATGTCACCCTGTACTGAGGAGGACTGGCTTTTAAGTCAGCCTGGCACGGGCTTCCGACCAGCGGTTCTCCAATTCCTTGAAGAAACGCGTTCGCTGACGTGTACCCGCGCGGGCAATGACGGTAGATCCTTCCTCCAGCTTCCTAAACCACTCCTGGGTATAACCGACCAGCGTGATGTCCTGCGAATACATGAAGTTGGGGTTGTCGTAGGTAACAAATACACCTACCGGCCGGGAGGCGGAGGTGACCAAAATGGTGTTGTTGGTGTGGGTGATTTCATTGTGATATAGCGAGAATCCGGTATCAGTCCCCGATTTGACACCTTCTACCGCCTGGCGCTCCATCAAACGGATCATTTCCCATAGCTGATCCATCAGCGACAAGGCCAGTTCGCGATCGGGTAATCTCCTGGACTCGTATTGAAATCGGATCTGGTTCATGGTGTTGTCCAGGATGTTGACCGACCAGTATTCGGTGCTGGGAATATCCTGATAGATACCCAACATTCCGCCTAAAATGGCCGGCAATCCCTGTTGGTCCAACTGCCGGATAAAAGCCGGATTGAATACCTGATCGCGATAAGCCGGGATCTTCCATACCATACCGCCCCACAGGAAAAACTTGAAGTAGGCGAGCTCGGGAAAATGGAAGTAATGGAAAAAGGGGATCTCGCTGCTGGAATAGGTAATATAGGGCTGGGGCAATCCACGAAGGGTCTTCAGGTTTTCGTGGATGGGTGAAAGAAAGGTTTGAATGGACTCCGGCTGGTGACGGATGGAGGGAAACATGAACTGGACATATGGGGAGGGGTAGGACGTGAAGAAATCGGGGGGTAGTTGGAAATGCCTCTGAATCAATTGAATGTCACGGACATCCAGCAGGGTGGTTCCGTCCAGTCGCCGGTAAACGGTGCTGATTCCGATACCCAGCAATCCCGCCAGGACCTTGACGAGATCAATGCCGGTAGGTTCCACTATCCGGCGGAGCCATTCAAACCGTTCCTTTTGGAGGTCTTTGTAAATTTTTTCCATTTGTGAAAATTAGAACCTGAGATCACTTCTGTTTTCTCAATTTTTGCGAAAAACTGTGCCCAATTCGCAATAATAGCGAATAATCCGGATTTTACGAATAGATTTTTAACATATCGGGAAAAATTTTATTGAATTCCCGTGTGGCGAATATTTGAGGGGTTGACGCCGGCTGTACCTCCCATTACTTTTGCCTGTATCTGATTCAGATGGTATTTCGCCCGATCCCCGGCCAGGAAGAGGCAATTTGGTCAAACTACAAACGCAACAAATCATGAACACGTCTTTTCACAACCACGCATGCCATCCAGCGGCACCTGGCATCAAAAAATCCCTGCTGGCCGCTCTCCTGGGCATGCTCACTCTCACAGTACATGCCCAATCGTCCCTCCGGTACGATGTACGAACACGTACAGCCTTCAGTGTACCTCTTGGTACCGACATTTCCCTCCTCACCCAGCATGACCTTTCCACCATGCTTCCCTTTGAAGAAATCCAGACACGGACCATTGCCGTCTCCCCGGATGGCAATCTGACAGATGAAACAGAAATCATCTACGTGGCAGGTAACAGAACCAAGGAGCAGGAAATCGGGTACCGCTCCGTAACATCTGAAAATGGAATAACCACTTATTTGCCGGACGGAACAATCCTCATTCAAACACCTTATGACGAGACCGCCGCCGGGTGGATCCAGGAAAAAGGCCTGGAATACAAGGATAATCCCTCCTTGCTGACACCTGACCCTTTCTCTGGCCTGGATACCTGGGTATCTTCCCTTCCATCCGAACTGGTCGAAACACAGGGTACCTCCATCACGATCAAGTCGGACAGTGATGCCTCCTCCACCACCTATTTGCCGGAACAAATGACGGTCCTGACCGAACAACCTTCCGACAATGGCCTCACTTCAACAGTCCGGGAAGTCTACCGCCGTTTTGCGGATGGTTCGATTGTACTGAATAGCCGCACAGTCCGTACCCCTCGTCAAACCTATGCAGGAGTGACGATCATTGAGGAAACACGATCCGAATACAGCAACTACGAGATCGTACGGGAAAAGAACGCGGAACCGCGGGAAGGTACAATCACCTTTGGTACAGAAAACCTGGAGTTGTTCCCCAATCCGGTACATGATTTCCTCCTTGTTCGCGGGATCGAATCCGACCAACCGATAGAAATCCAACTGTATTCGGTTTGGGGCTCCCTTGTCGGTACCTGGAAACGCTCCGGCGACAAGGAACAGATCATGATTCCGGTCTCCCAACTGCACCCGGGAACATACCTGCTCTCTGTGCGAACTTCCAATGGTGGCCATCACTCAGCCACTTTTGTAAAAATCTGATCACCCCCTTAAATTTATTGTCATGAAAACGAATATCATCCAACTGCTCATCATATCCTTTTTTGCTTCGGTCTGTACGAAAACGCTTTTCGCCCAGATCAACGAAATCGGACCTTCGGGACCCAATGGCCCTCAAAACATTTGGTTTGATCACGGCGATCAAAACATGATCCCCCCTGTATTCTACTTCGATGGAGACCCTGTACCCGAAAGCGATCCTCCTGCGGTAGAAAATACAAAGCCATTTGTGTACTGGTTGCATGGATTGGGCGGCAGCAGCGAAAGTTGGATCAATGCCTCTCTCGCAACCGAACAAGGTGCTCCCGGCTTCCCGGCAAGGCAAGTCATCAGCAAACTCCCCGAATACAACCTGGATTATGCCAACCTCAAACAGGCCGCCTTCAGTCTGGTGGATCAGTCCCAATTCAACGCCGATGTTGAACTTCAAAAGGAAAAGGATTGGGAGCGAAATTACATGATCGCGCACAGTCAAGGAGGCCTGGTAGGCCGCTACCTTGATGACTTCTACGATAACAGCGAACGCAAGCGAGCTTTCCATGGACTGGTGACATTTGGTACTCCCCACCAGGGAGCGCGTATTGTCAACAGTGTGTTGGAAGTGGAAGCCAATGGGCAGACACGCGCAGCTAACATGATGCAGGAGGCCTGTGATGCTTTGGCACCAATTCAACTGTATGAATACCTATCCAAACTGGAGAAGAAAATACCGGTATTCAAGGTAAAATTCTTGGGAATGACCCTTTTCAAGAAGAAAATCCCGTTGGCAAAAGAAGAAATTGTGGAAGGATTGCGTGAAGAATTCTGTAACGTGGTTCCTGCCATCCTCAATTTTAGCTTGGGGTCCCTGCTGGGTCAACCGGTAAAGGAAGGAACAATGGCCGCTACGTACAAGGTAGGAGGACCTGCCATTGACGAACTGAATGCCATGCAAACATCATCACGGAAGGTAGCCTTTTATGGCATTAAGGATGGTTCCTTCAATTCAGGGGACATGTTCTGGCGCACGTACCACTACCAACACGTGAGTCCGAATGCGTATGACTTTTTTGGTGCCAATACGGAACCCGAGAATCAAACGGTCCAACTCGCGAAAGGGATCATGGAGCAATACCGCCATTACATGGAGGAGCACAAATCCTGGCAAACCTATCACATGGAAAGATTCCATTTCTTCAAGAACAAACCCAACTTCATGAGCAAAGCATTGTATCACCTTAACCAGGCTAACAACCAAAAATGGGTAAGCGGTTTGTACAAGCAAGGCTACGATTGGATGAGGAATATCGACCAGACCTGGCGGACACTGATAGGCTCCGAGACCTTGAAACCGGTAGTCAAAGGTTACAAATGCACTTGCTCGGGAATCATCTTTGATGCGGATGGTAACATGGAGGAATTTTATGAGGAAAAAACCGTGGACAAGGAGGAAGATTGCAGTCCCTCCAATCCCGATCCCAAGATCAAATGTTTTACCGAGGCCATCATAGAGATGGATAAGGAACTGAAACCATCTGATGGCATTGTACTAGCTGAGTCCGCAATAAATTTTCCTGGCGCTGGCTTTTTGCAAATTTTACCGTCAACATCACATATGCAGATGAGAAATTCTGAAGAAACAAGGATGGCATTGGCAATGCTTTTTGACAATCCGAGTGTGATGAATGGTTGGTTTAATCTAAAATCCAAATAACCACCTTCAAAAGGGGAGGAAGAGTTACTTCCTCCCCAATAATTCCAATACTATGAAAACAATAATCATGGAAACGCTTGCACTCCTGGCTTGCATTATATTGCTATCATGCAATAAATCAGACATCCAAAATAATTTTAACCCATGTGCTGTTGATCCATGCAACTGTACTGGTATTGATTCAATCAAATTAAATTATTCACTAAAGTGGAATCAGCCATTCCATCTAAAGTCAAATAGATCAGTAAGTACAACCCCCTTTACAATTGGCGACGTATTAATTACAAGCTACCTCAGTGATGACGGATTATTTTCAATAGTCAATGGCAACAACTCATTAACAGGTGAAAAAATTTGGGAGCAACTGTATAATAAATCAGATAAAGCAGTTCTTCATCACTATGGAACCAAACACAATTATAACAATTCATTAATACTAACATTTAACTTCCATATATACGCCATAAATCCCATGAATGGAAGCGTCATATGGGATGTAACCAAGGTTCCAGAAAATGTATGGAGTGATCCAAGCTCTGCTATTATCGATAACAATATATATTATGGAGGCAGAACCATAGATCAAAATCCAAAGAAATCATTTCTATTTAGGAGAGACTTAAATTATCCACAAATTAATGAGGTTCTTTTAGAATATACAGATCCTGATAACTATGATCTCTTACTTGGAATGCCATGCTTAACAATAAATCACTATAAAGATTCAATATTAATCTTCATTGGCAAAGGATTTAATCAGGATAACTCAAAGTCGAATTATTTTGCATATAACCTAAATAATAAACAAATTGAATGGATTCGTGAATTTTACGGTGCTGATGGAAAATGGCAAGCTCCAATAATTGTAAATAATAAAATAATCGTAGCTCCCACAAGTACATCAGTGGCATGCCTGGATGCCACTACGGGTGATCTCATCTGGCAAAAAGAATTACCAGACAAGGGATTCATGCAAACAGGAGATATGGTAATCGAAGAAGGCGTTCTCCTTGTTTTGAATAATATGGGATCACTATACGCCTTCCATCCAGAAACAG
>JAGFIW010000264.1 GCA_024103195.1 Saprospiraceae bacterium | reverse complement strand
GCAGAGGACCGGGCCGCCGAGAAGTCGGTCATGCCAACCTGGCAGGGCGTTCTCTCAAAAAGATCATGCCTTCCGACTTTCCATATACCGTGCGCATCGTGTCCGATATCCTGGAATCCAACGGAAGTTCTTCGATGGCAACCGTTTGCAGCGGATGCCTGGCACTGATGGACGGTGGGGTTCCGATTGTGCGGCCGGTGGCAGGTATTGCCATGGGCATGATTGCCGAAGAGGGCAAAGTGGCTATCCTTTCCGACATTCTGGGTGATGAAGATGCCCTGGGCGACATGGATTTCAAAGTGACCGGTACAGAGAAGGGTATCACCGGCTGCCAGATGGACATCAAAATTGATGGATTGCCTTACGAACAGTTGGAAAAAGCGCTTGGACAAGCCCGGGAAGGACGTTTGCATATCCTTCGGGAAATGGCCAAGACGCTTGAGGTGCCTCGTGAGGATCTCAAGCCACATGCCCCGCGGATTGTCGAATTGATCATTGACAAATCCTTCATTGGTGCCGTCATTGGTCCGGGTGGCAAGATTATCCAGGAGATGCAGGAGATCACCAAAACGATCATCAATATCGAGGAAAGGGATGGCAAGGGATATGTCCAAATCGCCTCCAGCAACAAGGAGGATATCGACAAAGCCGTTGCCCGGATCAAAAGCATCGCTTACCAGCCGGAAGTCGGAGATGTGTTCGACGCCAAGGTCGTTTCGCTGCAGCCGTATGGTGCCTTCGTCGAGTTTTCCGGAAAAAGCGGACTCTTGCATATTTCCGAGATTTCTTACGCCAGGGTGGAGAAAGTAGAGGATGTGCTGAAAGAAGGGGATTCGATACGCGTCAAGTTGATCGAAATCGACGAGAGGACCGGCAAATTCCGGTTGAGTGCCAAAGCCCTTTTGGAGCGGCCGGAAGGCATGCCCGAACCCCGGAGGGAAGGCGACAGGGACAGGCCCCATCACCGTGGCAACGGTGACCGCAGGCCTCCGCGCCGGCACTGATTCCATCGCCCGCTTGAATAACCCGTAAAAAAGGCCACCTCCCAAGGGTGGCCTTTTTGGCATCTTGGCTCAGCATAGTGCTGCCTGAACAGGGCGAAATCTGCCCCGACGCCCCGCTTTCCAACATATGTAAACACATAAGACCAGATAGCATGTAAAGCAAAATTACTTCATATTAAATTATTTATCAGTACTTTACATTTGTATAATGGTTGAATAGAAATTTTTTCCATCTTTTTTACGGATTGATTTTGTACTTATATATATTCACCCTATATTTGTGTTGTTGTAAGGATGATTGGCTTTTGGCATCCTGGCATCGATTGTAATCCCTTTTTCGAACCAAATCCCATGAACATGGTTCATCTTGACATTTACCCAGAGCCGACTCCCCAGGAAGTACAGAGAATCCTGGCTGATCTGGAATCTACCCAGGTTCAGAAGATCAAGGACCGCATCGCCGTCATGTTTATCATGGGCATCGGTCTGATAGGCCTCATGGTTTCTCTGTAAACCCCCGGTGAAGCCGGATGGAAACACCAATTTGACTAAGCCTGCCTGGTCCGTCGGGCGGGCTTAGTCTGCTTTCCGGCTCGTTGACTCTACGTGATCAGGATGCTCAATGGTTGCCTTGCCTTTCCCGGCAGCAACCATCTTCACCCTATCCTGCCTGACGGGATAGAGGCCATCCCCCCATTGGCCCTCCGGTCCCTGCTCCTGACCGGGGCCATCCCAAAACCGTACCATCCGTTCAACCGGATGGCAACGCCCATTCCCGGGCTGCCGGCCCTGTCCCGGGAACATCAGAAACCGCTGAGGCAGTTCAAGCCCCGTTGGTTCTCCACTCCTGGCCGCCGGGTTGCCTTTCGGACGGGAACCTGATTACGGCCGGACATGTTACTTTTACACGTTATTGTGCGCGTTATGGATTTCAGAGCCATTCTTGAAAGGTCCGCGTTTGGGGTATGCTCCTACATCGGTGAAAAGGCCGGCATCGCCGCCGGAAGAGTGCGTGTATATTTCATTTACCTCTCTTTCGTGACAATGGGGTCATCACTCATTCTCTATTTGTTTGTGTGGTTTTGGCTCAACCTTCGCCCCTATGTCAGACGGGGCGCGCTTCACCTCCACGATTAACCCGGGATTGACGACATTCTGCCGGTTTGGCCGGGCCTCCGGACAAGGACCTACTGGTTGAAAGCATATTTCACGAGATTGGCCCCCATTTGAAGGGCTGAACGCCTTACTTCGGGAGGGTCATTGTGGACCTCCGGATCCTCCCACCCGTCTCCCAAATCACATTCATACGAATAGAAAACAACCAATCGACCCTCCCAAAAGAGCCCGAATCCTTGCGGAGGCTTGTCGTCATGCTTGTGAATTTTGGGCAATCCCGACGAGAACGGGAAAGCCGCTTTATACACGGGATGGTCAAAGGGAAGTTCTACCAGTTCCTGTTCGGGGAAAACCAGTTTGAGTGCGGGTCTTACAAAAGGATCCATACCATAGTTGTCATCCACATGCAGGAACCCGCCAGCCTGGAGGTACCGCTTCAGATTTTGGGCATCCGATTCGCTGAAGACCACGTTCCCGTGTCCGGTCATATGCAAAAACGGGTAGTTGAAGATCTCCACACTACCCACATCGACCGTAGCATAATCCGTATCGAGCGCAGTCCCCAATTCACGGTTGCAGAAACCGGCTAAATTGGTCAATGCTGATGGATTGGCGTACCAATCTCCCCCACCCCTGTATTTGAGGAGGGCAAGTTTCATTCCTGCCGGCGTTTGTGCCCGGGTGGCGCCAATGATGCCAAAGACTGCCAATACGAAAAGCCCAAGTATATTAAGATACTGCCTCATGCAACGTATGGATTTGGACACAAGCAACGAGCCCTGCCGTTTCCGTCCTCAAACGGTTGTTACCCAGCAAAACGGGTTGAAACCCGGCATTTCGGGCAGCCTCCACTTCCTGGGATGAAAAATCACCTTCGGGACCGATAAGCACAACTGTGGCCGGTGCAGGTTTATAAACGGATGAGAGAATGGGTAAGTTGCCCCAATCACAGGTAGGCAGCAGCTTTAAGGTGGAGGGCAGGTACGGTTCAGCCAGAAAGTCCTCAAAGGACCTCTCGACGGCGTCGAGGAAAGGCAGTCGGAATTGCATGGACTGTTTCATGGCGGAAACAAGGAGGCGTTGCAACCGGTCGTATCGCCAATGTGTACGTTCACTTCTGGCACAACGCAACAGGGTAATCCGGTCAACCCCGGTTTCCGTCAATTTCTCCAGCATCCAGTCGAGACGAGCCCCTTGTTTGGGAGGAGCCACCGCCACATGCAAATGGAACCCCCAATGCTGTGGTGGAGCTACAATTTCCGTCAACCGGAGGACCACCTTGTTGCGTCCCGCATCTTCCAACACAGCCAGCCAACCACTCCCCTTTCCATCGGTGACCCCAACCTTGTCGCCCTTCCGCTTGCGAAGTACCTGGGTCAAGTGCCGGGATTCGTCAGGATCGGGAAAAGCCAAACTGTCATGCACATCCGGGCAATAGACCAATGTCATCTCGGTTTTTCTGCAAATTAACGGATTCCGGGTCCTATTGACGTCCAGGTAAGGTCATACGGGCACCTTTGAAAACCCTACCTTTGCGCTGCCGGGCTGTCCGGCTGAGCCCTCTGTAATGGAAATTCTGATCAAGGTCACCCAACTGCTCGCCAGTCTTTCTCTTCTGATTGTACTTCACGAACTGGGACACTTCCTCCCGGCGCGCTGGTTCAGGACCCGTGTAGAGAAATTCTACTTGTTTTTCGATCCCTGGTTTTCACTGGCCAAGAAAAAGGTGGGTGACACCGAATATGGCATAGGCTGGATCCCTTTGGGGGGTTATGTCAAGATCTCGGGCATGATTGACGAGAGTATGGACAAGGAGCAAATGAAAGGGGAACCCCAACCCAGGGAATTTCGCTCCAAACCCGCCTGGCAAAGGCTTGTCATCATGCTGGGAGGTGTGACCGTCAACTTCCTGCTCGGCTTCCTCATATTCGGTTTGATGCTATACGTATGGGGGGAACAATATCTGCCGGCCAAAGAAGCCCGCTATGGCATTGCCACCTCGGAAATGGCCCGGGAATTGGGATTGATGGATGGGGACAAGGTTCTGAAGGTTGGCGATCTCTCTTTCGACAAGTTCAACGACGGTATCGTTCTGAAGGAAATCCTCATTCACAATGCCCGTACACTGACGGTCGAAAGATCGGGTTCGGAGATCGAGATTCCCCTTCCCGAAGATGCCCCTTCACGGCTGGCCGGTTTTGCCAAACAGAAAATGCCCTTATTCTCTGTACGGATACCTTTCAAGGTGGCTGCTTTGGTGGAGGGCAGTCCGGCCGCTTCCTCCGGTCTGCAGGTCAACGATGAGATTCTCGATCTCAATGGAGAGCCTACACCATATTTTCAGGATTTCCAGCAACGCGTCCGGCAGATGCCCGGCCAAACGATTAAGGTGGGCATCCGAAGAGGCCAGAAGGCACTCACGCTGGAAATGACGACCACGCCGGAGGGAACCATTGGTGTTGCCCCGTATCGGGAAGATCATTACATGCAAGTGGAGACCCAGCAATACAGTCTTGTTCAGGCTTTGCCTGCCGGGGTGGCCCGCGGCTGGCAGTTTCTGGTCACCCAATTGCGCGCCTTCGGCCAGATGTTTAGCGGAAGGATCAATCCTTCTGACAGTTTGGGCGGATTCATCACCATCGGCGACATGTTCCCGTCCTATTGGAGCTGGGTGGACTTCTGGCAGATGACGGCCATTCTTTCCCTGATCCTTGCCTTCATGAATTTGTTGCCCATCCCCGCTCTGGATGGTGGACATGTCCTCTTTTTGCTTTGGGAAGTGGTGACCGGAAGGAAGGTAAGTGACAAAGTGATGGAATATGCCACATTGGCCGGTTTCATCTTCGTCATTGGTCTTGTGTTGTATGCCAACGGCCTTGACGTGCTGCGCTTGTTTCAGAAATGACCCATGGACTACTTTGCTTATTTTGGTATTGACCGTCGATTCTCCCTTGATACCGCTGACCTCCGACGTCGTTTTGTGGCGCGCAGCCGGGACTTCCATCCTGACCTTCATCAACAAGGACTAAAGGCACTTCAGGAGAAAGTCGAAGCCTGGTCCGCTTTCAACAACCAGGCCTATCACACATTGAGCGATTTTCACCGCCGGTTGGCCTATATCCTTGAATTGGAAGGATGCATGCCGGAAGAAGGCCAGGCTCGGCTTCCCGCCGATTTTTTGGCTGAAGTCATGGAATGGCAGGAAATCCTGGGAGAACAAACAACCAGTGCTGAAGACCTGGATGAAGTAATGGCCCAAATCGACCACCTTCAGGATTCACTGCGCAAGGAAATCCAACCATTTATGGACAGGTATGATGACGGTCAGTCCTCCGATTTGTCCGTGATCCGGGATTATTTCCTCAAAACAAGGTATCTCGAGCGGATTCGAAAATCCCATCCCTCCCTTTGATCCTTCAGGGCTTTATGCCCTAATGTCTAGTACCGTTGAGGCCAGGACGAGGTCGAATTCTGCCATGGCAAACTGCTGTCGGCATGGAACTCGGATTTTCATCTGGACCAGCTCTGGGAAAATTGAAATGGGGCCACCCGAAACAGTCAGGTTTCAGGAATCGGGGAAATACGTCATATTTGCACTTCCTTAGTAGCCGAAGTGGCGGAATGGTAGACGCGCTAGACTCAAAATCTAGTGTCAGCAATGGCGTGCGGGTTCGAGTCCCGCCTTCGGTACAGGTTTTTCGTAATGGCATGGCATTACGGTCTTTGAGGAGTACCCGGTGCGCCATAATCGGTCCTCGTCCTCACCACTGGTGGAATTCGATAGCCAAGTATCCAGATAGCGCTGACGCTATACCTTCCTGCACGGCCAATGACGTGCAGGTATGGATTCCGCCATGGCGTGTGCCGCATCACCTCACCCGCGGAGGAACGGACCAGGGTGGCGCGAATGCGGGAAGTCTTGTCTTCAGTACATCGAGATAAGGCCTGGAAATGGACCGCAGAAAGGCGTCAAATCACGCGCTGTTCGTCCGGTCAGCCGTTGTGGAAAAACAAAGGATCCAGCTGGTGGATTCCCGGATGAGTTCCATAACGCATGACGCAAGGATCATCTGCTCGGTCAGGCCGGCACCCAAGTCGCCCTGACTTATTTCAGCAGGTGTTGAAATCGCTCCCTGAATTTGGACAGTTTGGGGGAGATGACCGCCTGACAATAGGGTGCCCCCGTATTCAGACGGTAATAATCCTGATGGTAAGCCTCAGCCGGATAGAAACGCTCAAAGGGTGCGATTTCCGTTACGACCGGATCGTCCCATAGCGCAGCGGCTACATTTCTGGCGGAGGTTTCTGCCGTTTGACGTTGCTCATCGTCATGCCACAGGATGATGGACCTGTATTGTGTACCCCGATCGGCTCCTTGCCGGTTGAGCGTAGTCGGGTCATGGGCCGACCAGAAGACTTCCAAAATGACAGAATAAGGTATCGTTTGAGGATCAAAATGGACCTGGACCACCTCCGCATGTCCGGTGGTCCCTGAACATACGGTCTTGTAGGTGGGATTGGATGTTTCACCTCCGGCATATCCGGATTCTACCTTGTACACACCTTTCAATTCCTGAAAAACTGCTTCCAGACACCAAAAACAACCTCCTCCCAACGTAGCCACCTGAAGTCCCTGTGTATCCATGTCCATGGTTTTGGTGAGATGTTGATTATTCTTGACATATGAAGCACCTTCGCCGGGCTGTTGACTGCATGACGCCAATTGGAAGCCTGCCAGGAATATGAGTGGTAAGGATACGCGTTTCACCCGTCAGTAACTTAGACCATGTAATCGGTGTTCCCCAGCCCAAAGTGGAAATCCCGCTTCAGAACAGGTGATAGTGTAACACTGGTGAAAGCTTCGTTGTTGTCCACTCGGGCTTTTCTTCAATGGTCGCCGGTCTGGATTCAGATGCTTGGGTGGACCCACCTCACCTGATCCCCTACTTTAATGGTACCTCCGCTGATGATTCGGGCTGTCATACCTCCCTTTCCGGCAAGTGCTTTCAGCCCTCCCTCACCCAGGTTTTCGTCCATTCGGTGACAGGGATGGCAAGGGCCACTGATTTCCAACAAGCAGGTTCCCAGGTGAAGATGGCTGCCTTCGGGAAGGATTCCCGGCAACCCGCGAACCACCAGATTCCTTCTGGTCAGGCCGGGATCCACGGGGCCACGGGACAAGGCCTTTCCTGCCCCTTCGAGATCCTCTGCCCGAATCAACGTGATCTGCCGTTTGCCGTCTGGCGTGTGGTAATGGTCACCCGCCAAACCGGAACCGGCAATAGCGTCTGCTTCCATCAGGGAGATGAGCGGCATTTTCCTTCCGGGGCGTATGCCTATCCAAATTAAGGTGCCTGGCGTATCCATCATGGGTATTCCGTTGTGCGAAATTGAAAAAATTTGAGTCCAATCAGGCCTAAAGAGCCCCCCTTTGATCAAATTGTTTTCACAAATGACTACAAATAGATCAAATTAATGTCATATAATTATGATATTAAGCTATTTATCCATTACATAAATACCATATATTAAAACATCCATTCACAATTTCGTTTTTTTGTATTTGTGGGGGCAAGCCGCTATGTTCATTTTTGTATCGTGATCGAAAGATGATCATACAAACAGTCGAATTTGTTCATGGGATTATAATTAGGCTGGCGCCG
>JAGFIW010000255.1 GCA_024103195.1 Saprospiraceae bacterium | reverse complement strand
CCCGCCCATGGCAGAGGCGGCCAGAAAAAAATCTCCTCCCCAGGCGCCCAGGGGTTTGATCAGGCCAGGGAAATCAGGAAAATGGGGAACCGGCTCCCTGTTCAACAGGGTGGAGAGGCGAAGGTTGTGTTCCTGCATGGCCCCGATGAAAATATCCAGGTCGGTCGCTCCGGCGATGGTGTCGGTCAGCGAGGTGAATGCCCGGGTGTCGGCGGCTGACCACTTGGCCAGGGCTTCGCTGTGTTGCCGGATGGAATCCCTCGAATTTTCTTTGCGCCCGGACCATACCAGCAAGAGTTGGTCGCGAAAAGGCCACTCCAGTTCATAGGGAGTGATCCGGATTTCTTCCTCGGTGCTTTGGTACAGGAGAGGTCCGTCGGCCCCGGCACAGGCGAGGTCGTATCCCGATCCGCCAAACGTCTGTTCCAGCAGGGTCCAGGGATCGGCCTCTCCCCATTCGGCGAGGGCATGGACCAGGGTGGCGCTGCTGCCCAGACCCCATTCGGGTTCGAATTCGAGGCGGCATTCGACAGCCTGCCCTTTCCAGTCGGCCAGAAAATCGGGATTCTGCCGCGCGATACCCGTCAGGATTTGGGTGATTCCGGCCGCGACGGCGGCATCCGTGTGTTCCTGGGCACTGAAATCCAGCAGGGAGAAGACCCCTTTGAACCACTCCTTGCCATCGGGTCTCAGGCATTTCCAATGCAGATCCGAGCCACGCATTTTCCGGAACGTGAAATGCTGCCCTTTGCGCAGGGGCACCGCCAAAGCCTCGGCGCCTTTCAGCACGGCATATTCGCCGGTGATGAGCAGCTTGCCGTGCGCATATAGGGAGGACTGGGACAATGGCCGGAGTTTCTAGGATCGCCCGGCTAAGGTAGGGGCTTCCTGCCGAATCCGCAGGAGATAATCCCTTACGCTCTGGTAACTGACGGTTTTGTCCTGAAACCAGGCGGTGGCCCGGGCGCACTCCGCTTCCGTGGCCCCCAGACCCAACAGGATGTTGGGCAGGTGCATTTTCATGTGACCGTGTTGAATGCCGGTCGTGACGAGCGAGCGCAGCGCCGAAAAATTCTGGGCCAATCCCACGGCGGCGACAATCTGCATGAGCGCTTCGGCGTCCGGCTCACCCAGCAGTTCCAACGACCTGCGGGCCATCGGGTGGAGCGCCGTCAGGCCGCCCACCGTGCCGAGAGACAGCGGGATGTCCATCCAAAACCGGAACAGTCCGTCTTCCGTCCGGCAGTCGCTCAGACTCCGGTATTGCCCGTCCCGCGCTGCAAAGGCATGGCCACAGGCTTCCACAGCGCGGAAGTCGTTGCCGGTAGCGATGACCACCGCATCCACCCCGTTGAATATGCCTTTGTTGTGTGTGGCGGCCCGGTAGGGGTCCTGGTGGGCGATCCGGACCGCCAGTTCGAATTTGCGGGCAAACGTCGCGGCCGTCATGCCGTTGGGGAAAGTACCGAGATCGTCAATCGGACAGGAGGCCTCGGCCCGCACCAGACATTCCGGTGTGTAGTTGGACAAGATGGACATGATGATCACCACCTCGCGCTCTTCGAGGGAGAAGGACGGGTGGGACTCGACAAAATCCGTCAGCGACTGCGCAAAGGACTCGAGGAGGGTATTGGTGAAATTGGCCCCCATGGAATCACAGGTGTGCAGGTCCACGTCCAGTTGATAATAGCCGGGTTCCACGGCGGGCATGTGCAGGAGACGAATGCGGCGCACACCGCCCCCTCGTTCTTCCATACGCCCGGTGTGCGCGGCCGACTCGCTCCGCAGCCGGATTTCCAGCTCGGGGAAAAGCGCCTCCAGTTTTTCCCGGGGACCGTACCACAAGAAATGCACCTGCCCTTTTTTGAGGGTGCCGAGTACCTCGGTGCGGAATCCGCCCCTCTCCAGCCAGAATTTGGCGCCTGCCGAAGCGGCAGCCACGACAGAGCTCTCCTCCGTGACCATGGGGACGACATACATCCTGTCGTTGATCCTGAAATTGGGCGCCACTCCGTAGGGGAGGTGATAATTGCTGATCGTGTTTTCACTGATGCCGTCCAGGATTTTTTGTTGTTCCTCGTTGGCGTGCCAGTAACTGGTGAGTTCCCGCATGACGGATTCCGGGTCCCTGAAAAAATGCTCGACCAGCCATTTGATCTTGCCGATCTTGGAAAGCTTGCTGAATCCGCTGATGGGGTGGGACCGGCCGGTGCTCATGCCTGGGGTTCGTTGAGGTGAAGAAAGGCATAGGCGAGCTCAAGCCCCCGGATCTGGGCCTGCAAAAAGGCATCGAGGGCCTGTTCGCCATCGAGCGCATACCGCAGCAACGCCAACGCCTGGCCGTACACAGCAGGCAAAGAGCAGGACCTGATGAGGTGGTAACCGTCGAGAAAATCTCCGATGCCGCCCGAAATGATGACCTGCCGGCAGGGCAGGGGACCGTTGGCTTCGGCGGCGATGCGGTTGACCCATGAGGTCATGGTGGCGGCATCATGGCCAACCCGCACCAGAGGGGCCCAATGGATGCCCAGATCGTCCTGCCGCCGCAGATTTTCCAGCAGGGAAAAATTGGTGCCTCCGGCAGCGCCGAAATCCACAGCCGCCAGCGGCAGGTGGAGCAGGAAGCGCAAACTTTCAAATCCCATGCCCTGGCCCACCTCTTTGACGATAACCGGGTAGTCGGCCCGGTCGAGTAGACGCCTCAGTGTGTGGAGCGGGGCCCGGCGATACCTGTCGCCTTCCGGCTGAAACCACTCCTGAAGGGGATTGAGATGGACAATCAGGCCATCGGCCTGGAGACGGTCGATCAGGTCCCTGATCATCGTTTCGGCTCCCCGGTCCTGCAAAGCCTCGATCTGGGCGATGCCCAGATTGGCATAGAGCGGAAGGTCGGGTCCGATCAGCGGGCGCATGTCAAAATCGGCGAGATGCGCATCACTGTCCAGCAGTGCGCGGCATGATCCGAGACCCATTCCCATTCCGTAAGTACGGCAGGCGCGGGCCAGCGCTGTATTGATTTGCAGGGCGTGCCGGGCGCCTCCCGTCATGCTCGAGACCCAAATGGGCGTATGCAGCGTCTTCCCCAAAAAGGAGAATGGTCGCAGGGAACCGGGTTCGGGATGCGCCGACAGCAAGGGCTCGTACCGGAAGCGCGGATCCAGATCGCCCTTTTCCGTACGGGCCTTGAAGGCCAGGTCGATATGGTCGGATTTGCGGGCGGAGACCTGATCGGTATCCGGTGCGGGGCGCGAACGGGACATGGCTTCCGGGTCCTGGTTCATGTTTCGAAGGTACGCTTTGTCCGGCACAGCAGTGCCGGTGGTGGTAAACACCATCCTCCGGTCAAAGGTTTGCCCGGGTCGCCATACGCCATCCGTTTGCCCTACCTTAGCGCACCAATCCACTGCCATGCCAGGACTGGACGTTGACCATATTTCCGCCTCGGAGATTTTCCAGGCCTCCCTGCACCGCCACCCCATCCATTTCGGACCCGAAGCCCTGGATCGTTGGGGCGCGTCCCATCGCCGTTTTGAAGCGCTCATCGCCCGGCCGGATGCCGTCTATTACGGGATCAATACGGGATTTGGCGATCTGCACGACGTGCGCATTCCGGCGGCCGATCTGGAAGCCCTCCAGCGCAATCTCATCTTGTCTCATGCCTGCGGGGCCGGAGAGGAGGTGCCGCCGTTGGTCACCGACCTCATTTTCCGGCTCAAGATCCGCAACCTGGCATTGGGATACAGCGGGGTGCGTCCCGCGACGGTGTCCCGGATGGCAGAACTGTACAATGCCGGTGTCCGTCCGGTGATCTACCAGCAGGGTTCTCTGGGAGCGTCTGGGGATCTGGCCCCGTTGGCTCATCTGGCGCTGGTCCTCATCGGAGAGGGCGAGGCGGAATATGAGGGCCGGCGGATGCCCGCTTCCGAGATCCACCGCCTCCTGGGTCTGCAACCATTGCGGCTCGGCGCCAAGGAAGGACTGGCCCTTCTCAATGGAACCCAGTTCTCCACGGCCTACGGCGTGTGGGCGGTGGAGGAATGCAAGGCCCTGCTCGCATGGGCCGATGCCATTGCTGCGTTGTCCTGGGACGTGTTTCTTTGCCAGCCGTCTCCCCTGGACCCGGCCCTGCACCGGCTTCGCCGGCAGGAGGGCCAGATCGGGGTGGCGGCCCGACTGCGCGGATGGCTGCAGGGTTCCGGTCTCTCGGCGGTACCCCGTCCGGCCGTCCAGGATCCATACGCCTTCCGTTGTACCCCTCAGGTGCATGGGGCTTCCCGGGATGCCTGGACTTATACCGACGCCATTATCGGTCGCGAAATCGACGCCGTCACCGACAACCCTACCTTCTTCCCGGAAGAGGGACGTATCGTGAGCGGAGGCAATTTCCACGCCCAACCGGTGGCACTGGCCCTCGATTTCCTGGCGATCGCCATGTCGGAAATCGGCAGCATTTCCGAAAGACGCGTGTTTCAATTGTTGAGCGGCAAAAGAGGGCTGCCGGCTTTCCTTGTTAGCCAGCCCGGGCTCCACTCGGGCCTGATGATCGCCCAATACACTGCCGCCGGGATCGTCAGCCAGAGCAAGCAGTATTGCACACCGGCCAGCGTGGACTCCATCGTGTCCTCCAACGGGCAGGAAGACCATGTCAGCATGGCCGCCAATGCCGCCACCAAACTGTGGAAAGTCGTAGAGAACACGCGGACCGTCCTGGCCATCGAATGGCTGTGTGCCAGCCAGGCACTCGGATTCCGCGCGCCCGACAACACATCTCCTGCTTTGCAAAAGTTGGTCGACCAATACCGGGAACGGGTGCCCTTCATCCATGAAGACAGGATCCTCAGCGACGACTTCCGGGCCACCATCCGGTTTATGAAAGATACCGGTCTCCCTCCATCAACGGATGGCATTCACCAGATGGCAACCTGATGCCCGAGGGTTTGCCCATACGCACTTCCGGTCCGTACCTTTGCGCGGTTTCCCGTCAATAAGAACCCGATGAAGATTTCGCTCAACTGGCTGCAAAGCTATCTCGACATTGCCCTGGATCCCCTGGAAGTCCAGGACCTGCTCACCAGCCTCGGTCTGGAAGTGGAGGGCGCCGAGCGCTTTCAGGCAGGCCATAACGGACTGGCCGGTATTGTCGTAGGCGAAGTGCTGACCTGTACCCGGCACCCCGAGGCCGACCGGTTGAGCCTTTGCTCGGTATCCACCGGCACGGGGCAACCCCTCTCCATCGTTTGCGGTGCGCCCAATGTCGCCACGGGACAAAAAGTGCTTGTGGCCACAGCGGGGGCAGAGGTGCTGGACAAGGAGGGGCAGCCCTTCACGATCAAAAAAGGCCGTATCAGAGGAGCGGACTCCGAAGGCATGATCTGCGCGGAAGACGAACTGGGTTTGGGTCATGATCACCAGGGCATCCTCGTCCTGGATCCCGCCGCCATGCCCGGGACCCCGGCGGCCCAATTTCTCGGACTGAAGGAGGATTGGATCATTGAAATCGGACTCACTCCCAACCGCTCCGATGCGACCAACTACCTGGGGATAGGGCGGGACCTGCTCGCTGCTCTCCGGGTCCGAAACGGCATGACCGGCAACCTGCATGCTCCGGATGTCAGCGCTTTTCAACCCGGTCAGGGTGCCCGGATGACGGTGGTCGTGGAAAACACCCTGGCCTGTCCGCGA
>JAGFIW010000179.1 GCA_024103195.1 Saprospiraceae bacterium | reverse complement strand
TGCTCAAAAAATCCGGAATCAAGACCTGGGAAGGCGAGGAAGTTTCCTACACCCCGATGCCGGTGAATACCAAACGGCATTTGTTGGCCGGTTCGTTGTTCGGTATCGGTTGGGCCATCACCGGTGCGTGTCCGGGACCCATGTGGGTATTGGTCGGCAACGGATTTGCCATCGTCCTCGTGTATATAGCCGGTGCCGTCGCGGGTACCTGGTTGTACGGTTTGATGCGCGACCGGCTGCCGCATTGAACGGCGGCTTGGCCATCCCATGGCAGGGAATGTCGCCCTACAACGCGAGTACCTGATGCAGGATGGGTGTGGAACGGGGCGGTTTGAAATGGTCGAGATGCAGCCTGAAATAATCGACGAGACCCTGGAGCAACAATCGCCGGGTACCTGATGCCACGTACACGGATCGGGCATGGCCGGACAACCGTTCTGCCAGGAGTTCGGCCACTTCGGGCAGCAGATACTCGGGATAGGGTGGGGGATGTGGACAAAACACTCCTTCCCGCAAATCAAAAAAGGCAGGCCCCCGGCTGGTTGGCGTCGCAGGACGAAACCCCAGCCATCCCGTCAATTCGATCAGCGTATCGAAAAGAGAGACGGTCAAAGGAGTGCCTTCGTCATCCAGTTTTAAAAAGGCCTCTTCGAGAAAATCGAAAAGCCCGGGATGAATTTCCTGGTGGGGCAATGCCGACCGGAGCATCTCTATAAGAAAAAGTCCGGCGGCATTCGGACGGACGTCATGCTGGAGGTGGCGGTAGTGATGGGCCACTGAAGCTTCCTTGATCCTTTTGAGGCTGGCTTTGTCCTGGTGGTACACCACGAGGTCGAGCAAGGTCATGACCTGGAACAGGCCGGCCGGCATACGGGCTCTGGCTTTGCGGGCACCCTGGAGAATGTAGGACTGAAGTCCCAGCTCGCGGGTGTAGATATCGACGATGAGGCTGGTTTCGCCATAGCGCGTGTTGCGAAGGATAAGGCCTCGTGTCTTGACCAGCATGAGGGTAAAGATAGGGATGCCCACCCGGGATGAGTGCCCCCTGGTACGGGGTCGAAAGCGGACTTCCCGGTGGGGCCAAGCGGGATTAACATTCCTTTAAGCATGCGGCCGGATCGACGGAGGTCGGACAGGGAAGACCGGTAGTTTCAACCCCAGGCGGGAAGTAACGGTCACGTTTTCAACCGGTTGTTTTTGGACGCCTTTCAGGCGGTCCGGGGCCGCCTTCATCGTCGATTTTCTCATTTGGTCGAGTAAAATCCGCCATTCGTCTTGAAGGGTTGCATCGGCGCAACCCCATGCCTCTAACTTTGTCCCTGAAATCAAAAAGCAACTGTTATGAAACACGCATGGATCATTTTCGCCTTGTGGATGGGTGGGAGCCAGGGAGTGGAAGCGCATGGACCTGAGGTCGCTTGCCGTCAGTACATTGTTCCTGGGGACTATGCGACAGAAAAAGCGCGCCTGGCCGCCGACCTCACCGCCGGGGTTTGGCAAATGCAAACCGGGCGCCTGGGAGATGCCCGCGGTTCCATCTTTTTCCATGAATTCGGAATGGCTGATCAGATCATTACGGCCACCGACGGAAAGATGGATTACAAGCGGCTGCACTGGACGATTGAAATGTACAACGGTGCCCCTTTTCTCGTGATCTCCCACATTCAGCTTGACGGCCAGGTCAATCTGTATCGGATGACCCCCAACTGCGAAGGCATGGACCTGACGGATGCCGCATCCCTGGAAAGGATCCGGTTGATCTATGCGGGACCTCGCACAGCCGAAGTGGAGAAAATGGCTCATTATCTGACCGGGTCCTGGACCACAGATGCCTATCCTTTTGACATCACCGACCAGCTCGATCAGCCCGGCACCTTCGAGCCGATCAATGGCGCCTTCCTCCAGTTGGCCTTCAAAGGCAACGGAACCTTTGTCCGCGAATGGGGCAATGTAGGAGTGACCTACCGGGAAGAAGGATATTGGGATATTACGGCAGACGGGGAATATCTGCTCCTGCACATCTTCAAGTCCGGCACCGATGAAGTCGTCCGGAGTGAGGTTGCCCGGATCAATCAAATGGGCGATGGCATCTGCCAGGTGCGCCAGGCGCTGGAATTTGGCGCCAGCGACGACAACTACCGCACCAAGGTGAAAGATTTCACCTTCCGCCGGTGGACCACCAAGGTATAGTAGGTTATGGTTATAGGAAAAGTGCTGGCCGGAGAAGTCCGGTCAGCCTTTTCTGTTTAAGGGTCCAGCCGGACCGGATGGGGCATGACCATCAGATGCGCCCGTGACAAACGGCCGCACCTGCCCGGAAAGGCCGGAATATGTTTTCAGAAGGTGAGCTGAAAGTTCTTGTAATAGACCCAGATCAGCAGGATGATGAAGAGCATGACGAAGAGCACGCCTTTCAGGACGCACCCGCCTTTCCACCCGTAGTCGGTTTGATTGCTCATAGCTCGGTTGTTCGCGGTCAGTCTTTGCCTGCAAAGAAAAGCTAATTTGCACAATTGACGGCATGTGGGCAAGGTCCTGGCCTTGGGACGGCCGGAGGAATCTGTCCTGCCGGTAGGGTCATCCCCGATGGCCGCAATATTTTTGCCCCAATCCGGTTTTTCCCTAAGACCCCGCCCCATGAGAAGTTTTCTTCCTGCTTTGTGTTTGTTGCTTTTGGCTTCGGCCGGACTTCAGGGCCAGAACAGTGATCTGGTCATCGGTCAATGGAAGGCCGTGCTGCCTTACCATACAGGCCTTGTCGTTACCCAGTCACCCGAACACATCTATATCGCTACGGCCCAATCGGTGGTCCAGATCGACAAGATTGATCTGTCGCCCCGTTATTTCAGCCGGGTCGAAGGCCTTCATGGTGGCGGCGTGACGGCCATGGCCTGGTCAGACCCTTTCAGGACCTTGGTGATCGGGTATGCCGATGGCCATATGGATCTGCTCTCCCCGGGCGGCGTTTTCAACGTGGCCGATATCACCAACAACCTCAGCATCACGGGCGACAAGACCGTTTATGACATTTCACTGGTCGGAGATAGCCTGGCGCTGCTGAGCTGCGGATTCGGCATCGTCCAATACCATCTCGGCACGCGGCTTTTCCAGCGTACGGCGTTCACGGGCAGCCGGGCGTTGCAGGCATTTTTTGACGACGCGTATTGGTATGCGGCCCTGGAGGACGGGGTGTACCGGCTACCGGCCGGAGGGTTTTTCCAGAATTTTCCCGCCTGGGAACCCCTGGGGCCCGCGCACGGACTCCCTTCGGCCTATGCCGTAACGGGAGCCGTACCGGGACCTGGCGGCATTTGGCTGGGCATCAATGACGCCTTGTGGATCTTTGACGGTCAGCAGGCCGTCCAGACCTTTCAGGATCCCGGCCGGTCCCTGCATCACCTGGACGGGTCGGCCGGTCATGTACTGGCCGGTTTCAGGAATGCGGGTAGTGCCTCCCTTTTTGTCCGCGAGCCGTCCGGCGACCAACGGCTGCTCGAAGGGGGATGTTTGGGTCGCACACTGGGAGCCGTCGTGGATCAGGCCGGCCGGATTTGGGCGGCCGATGAATGGCTCAATTTCCGGCATTTCCTCAAGGACGGGAGCGATTGCCAACAGTTGTCGTACAACTCGCCATTTTCCTTTACCAGCTCGGAAATCCGGATTGTGGGGGATACGGTCTATGTGGCCGGGGGCACCATCCAGTCCAATTTGGGTGGCGCCGGCAATAATGCGGGCATCTATGTCCTTCGCAACGGAACGTGGGACAACACGAATTTTTTCCGCTACCCGCAACTGGCGGATTGGGAAGCCCATCTGGATTACAATACCGTGGAAGTGGACCCTGCCGACGGGACTATCTATGCCGGTTCCTACTATGGAGGTCTGCTCCGTATTCGGGGTAATGCGCTGGACATTTACCAGGATACCAACAGCGCGCTGCAGGGGGCAACGGGCGACCCCCTTCGCGAAAGGGTGGCCGGCCTGGTCCGTGATCAGAACGGACATTTGTGGATATCCAATCCGCTGGCCCCCAAGCCACTTGTCGTATGGACGAAAGACGGTCAATGGGCCAATTTCAGCCCGGTATCCAATGTGTACCTCCTCAAGGGGATGGTGGACGCCCAAAACAACAAATGGTTTGTCCTGGGATCCGGGGGTGTCCTGGTCTATCATGAAGGCCAGGACGTGTTGAGTGCAGCGGATGACCGTTTCAGGGTCCTGAATGGCAACAATGCCAATCTCCCCTCCAACGATGTGTCCAGTGTGGGTCTGGACCGCGATGGCGCCGTATGGATCGGGACACAAGACGGAGTAGGGGTGGTGCGCTGTGCGGATGTGTTCGACCCGTCCTGTCGGGCCTCCCGGATCATCGTGACCCAGGAGGGCGTAACGGAGGCCCTGCTCAATGACGAGGAAGTCAGAGCTATCGTGGTGGATGGCGCCAATCGCAAATGGCTGGGTACCCGCAACGGATTGTTCGTACAGTCGCCGGACGGCTTGACGGAGGTGGCGCGGTTTACACCGGACAACAGCCCGCTGCTCGACCGGCAGATCAATGCCCTGGCCTTCCATCCGGGCACCGGGGAGATGTGGGTAGGGACGGAACGGGGGCTGATGGTGTTCCAGACGGACGCACCCGCCGGAGGGGTGGTTCATGCTGCCGAGGTAGAGGTGTATCCCAATCCGGTCCGTCCGGATTACCGGGGTCCGATCGCGATCAAGGGTCTGCCTGTGGATGCCAATGTCAAGATCACGGATGTGCGGGGTCAGCTGGTTTTCGAAACGACCGCACTGGGTGGCCAGGCCATTTGGTACGGAGAGGATTATACCGGACGAAGAGCTTCATCAGGGGTGTACCTCGTATTTTCCACTTCCCGGGAAAGCCTCGGATCGCCGGACAAAGCGGTCAGCAAAATCGTCTTCCTGCGCTGAGGCGCGGTCACTCTTTTATTTCTGCCTGTTTGCGGGCCTCCTTTTCCAGACGCCGGAAATAACCCCGGAAGAGGAAATGACTTTTCAGGGCCTCCATATTCAGGTTGAAGGCATCCGTGCCCTTCTCCACATTCGACAAGCTGCGCTGTACGCTGCGGGTCAGGCTGCTATCCCGCAGGATGGCATTGAGCGGCCCCTCGCCTTCGGCCAGGTCCGTGGAAAGTGAGGTGGCGGCCCGCTGGAGCGTGGCACCCAGGGAATCGGCCTGTTCGGTGACGCGGCGCAGGCGGCCGGAGGCGGCGTGCAGGTCGGTCATGAGCGTACTGTCCTTCATCAGCGCGATGATGCCTTGTTCGGAAGAAGCCACCTCCCGGATCACGGTCTGGATGTCGGCCACCAACAGGTCGGCCTTTTGGCTGGCCGATTGAATGTTCCTGACGGTTGCACGGATATGGGCCGGCAGTTGCTCGTCTTCCAGTACGGCCCAGAGCGCCTCGCTGTTGTTGATGCGTTGGACCGTCTGGACGAGGTCTTCCGACATTCGGGCGAAATTCCGGTTGGTGATGTCGAGGGTCCGCATCATAGCGTCCATGTCCAGGGCTTCACGGGCTGCCAGGACCCCGTTGGGGGCTATGGATGGGGCGCCCGAAGGGCCGGGTTCGATGTTGACCACACGGTTGCCCATCAATCCGTCGGTGCCCAGGCTGGCGACATCGTTGGTCTTGATCAAAGGGGCCAGCTCATGATCCACGGTGAGGGTGACGCGGACAGCCGTGTCCGCCTCCAGGACGATTTTTCGCACGGTGCCGATGTTGATGCCGCCCAATCTTACATTGTTGCCCACTCGAAGTCCGCTGACATTCCTGAATACCACTTCCACGGGAAATTGCTTGCCGAAAAGATTTTTCTGGGCGCCCATGAAGTAGAGGAGGGTCACAAGGGAGGCCAGCCCGAGGAGGACGAAAATGCCCAGTTTGATATTTTGGGGAGTGCGGTCCTGCATGATGACAAATTAATGAAAAAATCCCTGGACTATCGGATCGGGGTTTTGCATGAGCGATTCGTAAGGGCCGTCGGCATGGCATTTTCCGTCCACCAGCATGATCACGCGGTTGGCGAGTTGACGCACGCAACTCATGTCATGCGAGATCACGATGGATGAGGTATTGTAAATGTCCTGCACTTTGAGGATCAGTTGGACGATTTCCCGGGAGGTAATGGGATCGAGGCCTGTCGTCGGTTCGTCGTACAGCATGATCTCGGGCTTGAGGATGAGGGTGCGGGCGAGAGCGATGCGTTTGCGCATGCCGCCGGACAACTCGGCGGGCATCATGTCCACGGTATGGGCAAGGCCCACATTGGTAAGGGCTTCCACGACGAGGGTATTGACTTCTTCCCGGCTTTTGTCGCGGCCGTGTCGCCGGAGCGGGAATTCCAGGTTTTCCCGGACGGACATGGAGTCGTACAACGCGTTGCTCTGAAAAAGGAAACCGACGCGCACTCTGAGCTGGTCGAGTTCGGCCGGAGTGAGATCGAGGACCGGTTTTCCCAGTACGTTGATTTGGCCTTGGTCGGGTCGGAGCAGACCGATGATGCATTTGATGAGGACGGACTTGCCGGATCCCGATTTGCCCAGGACGACCACGTTCTCCCTGCGGTAGAGGTCCATGCTGAAATCCTTCAACACGGCATTGTCGCCGAAGGCCTTGTAGAGGTGCCGGACTTCGAGGACTTTTTCCAGGGGCGTGTTTGTCATATTCAGAGGCATGGCGATTCAGTTCAGGCCGAGGGTGTCGGTGACCTGGGCAGCCAGGAGGTCGAGGACAAAGACGAGCAGCGATGCCATAACCACCGCCGAATTGGCGGCCAGGCCCACGCCTTCGGTGCCTTTGGACGACGTGTATCCCTTGTAGCAGCCTACGATGCCGATGGCAAACCCGAAGAAAAACGTCTTGATGAAGGCCGGAAGGACATCGCTGAAGGACAGACTGTCGACCACCTGCTGCGAGAAAAGCGCGAGGGAGGTTTCGTTTTTCATGTTGACAGCGAGGTAGGAGCCCCAGATGGCGATGGTATCGCTGCAACACACCAGTACCGGTACCATGAGCGTGGTGGCCCATACCCGTGTCACCACGAGGTACTTGAAGGGGTTGGTGCCCGATACTTCCATGGCGTCGATTTGTTCGGTGACCTTCATGGAGCCGAGTTCGGCGCCGATGCCGGAACCTATTTTCCCGGCGCATATCAGGGCGGTGATGACCGGGCCGATCTCGCGGATAATGGAAATGGCCACCATGGAGGGTATCCAGGATTCAGCCCCAAACCGGGCCATGGTTGGACGCGACTGGATGGTCATGACGAGGCCGAGGATGAACCCCGTGATGGCGACCAGGCCTACGGACCGGTAGCCGATCATGTAGCACTGCCGGAAAAACTCCTGAATTTCCATCCGGGGGGCGGCCCAGTTGCGGAAAAACTGACCGGTAAACCGGGCCAGACCTCCGAGTTCTTCCAGGATAAGCCGGTATGAGGGAAATTGGAGTTTCATGGGTCAGGAGGCGGGTTAAATACGGCCGTGCCGGATGATGGCCCAGGCGAGCCGGATGGCCAGCAATCCGGAAATGAGGAATCCGAAAAATCCGAGGGCGGAGATATTGTAAATGTACGGCGGGATGTGGGCGATGACCAACAGGGCGGAACCGAGAATCAGGGCGGCGATCACGATGGCAAAACTGATGCGGTTGGATACCAGGTCCATTTCGCGGATCAGAGGCTCCAGTCCCCGGTGCTCGAATTCGATGTGCAGCCGGCCCTGCCGGATCTTTCGCAGGATGTCGGTCATGTCCTCGGGTAGGTTGCCGACCATGGAGACCATATCGCCGGCGGCTTTCAGCAGGGTACGGCCCATCAGCGCCGGGTGGTATTTACGGGCAAGGAGCCGGCGTACGAATGGGGTGATGTTTTCGATGATGTTGTACCGGGGATCGAGTTGGAGGCCGACACCTTCAATGATGACCAACGCCTTGAGCAACAGGAGGAGGTTGGCAGGTACCCGGATCTTGTAGTTGAAAAAAAGGCGGTTGACCCCGTTCATGACCTCCATGCTTTCGATGTCTTCCAGGGAAATGCCCGAGTAATCGGCCAGGAATTCCGCGATGTCATATTCCAGTTCCTTGTCTTGCTCCGGTTCGAGGCGGTCGGATTTGGAAAAGCGCAGCAGGGCTTTTTTCAGGCCTTTGACATCGCGGTCGGCGATGGCGAGGAGGAGGTTGGCCATCAGGATTTTGTCGGAATCGAGAACCATGCCCATCATCCCGTAATCCACAAAGCAGACCCTTTGGTCGGCGAGAATGAAAATGTTGCCCGGGTGGGGATCGGCGTGGAAAAATCCGTGTTCAAAAACCTGTTCGAAATAGAGGTTGATGCCTTTCAGCGCCAGGGCAGGTCCTGAAAGACCAATGGTCTTGAGGGTCTCGAGGTCGGTGATCTTGAATCCCCGGATGAATTCCATGCACAGGATGCGGTCCGTGGAATGTTCGGCAAAGTACCGGGGTACATGGATGTCCGCATGGTCCTTGAAATTGCGACCGAACCGGACCAGATTGGCCGCCTCCAAACGAAGATGGAGCTCTTTGCGAATGCTGGTCTCGAACATTTTGACCAGCTCCATGGGTTGGAAGGACTGGTACTCGGGAAAATAAGTTTCCAGCAAGTGAGCGAGTTGCCGGAGGATGTGAATATCCTGTTCGATCGTGTCCTGAATGCCGGGGCGCAGGATCTTCAGGGCGACTTCGGTGCCGTCGGTACGCACGGCACGGTGCACCTGGGCCATGGAGGCGGAGGCCACGGGCTTCGGGTCGAATTCCAGAAAGATCTCCTCCGGTGGCGCCTTGTACTCTTCGGTCAGAATTTCCCGGATGACCTCTTCCGGTACTTCGGGCGCATGGTCCTGAAAACTCGTGAGTTGCACCAGCAATTCGTCCGGCAACAGATCTGGCCGGTTGCTGGCGATTTGGGCAAACTTGATAAAGGTGGTGCCCAATTCCTCACAGACAAACCGGATGCGCTCGTACCGCGTATAGTCAGTGACGGGTTTGCCTTTGTAAACCGGAATGAATTTGCGGCTGGCCGGGATGAACCGGCTGAAAGGCGGATGGGAAATGATGTCGGCAAATCCAAATTTGAGCAAGGTGCCGATGACCTGCTCGTAGCGTCGCATCAACGTGGTGGGATGCTTGTCTTTTCCGGTTTTTGTGGGTGCCTTTTGCGCCATAAGTTCCTGGGGGCAGTCTGCATGCGGTGCAGGCGCCGGGAGCTTCGTCTCCAAAATGGTCGACAAGGTACGGAGATTGCCCAAGGGAGGCAATGAGGCGGATCAGATGACCCCATGATTCGGGCCTCCTCCGCAGAGCCGCTGGCGGATTTCCTCCCTTGCCTTACCTTTGTGCCGCCGACCCGCTTGATAGGGATTTGAATCCGTCAGGATGTCAGTTGCCGGGGATGCCATGTGGGGTCCGGGTCGGTGGCGATTCCCGGGCGCGGTCCTGAACCATTTTATTGCCTTCTATGTCCTCCATATTATCCAGAATCAAGGCCTTCTTCCAGGGGGGGCGGTCATCCTCCGGTACTTCGCGCGAAGGGGGCACCCGTGGCACCAGCCTCGGCCTCCAAAACGGTACCCTGGTGCATTTCAACTGGTCGAAAGGCTACGGATTCGTCGAGAGTCCGGCCGTGGAAGGCCGGATTTTTCTGCACCGGTCACGCCTGAAGCGCCGCATGAAAGTCGGCGACAGCCTCCGGTTTGAGCTCGGCCAAAATGCCAAAGGTTATTTCGTCATGCGCATTCAGGACCGTTGATCAGCGCTCATCCAGCGCAGCTCTGCTTTGCCGCCATTGGCACCCTTTACATAAGCCAATTGTTCGAATGACCGGGCAAGTTCGTCGGCCCTGATGTCCGTCAGGCCGCCCACCAGCATACTGGGTTCTGCCGGCCAATCGGCGTTTGCCGGTCGTCCTTCTCCTTCCCAAAAAGCGTATCCCGCCAGAAGAGCCTTCAGCCATGCCATTCGCCGGTCATTGTCGGCAGCCGACATGAGGTTGGCATGGG
>JAGFIW010000245.1 GCA_024103195.1 Saprospiraceae bacterium | reverse complement strand
CGGCGTTCAACACGCTGGACGCCCGGGATGCCCGGTTGGTGCCCGCCAAAACCTACGGTCATGTGCTGGACAGCCCCGACCGGCTGGCCGATGTGCCTTTGGATCTGTTGGTGGAACAAGGGGTGGCTGTCTTCCGGATTCAGGGACTGCCGCCGGGCGACCGATATCTATCCCTTCCCTTCGCCCTGCGCCTGCCCGCCGATGATGCTTCCGAACCTGTCCTGCCTGGCGCCAACCCGGTTTTTTACCTCGCCGATGACCAGGACCGTCTGCGCTGGCTGGTGGTCAACGGGTTGCTGTGGGACCTGAGCAAGGACGATTGGAGGAAGGCCTTGCACCAGTTTGTGGCGCGTGGCCATGAATAGGAAATCCCTACATTTATCCTCAAATAGACCCCAATGAAAAACGGAAACACCCTCTTTCGTTATTTGCTGCTGACCGGCGCCGTCGCGCTGTCTTCCCTGGTCCATGCCCAGGATCCCGAATTCAACTTCGATCCGGGCATGTTTGCCAAGAAGGACGCCAACAAACGCACTGATCTGACTTCCTATTGGGGCTTCGGTCCCACCTTTGTCACTTCGAACAACGAGGTGGAAGGTGAATATTATCCGGAATTCAAACCTTTTGCCTCCTGGAGCAATGACCTGGGGATTGTCATGCGCACCCGTTTTGGCGCACCGGGTACCAAATTCTACCTCAATTACGGATTGATGTGGCGGTACATCAATGTCGAGACCGACAAAGGAGCGCTGGGTATCATGGGCGAGGATCAGGACCCGTTCTACGGCGAATACGATGATGCGGTCAATACCGAACTCAACATCCACACGCTCTCCATCCCTTTGCTTTTCGAGTACCGCAGCAAAGTCTCTGTGGCGGCTGGAGGATTTGCCGCTTACCGGCTGGGCAGTACCAGCGAAGTGGATGAAAAATTGGATGGCAACCGTCTGGACACGCAGTTGTCCGCCGATTTCGGGCTCAATAATCTGTTGTACGGTGTCACGGCTCAGCTCGGCGCCAAACGGATCCGCCTGTACATGAACTATTACCTCAACAACCTTTTCAAAGACGACGAGCCCTATGACTTCACGGTCATGAACGTCGGCATTTGCTGGCAATAAAAGGTTGTTCATGAAGCATTGAAACCCGGCTTTCCCGCGAAGGCCGGGTTTTTGGCATCCTGTCGCAAACGATCGGATTCCCGGGGTAGCGTTATATTAGCCAGCTAAAGCGCAATCAGATGGCATCCGAGAGACCGTGGCTCAATATCTATGCGAAAGGCGTACCGGCCCATATCGATCCCGATGCTTACGGGAGTGTCGTTCAATTGCTCGAAGAGACCTTCAAAAAGTACGGTGCCAAGCCCGCCTTCAAGGGTATGGGCAAAGCGCTGACCTACCAGCAAATAGACCGGGCCTCCCGAAACTTCGGCGCCTACCTGATCTCCCGTGGTCTGCAGCCGGGCGACAAGATCGCCCTGATGATGCCCAATTTGCTCCAGTATCCCATTGCCTTGTTCGGAGCGCTTCGCGCAGGGCTGGTCGTGGTCAATACCAACCCCCTGTACACACCCAGGGAGATGAAACACCAGTTCCTGGATTCGGGCGTCAAAGCCATCGTCATCGCTGAAAATTTTGCGGCCAACCTCCAGAAAGTGCTGCCGGACACGCAGATCCGGACGGTCATCGTCACTTCGATCGGCGAACTTCTGCCCTGCGTCAAAAGAACCATCGTCAATTTTGTGGTGCGGCGGATCAAACGGATGGTGCCGTCCTACCGGATACCCAATACAGTGACCTTTCGCCAGGCCCTTCGCCAGGGGCGCGCCTTTACCCTGCCGGACATCCCCCACAACCCTGAAGATGTCATCCTCCTCCAGTATACCGGCGGAACAACGGGATTGTCCAAGGGCGCCATGCTCACCAACCGCAACCTCATCGCCAACATGTTGCAGATCCGGGCCATCATGGAGCCCGTGCTCGAACAGGGCCGCGAAATCATCCTTTGTCCCCTCCCGCTTTATCACATCTTCGCGTTTACAGTCAACTGCCTGGCACTTTTCAGTTACGGAGCCCTCAATGTGCTGATCGTCAATGCGCGTGACCTCAAATCCGTCATCAAGGAGCTCAAGGCCCACCCGGTGACCATCATGCCCGGGGTCAATACCCTGTTCAATGCGCTGCTGCATCATCCCGACTTCGCGTCGGTGGACTTCTCCCACCTCAAGATCACCGTGGGCGGAGGGATGGCCGTGCAGCGCGCGGTGGCCGAACGCTGGCAACAGGTGACGGGGTGCTACCTGGCCGAAGGCTACGGACTGACGGCAACCTCCCCCCTCCTTTCCGTCAATCCCCTGGATGGAACCGGCCGGCTGGGGACCATAGGCCTGCCTGCACCCAGTACCGACATGCGTGTGGTCGCCGAGGACGGGCGTATCTGCGGTCCCAATGAAACGGGAGAAATCCAGGCCAAGGGGCCTCAGGTCATGAAGGGTTATTACAACAAACCCGAAGAGACAGACAGGGTGATCCGCGACGGTTGGTTCGCCACAGGAGATATCGGATTGATGTTGCCCGACGGCTTTTTCCAGATTGTGGACCGTAAAAAAGACATGATCCTCGTGTCCGGATTCAATGTGTATCCCAACGAGATCGAGGATGTCCTCGCCACCCACCCCAAGGTCCTGGAGGCAGCAGCGGTCGGCATACCGGACGAACACTCCGGCGAGGTGGTCAAGGTATTTATCGTCAAGCGGGACAAAAGCCTGACGGAGCGGGAAGTGATGGAATTCTGCAAAGAGAACCTCACCAATTACAAGGTGCCCAAAAGTGTCGAGTTTAGGCAGGAACTGCCCAAAACCAACGTCGGAAAGATTCTTCGAAGGGCCTTGCGCGACACGGCCACCGCCCCCTGATGTTGCCTTAACAAATGGTTAATACACTTGGCGGGGGGGATTTCTGCGTTACCTTTACATCCTTAATGAATACGAAGATTTGAGACGATGAAAAATTCCCTTCTTTTTTGGTTTGGTGCCTTCCTGGTGGCAGGATCCCTCCTGA
>JAGFIW010000177.1 GCA_024103195.1 Saprospiraceae bacterium | reverse complement strand
GCTTTTCGTGACCGGATATTTTTTCCGGGGCATGGAGATCAACGAAATCATGCTGGCGTCCATCGCGGCCCTGGTGTCTGTCATCCCCGAAGGTCTGCCGGCTGTGTTGTCCATCGTCCTCGCCATCGGGTCCCATCACATGGCCCGCCGCAATGCCATCATCCGGGAATTCACTTCGGTCGAAACACTGGGCTCGGTCACCACCATCATCACCGACAAAACCGGAACGCTCACCCAAAACATGTTGACGGTGAAAAAGGTGGCTTTGCCTGACGGACGCGAATGGGAGGTGTCCGGAGAGGGGTGGTCGCCGGTGGGCAGTTTTTTCCGGGGGGGAGAAGTGGTCGAGCCCGGAGACGATCCGGCCCTCGTCCGCCTGTTGCAGGTGGCCGGCAACAGCAACGACGCCTCCATCCGGCATGACCTGGACACGGGCACCTATACCCTGGTCGGGGATCCTACCGAAGGCGCCCTCTTGGTGCTGGCCCGGAAAGGCGGTCTTCCGGTCGCCCGCCAGATGGAAGGCCATCGCCTTGACGACCTCCCCTTCAGCTCCCACGCCAAATTCAGAGCCAGCTTGTTCCAAACCCCGTCGGGGGAGAAGGAAATTCTGGTATCCGGGGCACCCGAAAAAATACTGGCCCTTTCCGGCCGAATGGACGCCGACGGAGGCAGGGACGATCTTTCTTCGGAAGACCGAAAAAGAATGGAATCCCTGATCAACGAATGGTCGGGTCGCGCCATGCGGGTCATCGGGCTGGCCTGGAAACGGGTGGCAGCGGACCATGAGGAGATCGAAGAGTCGGATGTCCGCCATCTGGTATTTGCCGGGATCATCGGGATGATCGACCCGCCCCGTCCCGAAGTCCGGGAGGCCGTCATGAAATGCCGGGATGCCGGCATTCGCGTCATTATGGCGACGGGCGACCATCTGCAAACGGCCATGGCGATTGCCCGGGAAACCGGCATCGTCGGTGAAGTGTCGCCCGATGTCGCCCCGGCGCTGACGGAGGCCCAGCTCGGCGTTCTCGACGAACGGGAATTCGGGGAAGCCGTGCGGAGTACCCATGTCTTTGCCCGGCTGACGCCGGCCATGAAATTGCGGATCTGCGAGACCCTGCAGGATCAGGGTGAATTGGTCGCCATGACCGGTGACGGTGTCAATGACGCGCCTGCCCTCAAGAAGGCAGATGTCGGGGTTGCCATGGGGGTCATGGGTACCGATGTGGCCCGAGAGGCATCGCGGGTGGTGCTCGCTGATGACAATTTCTCCACCATCGTCAATGCCGTTGAGGAGGGCAGGATCGTGTTTGCCAATGCCCGCCAGACCAGTTATTTCCTCCTCTCCACCAATTTCTCGGAAATCACCATCCTGATTTCCCTGGTGGCGATGGGTTACCCGATCGCCCTGACCGCCACACAGATCCTGTGGCTCAATCTCGTCACGGACGGTCTGGGTGACAAAGCGCTCGCTGCCGAACGCGGACATGGCCGGGTGCTCCTCGAAAAGCCCCTCACGAAGAAAGACCAGATCCTCAACAAGGAGGTGATGCCTTTCCTGCTCGGTCTGACCATCCTGATGACAGGCCTGGCCCTGGGCGTTTATTTTCATTTTTTACCCGCCGGTATTGATAAGGCGCGTACCGCTGTATTCTCGACCATGGCTTTTTCCCAATTGTGGAATTTGCTCAACATGCGTTCCATGAAACAATCGGTGTTTGCCATCGGGATTTTCTCCAATCCCTGGGTGGTCATGGCGTTCGTCATTTCCGCGGTCGTTCAGGTGTTGATCATCGAGGTGCCACTTTTTGTGTCCTTGTTCGGTTTCTTTCCGCTTAGCGGTCCCGAATTCCTTGCCATGTTCGCCCTCAGTTCGACCGTGCTGTGGGCCGGGGAGGCCTGGAAGCTGTTCGGGCGATGGGTCAGGCGGGAGGCCCGTTCCTGACCGGGTCGGAGGACACTGGCCGGGACACCGGATCCGGGGGCAGGCGATTGCCGTACTTTTGCAGGCGTTCCCGCCATCTTTTTCCTGCTGCAACCAATTCCTCCAAGATGCGTACACCCACCCAGGCCAAACAGTTGGCTCTCTTCGCCTCCGGTACCGGATCCAATGTCAGGAACCTTTACGCCTACTTCAGGGACCGGCCGGATGTGCAGATCGCTCTGCTGGTGTGTAACCGCCCGGATGCCCCGGTTGTGACCTTTGCCCGTGAAACCGGCATACCGGTCCGAATCGTGAGCCGGGAGGAATGGTCCCGCCCGGATGGGCTGGTGGAAGAGCTGCAGCAAGCCGGCCTGACGGGTATCGTTTTGGCCGGGTTTCTCTGGCTCATCCCCGAAGCCCTGATCCGGGCATTCCCCAACCGGATCCTCAACCTGCACCCTGCGCTGTTGCCCAAATACGGCGGCAAAGGGATGTACGGCATGCGGGTCCATGAGGCCGTTTTGGAAGCCGGAGAAAAGGAAAGCGGCATCACCGTCCACTATGTCAACGGGCGGTATGATGAAGGCGCGATCCTTTTTCAGGCCCGCTGCCCCGTCCTTTCCGGCGATACTCCGGAATCGTTGGCCGACAGGATCCACCAGCTCGAGCACCAGTGGTTGCCTGTTGTCATCGATAAACTTCTGCTCCTTACATGAACGCTCGACGCATCCCTTTCCTCTGTCTGATCGCCCTGGCTTTGGCCGGGGGTCCCCTTTACGGACAGAGCTGGACCAAACTCAAAAAAGAAGGCGATGAATTCGCCAAAAACGGCCTCTATTTCGAAGCCGCCGAATCCTATTACAAAGCCTGGAAAAGCAAGCCCGAAAAACTCATTCTGGCCTGGCAATCCGGCAACTGGTTCGGGCTGGTCAAGGAATACGGTCGCGCCGCCGAAAGCCTCGAACCGGTTGCCCATTGGAACGAACCGGAGAAAAAGGCCGGCCTGCTTTACGCCCGTGCCCTGAAACAAAACGGCCGCTACGAGGAGGCGATCGAGGCGTATGAATCCTTCCTGGCCGCCTACCAGGGCCCCGACCGCGCCGTCGTGGAAACCCTGACCCTCACCGAAATCGAAGGGTGCCGGATGGGCCAGTCCCGACCGGGATCCCCCTCCCCATATTCGGTATCCTGGCCGGGCAAATCCATCAATTCGGAAGGACTGGAATTCGCTCCCGCCCTTTTCGGAACGGACGTCGTTTATTTCTCCTCCACCCGGTCGGGTATGGCACGCCTTTACCGGAGCCAGTACCAGAATGAAAAATGGGGCAAGGCCGATGCGCCTTCTTCCCTGCCTGCCGACCCGGCCAATCACGTGGCCAACGGCTCCTTCAGCCGGGACGGCCAGCGGTTTTACTACACGGTTTGCTCGCAGCCTTCCGATGCCCGCAAGCAAAGAGCCCGCTGTGACATCCACATGATGACCCGCAGGGGTTCGGGGTGGACCGCCGGGGAGAAGCTGCCGGCTTATATCAACCTGGCTGATGCCACCACCACCCACCCGGCTACGGCCACCATCGAGGGTCTCGAATACCTGTTTTTCACCTCCGACCGACCGGGCGGACAGGGAGGCATGGACCTCTGGTATGTCACCCGGCAGGCCGGCAGCGTCACCATGGATTTTTCATTCCCCCAAAATGCCGGCGCTCTTGTCAATACCCCGGCCGACGAGTGGACCCCCTTTTATGACGAAAAGGACAAGGCGCTGTATTTCTCCTCCAACGGGCATATTTCTTTCGGAGGATTCGACATCTTCCGCGTGAACGGCCAACCCGGTTCCTGGAGCCGTGCCGAAAACCTGGGCCGACCTATCAATTCGGAGGCCGATGATACCTATTTTGCCCTGAGTGCCACCGGAGAGATCGGGTTCCTCTCCTCCAACCGACCCGTCAAGGGACAGAAAAACCACACCCGCGATGAAGACCTCTTTTTCGTGTCCACCCAGCCGGTCGAAATGCTGGTCAAAGGCAAAGTCTTCGACCGCATGAGTCAGGATCTCATCCCGGGCTCCCGGGTATTTGCTTATCATGTCAACAACGGGGATAAAGTGGTCTTTACCACGCAATTTGCCGAGGACGGCAACTTCACGCTGCGCATCCCGCAAGGCAGGGAGATTTGGGTGACGGCCGAAAAGTCGGAGTACGAACCCTCCATTCTTCGTGTGGACCCCGACAAAGATCAGGGTCCGCAGCTCACCCACAATTTCTACCTGATACCGGAGACCATGCCTGACGAAGAGCCTGTCGTGGCTGCTCCCGTTGCGCAGGCACCCCAACCGGTGGAAAAGGCGCCGGAAATCCCGGCGATGGAACCGTCGGTCGCCAAAACGGCCGATCCGGATCCGGTGCTGGCCGTAGAAGAGGCTCCCCGGAATGTTCCGCCGGCTCCGTCTCCGCAACCCGACCCGGCCACGCCGGACAAGGAGCCCCAACCGGAAAAACAACCGGCAGAAGAAATCGCCCAAAGAACGGAAGACAAGGGAGGATTGTCCCTGAGAGATCGCCTGGCCCGGGAAGGCCTGACCCCCTACCGCAACCGGGTCCGTTTGCCGGAAAAGACCGGGGAGGAATCCGTCATGGCTTCCCGGGAAACGCCCCCGTCCGGTCAGGCATCCATACCTGCCCCGGAAGAAGCCGTCCCCGCCGCCAAGCCGGTGGTGACACCTCCCCCCACGCAGCCCGAACCTGCCAACGTCATCGCCGCTGCCCGGCCACCCGCCCCGGATTTCAGGGACATCCATCCCTCCTCGGTCGGCACATCGGCGCCATTGGCGGAGGACGACCTTTTCTCGGGCAAAGGGCTGGATCGCCGCTATAACGGCAAGCGGGTGGACAAAAGGAAATACCTCACCGAGGCCGAGTCCCACGAGGGCATTTATTACAGGATACAGCTCGAAGCCACGGACCGGCCGGTAACCGATGGGGAGCGCTATGAAATCGTGGCCGACCTCGGCCAACTGGAGACCGAGTCCCTGCCCAACCTCGGTTTGTACCGTGTCCTCACCGGTATATACCGGGATTTGCCGGAAGCACTGGACGCGCAGCGCGCTGCCCGGAAAGCCGGTTTTTCAAAGGCGTTCGTGGTCCGCTACGAAGACGGCATCCGCCTGCGCCGCTGGAAATAAGCCGGGCCAACCGTCCATGGCGTCCGGTGAGCCGCTGCAATACCCAATGGCAGACGACGGGGCACGCTCCGTCGTCTGCATCATTTGGGCAGGGACCCTGCTGATCGTCGAACTTCAGTGAAACCCTACCTTTAACCCATGAAAACGGCACTCATCACCGGGGTCACCGGTCAGGACGGAGCCTACCTGGCCGAATACCTGCTGCGCAAAGGGTATGTCGTCCACGGGATCAAGCGCCGCTCTTCCCTGTTCAATACCCAGCGGGTAGATCATCTCTACGAGGACCCGCACATTGATGACCGCCATTTCATCCTACATTACGGCGACCTGACGGACAGCACCAACCTCATCCGGATCATGCAGGAGGTGCGCCCTGACGAAGTGTACAACCTGGGCGCCCAGTCGCATGTCCAGGTCAGCTTTGAGACGCCGGAATACACCGCCAATGCCGATGCGCTGGGCGCCTTGCGCCTCCTGGAAGCCATCCGGCTGCTCGGCCTGGACAAGACCACCCGTTATTATCAGGCTTCCACCTCCGAGCTCTACGGCATGGTCCGGGAAGTGCCTCAAACCGAAAAGACGCCTTTCCATCCGCGTTCCCCCTATGCGGTCGCCAAGCTCTATGCCTATTGGATCACGGTCAATTACCGGGAGGCCTACGGCTTTTATGCCTGCAACGGCATCCTGTTCAACCACGAATCTCCGGTCAGGGGAGAGACGTTCGTGACCCGCAAGATCACCCGTGCGGCGGCCCGGATCGCCCTGGGGCTTCAGGACAAACTCTGGCTGGGCAATCTGGATGCCCGTCGCGACTGGGGCCATGCGCGCGATTATGTAGAGGGCATGTATCTCATGCTCCAGCAGGACCAGCCGGTCGATTATGTATTGGCGACTGGCCGCACAACCTCTG
Organism: Saprospiraceae bacterium; assembly: GCA_024103195.1. Lineage (GTDB taxonomy): Bacteria > Bacteroidota > Bacteroidia > Chitinophagales > Saprospiraceae > JAGNXB01. The sequence goes on along the minus strand of JAGFIW010000177.1, from coordinate 906 downwards.
TCCGTGATTTCGCCAAAATGGCCTTTGCCGAAGCCGGTATCCGGTTGGCCTTCCGGGGCGAGGGCGTGGATGAGGTCGGATTTGTCGAATCGCTGGATACCTCCCGCCTGCCCGAAGGGGCCTTTGCCCGGCTGCAGCCCGGTGCCGTTGTTTGTGCCGTAGACCCCCGGTACTTCCGGCCGGCGGAGGTGGACCTCCTTATCGGCGATGCCTCGCTTGCCCGCCAACAACTCGGATGGACGCCGGTGTCAACGGTACAGGATTTGGTGCAGGAAATGATGGCGGCCGATCTCCGGGTGGTCCGCCAGGAGGCCCTGCTTCGCAGCCACGGTTATCTCGCCGATGCCGGTCCGTCCGAATGACCGCTGGTCATTCCTCCTTGAAATAGACCTGCAGGCGGTCGGACTGCAACCGGTTGCGCAACCATCGTCGCAGGCGTTCCCGGTCAATGGTTGCTGCGGCTTCGGGGTCCAGGGTCAGGATAACAATATCTCTTGGCCGCACGGCGCCATCACTCCCGTGAAATTCATCGGCGGAAGCATAGGTACAGGCCTGGATGCCGGTATAGAGGGAGCGGAGTTCGTTGAGGATTTGCCCGCCTTCGGCCTTTTGCTTTTGCAGGCTATCTATGAGCCTCTTCTGATATTCCACCTGCATTTGGAGCAGCGAGATCTCCTCCTTCAAATCATCCACCAGCAATTCACTCCGGGAGACTTCGTCAAAGGACAGCCCTTGCTGGAAGGTGATCTCCACATCCTTGAGCCCGAAGTCCGTCGCCTTGTCCCTGATGAGTCGCTGTTGCTCGGCATCAAGGGTCGGTCCGCCATATACCAGCCGGATCCGGCGCTCTTCGGCATTGATTTCGTTCCTGAGCAGAAAATTGCCTTCGATGATGCTGATGTTCTG
>JAGFIW010000191.1 GCA_024103195.1 Saprospiraceae bacterium | reverse complement strand
TTTCCTTCGTCATCCGGAACGGGAAACTCCGAAGAGGGCATGACATGGGCCGTCTGGAAAATCAGGCCCAGCAAAAATCCCGCTACATAATGCATGAGAAAAAAACAGAGCAGGGTAAACCATGGGGATACCGGCAACATGATCATGGGGATCACCAGGATCACCACGTAATAGACCAATTTGAAGGCCACGGACCGCAGGATCAAACGGCTGAATTCCTTGCCTTCAGGCAATAGTCCCCGCTTGCGGTAGTCGATCAATTGGAAGATCTCCTTGCTCGTGATCCATGGCAACGTCATGAATCCGTACAGGAAGAAAGCGTAGATATGCTGAAACCGGTGGATCCAGTATCGTTTCTGATTGGGCGAAAACCGCAGCAGAACCGGTACGTGGATATCCTCATCCACGCCTTCGACATTGGTATAGGTATGATGGAGGACATTATGTTGCACCTTCCAGAAGTCCGCATTGCCGCCGACGAGGTTGAGGAGATAGCCCAGGAGGGTGTTCACCCGTGCACTGCGGGAATAAGCGCCGTGATTGGCGTCGTGCATGACACCCATTCCGATACCGGCCATACCCAATCCCATGATCAGCCAAAGACCGGCGATCACCCAGGGGTTAGATACCGCACCCGTATAAAAAATGCCCAGCGGCACCAGATACACCAGAAGCAGTGTTGCCGTTTTGGTCACCATGGCGGCGTTGGCATGTCGGGAGAGCTGGTTTTCCTGGAAGTAGGCGTTGACGCGGGAGCGGAGAGTAGGATAAAACTCGGGGAGCGAAGCCCGGTTGTACCGGGGGCCTGAAAACGACATAAAGGTATTTTACGGGACAAAGATACGGCAATTTGGCCATATGCAGGATTTATGGCCCGATGGCCGCCCCCAAGGGCATGCGCCACCGTACATGAAGCCCCGCCAAAACGGTGAGGATACCGACAAAAATGACCGCAGCCGGCACCGAGAACAGGTCCGCCACCATCCCGGTCACCAAGGCGCCGGCCGCATACCCCAGATCCCTCCAGAACCGGAAAATGCCCAGACTTTGGGCCCGGTCTTCCGGGTGCGTGGCAGCTGCAATGGCGGCGAGGAAAGTGGGATAAACCAAAGCAGTACCTAAACCGAGCAGGATGGCCAGGGTCACAAACAATCCGGTGGTGCGGGCAGCGGGAAGACAAAGGATGACTGCGCCCTGGAGGAGCATGCCGGCCGTCAGCAAATGGCGGTGGGCCATGCGATCCGACAGAAAGCCGGTCCCGACCTGGGCTATTCCCCATACGGCGGGATATATCCCGGCCACCATACCTAATTCTGGCAGGGAGAAACCCCGACCGGCCAACAACACAGGCAACAACCCCCACATCATGCCGTCATTCAGGTTGTTGACAAATCCCGCTGCCGTTACAGGACCGAGACCGGGGTGGCGCCAACTTGTATCCAGAAAAGGTGATGTCAAACGGGGTGCAGGGTGATCTGTACTTTCCAGTCGAACAAAATGCCTCGTGTCTCTAACAAAGATAAGCGTCAGCAAGAGCCCTATGGCCGCTATCGCCAGACCGGCAAAAAATGGGACAGGGCGATAACCGTAACGATCTGCCAGCACGGCACTCAGATACGCTGCAGCGGCTACCGCCAGGTATCCGGCAAATTCGTTGAGCCCCATGGCCAATCCCCGATGCCTTTCGCCAACCAGGTCGATTTTCATAATCACGGTACTGCTCCATGCCAGACCCTGATGAACGCCCAAAAGGGCATTGGCGACCACGACCCAAATCCAGGCATCGGCGTAAATCAAGATCAGCGGCACAGGTAATGCCAAAATCCACCCGGCTAAGAGCAGATTTCTGGATCCAAACCGCCAGGTGAGCACTCCTGTATAATAATTGCTGACGGCTTTGGTTATCCCGAAAGACACCAGGAAGGTCAACATGGCCGTATGGCCGGATAGGCCGAATTCGGCCTCCGCCAACCCGGGCAGGATGGTGCGTTCCAGCCCTACCATGGCTCCAACAAAGGCATTGACCAACACCAATAAAGCAAAGGCCTTTTTATTGACACCAAGACCCAAAACCGGTTGTGTGATGGAACCGCGCGACATAAACATCAAAGTTCGCCACGGTATGCTATCTACCCGGTGATGTGTGTCACAATAAAGCCTCTCATCCGGTTATCAACAGGATTTTCTCCTGCAGGCACCTTTGACTTCGTCATTGGTGGACCGGGGTGTGCTAAACGGCAGGACCATTTCTCTACGACGCCAATCCCTGCCGTTTGGCTTACCTTTGAATGTTGCCTGCCGGATGGCTATTGGTGAATCCAGACCTGCAATCCCCTCATGACCCATACCGCTGATTTTGCCCATGCCTGGGACCTGGCCGGAGAAGCGGCCGAATGGTTGCAGCAGGCGATAGGCAGCCGTCCGCGACTGGGCATTACCCTGGGGACGGGAGGGGGGCAAACCACCGGGCTGTTCCCCGTCGAAGTGCGCATTCCCTATCGCGAGATTCCGCATTTCCTGACCCCGGGCGTCGAAAGCCACGCCGGAGAAATCACCACAGGTGTCCTGGGCGGCATACCCGTCATCTGCCTGTCCGGCCGTTTCCACTACTACGAAGGCTGGTCCATGGCTGCCATCGTGCATCCCGTTCGCACCATGGCACGATTGGGATGTGAGGGCATGATCTTTACCAATGCCGCCGGTGGACTCCACCCCGACTATAACCCCGGCGATTTGGTCCTTCTGCACGATCACATCAATCTGATGCCCGACAATCCGCTCAGAGGTGTCCATGACGAGCGGATGGGGCCTCAATTCCCCGATATGATGGCAGCCTATGACCCGGCATGGCGTCAGGCTGCGCATCGTGCCGCCAGTCACCTCGGAATGTCTCTCCGCGAAGGCGTTTATGCAGGATTGGCAGGGCCCAACCTGGAAACACCCGCCGAATACCTGTTCCTGCACCGGATAGGGGCAGACCTCGTCGGGATGTCCACCGTTCCGGAAGTCATCGCGGCCAGGCATTGCGGTATGCGCGTAGCCGGACTGTCCGTCGTTTCCAATGTTTGCTATCCCCCTGACCGCATCAGCCACACCACCCACGCCTCGGTCATAGATACGGTGGCCCATTCGAGGCAGCGTCTCTATGAACTGTTGACCGCCTGGGTCCGGGAAATTTCCGGCCAGCCTTTCTGAACAAGGCATTCGTCGGTCGTCAGCCGCCGGACAAGCGGGATACCACCACCCGGACCTGATATCGACCGCTGCGGACGCTGACCTGCAAAAGGTAAATCCCTGGCGCAAGGTGGGCGGTCGGAATACGGATAGCTTCCCCCTGGACCATAGCGTGCGCAACGGGCCTCCCCAGCAGATCGTAAAGGTTGACCTGCCACCGGTCTTCGCCATCCATCCGGACATTCAACTCGTCGGCAACAGGATTGGGCCATATTCGAAGCCCTTCCGGCAGTGCTGGCGACCAGGCGGCCGTAGGCATCAAATGGATCTGAACAGCCTGCGAATCCTCTCCGCAGGAATTGCGTGCCAACAATTGAACCGGATATGTTCCCGGTCCGGCATATTCGTGCATGACAGGACTCCCGATACCGGCACTGCCGTCGCCAAAGGTCCATGCAAGTTCGTTTTGTGCCGGATGGGTCGCGGTGAACGTGACCGTAAAATCCATGGCCTCCCACGTAAAAGCGGCATCCGGTTCATCATCCGCCCGGACTCCCGGTGTCCAGCACAGGGTGTCGGCACCAACTGCATTTTGCGCCACGAGCGTGACAGGAAAAATGCCGGCATCATTATAAGTGACAATGGCCAGCGTATCGGACGACACGGCTGGTGTACCGCCGGGGAATGACCAGGACAAACTGTCGGCATTGGGGGTGCCCGTGTAGCGGAAGGTCACCTCCAGCGGGATACATCCGGTGTCCGGTTCGGCCAATAGGGAAGCTGCCGGTACCCGCAGGATATGAACCGGCACCGACCATGACCTTGGCCCGCAGGCCGACACGACATGCAGGGTTAAGAGGTATAGGCCTTCCGAGGAATAAACGTGGGTATCCACCGGCAATGGACTTTGTGTCCCGTCGCCGAAATCCCACCACATCGTATCCACCTGGCCCTCATACTGCACCGCCAATGTGTCCCCGGACACTTGATGCGCAAAGGCGCTATCCGGTTGGGGATGGATCCGGACAAAGGCGTTTTGCACCAGCGTGTCTACACCCGCCGGGTTTTCCACGATCAACATGACCGAATGCCATCCGGTATCCTGGTAGGTCACCGTCATGGGATTGAGGGAGCCGGTGTCGGGAGTACCGCCCGGGAACGACCAGAACCTCCGCGTAATGGATTGAACGGTCGTGTCGTGGAAAAGAACGGTCAAAGGGGAGCAGCCCTCGGTGGTGTCGGCCATGAAACCGGCTTCGGGAGGTGTCCACACCGAAAAAACCTGGGAAGTCGCATCCTGGCCACAGGCATTGGAGGCCGTCAGCGTAACGATGTAGGTACTGTCCCGGGCATAGGTATGGACCGGATTCTGCACCGTACTGGTGGATCCGTCTCCGAAATCCCAGAACCAGGTATCGGCATTGAAACTTTCATCCTGAAAATAGGCGGTGGGCCCGTCGAGGATGACCTGGAAGGAGGCTTCGGGCCGGTCATTGACCATTATGAGATTGTACTGTGTATAGGTGTCCGACCCGTATGGGTTGGTGGCCGTGAGAGAAACGAAGAAGGTGCCGTAAGTCCCGTAGGTGACAACAGGATGTTGTTGATCGGACGTGGAGGGTGTGGCACCGGGCAATTGCCAGGACCAGCCATCCGGGTCGTTGGAACTCAGATCCGTGAATGAAACCGTAAGCGGGGCGCAACCGGATACCGGCCCGGCCGTGAAATAAGCGACGGGAGGGGGATGGATGGTACAGTTGGCGAGGCAGGGATAAGAAGGTGTGGCCCCGTTGATCGCCGTTTTGGATTGTCCGGACCATTGGGTCGTCGGGCTGACCGTCGGAGACATGATGAAGTTGCTGACCGGGTCGTGGACCGCCGAAAAATTATGGCCGATCTCGTGCGACACCATGGATCGCATCAGGCTCGTGCTGGGATTGAAATCGCTGATGCATTGGTACCGGTTGTCATCACATACCCCGTCGATATAGGCCACCCCGATGATGTTGTTGTCGAAATCACGACCCGTCCAAAGCGCCCCGATATCGTAGGCATTGGTAGGGAATCCTCCGGCCTCCGCCCAATTTCTGAAATTCGTGAGGAGGGTGCCCGCATTGGTGGTCGCCGTCCACTCGGGCGGGTCGCAGGTCGGGCAGGTGGAAATAATCATGTCCACGACGGGAATGAGGTAATCGTTGTCGAAAAATCCCGTGTACTGGCCCTGGACAAGGGCCATGATGGTCTCGATGCGGTCGGCGACCTGGAAAGCGCTCCCGTAGGTGTTGAAAAACAGCCAGTCGACGGCAATGATGTATTCGATTTCCTTGCAGCCTGGGAAACCGCGGGCTGGAGGCGCATGGCCGGGTTCGGGTGATGCGTGGATCTGCCACCCCTCCCCTGTACCGCATCGGGAAGCCAGCATCGGCTTGACATCGGATTCCAGGTAAACGATCATCAGATCCCTCGGCGCTTCAGGCTGATGAAACCACAAAGGTTCCAGCATGCGGCGTTGGGACGCCGGCCCGAAGGAGCCGGCCAACAGGCTGTCTCTCAGCATCCAGACACCCTCTCCCGTCCGGGAGCGCCAAAGGGTGGAAGGGGCCCGCCATACGACGGCCGGTCCGTCCGCAGTACGCAGGATCAAACGGGTGGGCGGCCTCTGCCCGCCAGCAGGGTTCGGATCGAGGAGTATCTCTTCTCCTCCCAGTTCAATCCTGAGGGATGAAGTCGAATCCTTCCTGTTCCTGAACACCGCCCAATCGTCCGGATGGACCCGAAAAATCCGGTAGGCCTCCAGGGCAGGACACGGCGGTCGGGCATCCAGCGGAATTTCCGCCAGCCGGAGGGTGGAGGTTTGACCTGCCACCGGGACCGATACGGCCAGGAGGGCGACCACCTGCAGCCACAACGACCGGGTCCGGAAAAATGCGCAGATTGCCATCTCCCCAAAGATAAGGACGCGGGAGGGAAGCTCGCCATCCATATCCGCAAGGGTGGACTTGGATCAATGGCAGAGATCAGAATTGGGTGTCTTCCCCGCCTTTCAGGTCGTCATTGCGAATGCGGGTGGAACGGGTCCGTTGCCGGCCTTCCAGCTTGCCGAAAGAGTATCGCACGTTGACGCCAAAACTCTGGAAAGGCACCGAGAAATTGCTTTCCTGCCGGAATGTATCCCCGCTCAAACGGGTGCGGAACGATTTGTTGAGATTGAACGGCTCTATGATGGTCAGGCCGATCTGGAAACGCTTGCTGAACTCTTTCTGGAAGGCAAAACTGTACATCCAGAACGAAGGGATTCGCCCTTGCAGCGTGGTTTGGTGTGACCGGAACATCCCGAACATTTCCGCCTTGTATCCCTGGCCAAAGTCGTAACTGAGATTGAGAAAACTGCGCCAGTTGATGTCCTGGTTGGACAATTCCTCACCGTTGATGGTGCCCTCCGAATTGTAGGAATTGGCATCCAGGCTGCCCCTCACGGTGAACCGCTTTTGGAAAAAACTGGCTGTCCCGAACAAATTGGCGCCTATGGATCGGTTGAGCCCGATATTCCGGAAGGTGTTGAGCGACGCCCCCTCGGGAGTGACCTCGAGAAATTGTTCGATGATGTCATCCGTTTGCCGGAAATAAACGGAGGCATTCAGCACACTTCCTTTGAAAAAAGTATTGTAGGTGAGTTCCACCTGATTGGTCAGCTCGGGCAGGAGAGCCGGATTGCCTTGGGTGATGTTGCGCGGGTCGTTGAGTTGCTGGTAGGGATTGATGTACCGCAGGCCCGGCCGCTGGATGCGTTGACTGTAAGCGATTTTCAGGCTGGAAAACGGGCCGAATTTGCGCGAAAGGATGGCGCTCGGCAAGACGTTGCCGTAGCGGTTGGTAAATGCCGGTTGCCCGTTGACAGGATCCCCCTCGATGGCGGTGTACTCGTAACGCGCTCCGGCGATCAGGGCATAGCGCTCATTCAGGTTGACATGCAGACTGGCATAGGCGGCGCCGACGTCCTGCAAATAATCAAACCGGCCGCTGATGGCCGGGTCACGGACGTATTGCCCGGTCCCTTCATCGTAATTCTTGTAGTCAAATTCGCTTTGCAGCCTTCTGAGCGTAGCCTTGAGGCCGGTTTCCAGTTTGAACATTCCGGAAAAAGGATGGATGTAATCCGTCTGGAGGATGTGCTCGAGATTGACGCCCAGGTTGTCGTTTTCCTGTTGCAGGAGGAGGGCGGGGTCGCCGGTTTGATCAATCAGGGTGCTTTCCCGGCTGAGCCTCCCGCTGAGTTGGTAGCCCATCGACCACTCCCTTTCTTTCTGTCCGGCAAAAGTGCGCCGGTAATCCGTACTCCAGTCCAGTCCCGTCCCCAGGTTGACATCGTCGTTGTATCGGCCATATTCCTGGTGGAGTTCCTCTACGGGATCGTCATACACGGAGAAGGTGGTCCCGTTGCGCAGAAAACGGTTGCCGTTCAAACGCACACTGCTGCTGAGGCTGTTGTAGGCGTTGAAATCGTAAAACGCTCCGATCGAGCCGTTGAATCCCGCCCATGCCGAACGATTGCGACCTTCCTGGTCCAGGATCCGCAGGGTGCCGCCCTCCAGGAGATCCTCCCGGTAAAAACTCTGTGTCCCCGGACGCATCCACGTAAAGCGGGTGCCGAGATTACTGTTGATCCCAAACCGGCCACGGGCTGAAGCCAGGCTCAGGTCGGCATTGTTGGACCGGGTGCCCACACTGGCATTGACCGAACCCGTCAGTCCCTGAAGTTCGGATTTTTTCAGGATGATGTTGATGATGCCCGTACCTCCTTCCCCGTCATACCGGGCCGTCGGGGTTGTGATGACCTCAACGGATTTGATCTGGTCCCCGGGCAGGCTTTTCAACGCATCCGCCACATTGCCGGCAAACATCGAAGACGGCTTGCCATTGATGAAAATCCGTACGTTGCTGTTGCCCCGCAGACTGACATTGCCATCGAGATCCACGGAGAGCAACGGCACTTTGCGCAACACATCCGCCCCGTCTCCACCCAGATTGGTGATGTCCTTGTCCGCATTGTAAACGATCTTGTCAATCCTGGATTCCATGACCGGAGCCTCCCCGTCCACCACCACCTCTTCCAGATTGACCCCCTGGGGCACCATCGTAATGGGCCCCAGATCCAGATCGGGTTTCTCCGGCGTAGTGGTGAGGCCGGACAATGTTTTGGGTTCATACCCGATGAAGGTAACCTGGAGGTCATAGGTCGATGCATTGACATCCCTGAACCGGAACTGCCCTTTTTCATCCGTGATCTGGCCATCCAGCATTTTGCCTCCGGGCAAGGTGAGAACCACCGAGGCATATTCCAGCGGAGAGCCGCTCAGACTATCGGTCAGGATGCCTTTGATGGTCCCTTTGATGACCTGGGCCCCGCCTCCTGGCGAACCCGGAAACTGGGCACAGAGAAGGACAGGCAAAAGAAAAAGGCCTGAAAAGGCCATGGCGGGAAACCTTCTGGATGTCATGGGACAAAGTAACGGGCATTCCCCGGGAAATGTACGGGGTTTAACGTTCCGTTAATAACCCGATCGGGTACCTGTTGTTTTACGGAAAATGCTTTTTCCCATGCCCACCATTTTTCAGTCTTCCTGCTTTTTGCTTTTGGTGGTCTGCCTGACCGCCTGTTATCCGCCGGGCACTACTTCGCCTGATCAAAAATCATCCCCCACACCCCTTACGGGGACGCGATGGCGGTTGGTCGAAGTCAACGGACATCAGATCGATGCCGGTATGGATCCGGGACGCCCCCCCTATCTCCTGTTGCCGGGCGAAACCGACAGCCTGGTGCAGGGTTTCGGAGGGTGCAACGGATTTTTCGGCACCTACAAAGCCGGCCCGGCAGACCGGCTCCGGTTTTCTGGCATGGGATCTACCATGATGGCGTGTGAAGGCAAAATGGAGGTGGAGAAAGCCTTCCTGTCTGCGTTGGAACGCACGGACAGTTATGCGATTACGGGCGACACCCTGTCTCTTCACCGCGCAAGGATGGCGCCCCTTGCCCGCCTGGTGGCAGCGAAGGATCCATAACCGATGCCTTGGAGAAAGGAAATCCGCCATGGCCCGGACGGGATGCCGGCAGGTGATAAGACGTAATCTGTTGCGCCATGTCACCTGTCTTCACGACGTCCCGGCAAAGCGGGGTGTTGTGTACCTTTGCCCCCCATGGCCGAACTCCGACAAGGCGATACCTACACCATACGCCTCCCCCAGTTTGAGGGGCCTTTCGACCTGTTGCTGTTTTTTATCGAGCGCGACGAACTGGATATTTACAATATCCCGATCTCGCAAATCACCGATGATTTCCTCCGCTATATCCACCACCT
>JAGFIW010000178.1 GCA_024103195.1 Saprospiraceae bacterium | reverse complement strand
ATCCGACCGAGATCTCGGGAGATCAGGTATGGGTATCGGCGCTGACGGCGACGGGAGCGGGTTCACCGGTCGAGTACGGCTGGTGGCATTTGACCCTTTTTAACGGCCTTTTCGAATCCCTGGGTTGGGCCACCTTTGACCCCTCTGCCACGGTGGTGGACGGATTTACCGGGGCCACCCCGCTGGCCCTGGCCTATGCCGGGGGATGGGATGCCGTCACCCAGGTCTATTCACCCGCACAGATGTGGTGGGGAGAAATCCCCGGCAGTATCGGGGAGACGAGCAAGCCGCTGATCCTGGTCGGCGCCCTTTTCCTGATCGCCACCGGTATTGCCAGTTGGCGGATCATGCTGGCCATGGTGCTGGGATGCGCTTTTGCCGGACTCCTCTTCAATGCCTGGGGGGCCACCGTGTTCATGCAGGTGCCCTGGTATGCCCACTTCTACATGGGCAGCTTCTTTTTCGCCATGGCTTTCATGGCCACGGACCCGGTGACGGCCTCCGGCACCAACCGGGGCAAGTGGGTGTACGGATTCCTGATCGGCGCCATCGGTCTGCTCATCCGTGTGACCAACCCCGCCTATCCGGAGGGTTGGATGCTGGCCATCCTGTTCATGAACATGTTTGCGCCGCTGATCGACCATGTCATCCTCCAATCGAACATGAAAAAACGTCTGCAACGTGCATAGTACCAGCTATATCATCCGCTTTGTGCTGATCATGACCACGCTGGCGGCCCTGATCCTCGCCTCCATGAACACCTTCCTGGCGGAAAAGCACACCCAGAATGAGAAGATCTACAACAAGCGGGCTATCCTGGCGGCGGTGGGTCAACACCTCGACGGGGGCAAATCACCCGAGGACCTGACCGACCAGGAGGTGGAAACCATCTTCTCGTCCAACATCAAGTCGTACGTGCTGGACATGAAAGGCAATATCGTGGAGGGCCGGGATGCCGAGTCGGTGGATATGGCCAAGGAGCGCAAGAAGCCCGAACCGGAGCGCCTGCTGCCCCTGTATGTATTCACCAACGGGCAGGGAGCCTCCTACTATATCCTCAGCATCCGGGGCAACGGACTCTGGGACGAGATCTGGGGAGCGGTATCCCTGGAGGAGGACCTCCGTACGGTGGCGGGCGCCTCGTTTGACCACAAAGGGGAGACCCCGGGTCTGGGCGCGGAGATCAAGGACAATCCCGGATTCCCCAGTCAGTTTATCGGCAAAACGATCTACAACGAGGCCGGCGAATATACCTCCGTGGTCGTCCGCAAGGGCGGCGCCGTGGACAAGACCCATGAAGTGGACGGCATATCCGGCGCCACCGTGACCAGTGACGGCGTCACGGAAATGCTGCAGCGGGGTCTCAGGTACTACGAGCCCTATCTCAACACTTTAAAGACGAAAAGCTAAAAGCGATTCATCATGGCCAATGACACCCAAATTCTGGAACCGGTCAAGGAAAAGGAACCCCTGTTTGGCAAGGCGGAGAAGAAGCTGCTGACCGATCCCCTCAATGACAACAACCCCATCACTGTGCAGGTCCTGGGGGTGTGCTCGGCGTTAGCCGTGACGACCCTGGTTTATCCCTCGGTGGTGATGGCCATAGCGGTGACTTTCGTGACGGCCTTTTCCAATTTGTTTACTTCCCTGCTGCGGAACACCATCCCCAAATCGGTCAGGATGATCGTGCAGTTGGTCATCATCGCCACCCTGGTGACGATCGTCGAGCAGATCCTCAAGGCCTACAACTTCCCGATCTACAAGCAACTCTCCGTATTCATCGGGCTGATCATCACCAACTGTATCGTGATGGGGCGCCTGGAGGCGTTTGCCATGGCCAACAAACCCTGGAGGTCATTCCTCGACGGGATCGGCAACGGTTTGGGTTACGGTGCCATCCTGATCATCATCGCTTTCATCCGCGAGTTGTTAGGCAAAGGCTCCCTGTTTGCCGGCAGCCCGATCGAACTCAAGATCATCGGTGCGGCCGATACCTACCTGATCAATACCAAGGCCAATCCCTGGTTCGGATGGTACATGAACAACAACCTGATGGTGCTGTCGGTCGCGGCGATGTTCATCCTGGGAATCATCATCTGGATACAGCGGGCCCGCAACCCGAAACTGGTCGATATCTCCTGATCACACGCTCAACCAAGGAATATGGAATTCGTCAATATTTTCATCAAGTCCGCTTTCGTCGAGAACATGATTCTCGCCTACTTTCTGGGCATGTGTTCTTTTCTGGCGGTGTCCAAGTCGCTCAAAACGGCATTCGGTCTCGGGCTGGCCGTCATTTTCGTCCTCGGCATCACCATGCCGATCAACTGGGTGATCAACACCTACATCCTCTCGGAGGAAGGCATGTTCGGCATGGACCTGACCTTTTTGCGGTTCATTCTGTTTATTGCCGTGATCGCCGCCATGGTGCAGTTGGTGGAAATGGTGGTAGAGAAATTGTCGCCGGCCCTGTACAACAGCCTCGGGATATTCCTGCCTCTGATCACGGTCAACTGCGCCATCCTGGGGGGATCCCTCTTTATGGTGAGCCGGGAGTACACGTTCTCCAATTCCGTGGCCTTTGGACTGGGCGGAGGGTTCGGCTGGTTTCTCGCCATCGTGGCCCTGGCGGCCATCCGGGAGAAAATGGCTTATTCCAACGTTCCGGCGCCGTTGCGCGGACTGGGTATGGCCTTTATCCTTACCGGGCTGATGGGTATTGCCTTCATGAGCCTCATGGGGATCGACCCTGCGACCATGGGAGGCAAATAATCTAAAAACACAAGGGAATGATAGTCCTGATCAATTATAGCGTCATCGGTTACGCCGTCCTCGTTTTCGGCGCGGTCATCCTCGCCCTGGCGATGATGCTCATCTATGCGCGCAAAAAACTCGTGCCTCAGGGAGAGGTCAAGATCATCGTCAACGGGGACGAGGAGAATCCGCTCATGGTGCAGCCCGGGTCCAGCCTGTTGACGGCGTTGTCCGACAAAAACATTTTCCTGCCTTCCGCCTGTGGGGGAGGGGGCACCTGTGCCATGTGCGAGTGCCATGTCGATCAGGGAGGAGGCGATGTGTTGCCCACCGAACTCAACCACCTCACCCGCAAAGAAGTCGCTGACCACATGCGCCTGGCCTGCCAGGTCAAAGTGCGCCAGGACATGCACATCCGTGTCCCGGAGGAAATCTTCGGCATCAAAAAATGGGAGTGCGAGGTGGTCTCCAATTACAATGTGGCTTCCTTCATCAAGGAGTTTGTCGTGCGCCTGCCGGAAGGGGAAACCATGGATTTCCAGTCGGGCGGGTATATCCAGATCGACGTGCCCAAGATTACCGTGGACTTCAAGGATATGGACATCGCCCCTCATCCGGAAGACCCGGCCGGCCCGGACAAATTCCGTGCGGAGTGGGACAAGTTCAAATTGTGGGGATTGCGGATGGTCAATGACGAGCCGCAGTTCCGGGCTTATTCCATGGCCAACCACCCTGCGGAGGGGAATATCATCATGCTCAACATCCGGATCGCCACGCCGCCGTGGGACCGGGAAAAGAATACCTGGAAAGCGGTCAATCCGGGGGTATGTTCCAGCTATGTCTTCGGTTGCAAACCCGGCGACAAGGTCACCATCTCCGGACCCTACGGCGAATTCTTCATCAAGCCGACGAAAAAGGAAATGGTGTATATCGGCGGCGGAGCGGGCATGGCGCCCCTGCGTTCCCATCTTTTCCATTTGTTCCACACCCTGCGCACCAAGGACCGCAAGGTCTCCTATTGGTATGGCGGACGGTCACGGAGGGAGCTGTTCTATACCGACCATTTCCGGAAAATTGAAAAGGAGTTCGACAATTTCCGGTATCACATTGCCCTGTCCGAACCATTGCCCGAGGACAACTGGGTGGTGGCCAAGGACATTCATGACCGCAATGCCGACGGCTTCACGGGATTCATTCACCAGGTGTTGTTCGAGCAATATCTGAAGAACCATCCCGAGCCGGAAGAAATTGAGTATTACTTCTGCGGCCCGCCGATGATGAACGCGGCGGTGATCAAGCTGCTCGACGATCTCGGCGTCCCGGAGGACAATATCTCCTTTGACGACTTCGGCGGCTGATCGAATACCGTTCAGTCAGATAGGGTAGGGGGGGAAGCCGTTGGCGGTTTCCCCCCCTGCGATTTTCGGGCCGGTCCTTTGGGGATGCCTGTGTATTTTTGAGCCGGTTTCAACGGATAAAGGAGACCGGATACGTCCTCATGGCCCCACCCAAGCGTTACCTCGTCACCTCCGCCTTGCCCTATGCCAACGGGCCCTTGCATATCGGCCACCTGGCCGGTGCCTATCTCAATGCGGACATTTATGTGCGCTGGTTGCGCGGCATGGGCGAGGAGGTGTTGTTCGTTTGCGGGTCGGATGAACACGGAGCGGCCATTACCATCCGGGCGATGAAGGAAGGGCTGACGCCTCGTCAAATCGTCGACAAGTACCACGCTCTTTTCGAAAGGACATTCCGGGAAATGGGGATCTCGTTTGACGTGTATCACCGCACTTCCGACCCTTTGCACCACCAGACGTCCCAGGATTTTTTTCGTACCCTCCATGCCAACGGGGCGTTTACGGAGAAGGACTCCGAGCAATATTTTGATCCTGTGGCCGGCGTTTTTCTGGCCGACCGTTACATCAAAGGCACCTGTCCGCATTGCGGCCATCCTGATGCCTATGGCGATCAGTGCGAGAAATGCGGCACCTCGCTCAATCCGACCGACCTGAAAGACCCGGTATCGGTGTTGAGCGGGGAGGCGCCGGTATTGCGGCCCACCAGCCATTGGTACCTGCCCCTGGACCGTCATGAATCCTGGTTGCGCGAATGGATCCAGACCGGCCTCCTGGACGGCCGTCTGCACCATGACCCCCAAACCTGGAAGGCCCATGTCCTGGGTCAATGCCGCTCCTGGCTGGAAGCGGGTTTGCAGGCCCGGGCCATGACGCGCGATCTGGATTGGGGCGTGGATGTACCGCCTGAAATAGCGGGTTCGGCCGGCAAGAAGCTTTACGTATGGATGGATGCCCCCATAGGCTACATCTCGGCCACCCGTCACTGGGCCCGGCGGCAGGAACAGGACTGGGAGCGCTGGTGGAAGGACCCGGACACGGCGCTCATCCATTTTATCGGCAAGGACAACATTGTCTTCCACTGTCTCATATTTCCGGCCATCCTCCGGGCGCATGGCGGGTACAATCTGCCCGTCAACGTTCCCGCCAACCAGTTCATGAACCTGGAGGGCAACAAGATCTCCACCTCGCGCAATTGGGCCGTGTGGGTGCACGAATTCCTCGATGATTTTCCCGGCATGCAGGACTCCCTGCGCTACAACCTGCTGCGCAACATGCCGGAGCAGAAAGACAGCGAGTTTACCTGGAAGAATTTCCAGGAGACCCACAACTCTGAATTGGTCAACAACCTGTCCAATTTCATCCACCGGGTCCTGACGCTGCTGCACAAATACGAAGGAGGACG
>JAGFIW010000151.1 GCA_024103195.1 Saprospiraceae bacterium | reverse complement strand
GCCTTTGTCCACGCCATGTTCACCCGTTACCATACCCCGGCCCGGGACAACGGAACGGCCATCGTCCATTGTTGCGGGTTTGACAGCATACCGGCCGATCTCGGCGCCTGGCTCACCGCCCAAGCCCTGCCACGTGACGCCCCCAAAGCCGTCCGTGCCTATATCCGCACCAACGCGCGATTTTCCGGCGGCACCTGGACGACCGCCATCCATGCGCTCTATCGCCGTACCCGCGACCGGACCCGCCTGTCCGGAGGACCCCGCCACCCCGATTCCCCGCCCGTTCCGCTGCGCATCCATTTCCAAAAGGAACTCGGTCGCTGGGCCATCCCCATGCCGGTCGTGGATCCGCATATCGTCAAACGAAGTGCCCGTCACCTGCCCGGGGATTACGGTGAAGCGTTTTCTTACGGGCAGTTTTTTACGGTCGGCCATTTCTTCAAAATGGTCCGCCTGCTGACACTCATCGGCCTCGTCATCATCCTCGTGCGGTGGCGGCCGTTTCGCCGTTGGCTGTTCAACCGTTTCCCGCCCGGTACCGGCCCGACACCGGCGCAAAGAGCCCAAAGCCGGTTTGAAGTCACCGTCATCGGCGAAGGAGGCGGCCACAAAGCCGTCACCGTCATCGAAGGTGGCGATCCGGGTTACGACGAAACCGCCAAAATGCTGTCCCAATCCGCCTTCGCGCTCCTCCAACGCGCCCGTGCCGGCCGGATCATACCCGGTGTCCGTACCCCCGTCGAAGCGATCGGCCGGGACCTGACCGAACGACTACCCCTTCAGGGCATCCGTATCCGGACGACAGGTACCCCGCCCCAGGCCTGACCGGTCGTTACCGGTAGCCCGAATCACCCAACTCTTCAGGAAACGACCGGAATTCCGGAGGGGCTTAACTTCCTGAAAGGGCCTTGATGCCTCTGTAAAGGCTGAATCCTTTTACTTCCTGGCGCCGCAGAAATCCCTGTTTGCCTTTACACAGACAAGCATTGATTAACTTTTCTGTATAATTTCTTAATTAAATAATATTTTAATTAACTTTGTGTGCATATTTCTTAACTAAAAAGGCCATTCATGCGACAGTACACTTCGGGTGTGTACGTCAATCAAGGGCTTTACCGGGCTTTTGAACCCTCCGCCATTCATCGGATCTGGGAGGTGGAGGACAGGGAGATCCTCTATCTGCTGAGTCAGGCGGATCGTGAATTGGGTCGCCTGGACATGTTTTCCACCTACGTCAACATCGATCTGTATATCCAACTGCACTTTGCAAAGGAAGCCACGCAAAGCTCACGTATCGAGGGCACCCAAACCCGCATGGAGGAAATCTTCATCCATGAAGACCAAATCAATCCCCGGCGGCGTCAGGATTTGCAGGAGGTACGCAACTACATCGCCGCCATGCAGGAAGGCGTCCATTCCTTGCCGGAGTTGCCTTTTTCCACACCTCTCATCCGAAAACTCCACAAGGTACTGATGGCCGGTGTCAGGGGCAATGACAAATCACCCGGAGAATTTCGCACCAGCCAGAATTGGACAGGAGGCGTTACGTTGACAGATGCCGTATTCGTACCACCTCCGGCGGAACGGGTACCGGCGCTCATGAGTGATCTGGAAAAGTTTGCCCATGACGACCGGGATCTATTCCCGGTTCTGTTGAAAACGGCTGTCATCCATTACCAATTCGAGACCATACACCCCTTTCTCGATGGAAACGGCCGCGTAGGCCGTTTGATCATTCCCCTGTTCCTGGTCAACAAGGGTATTCTGAAGCAGCCTATATTGTATTTGTCCGATTTCTTCGAACGTCATCGTTCCTTGTACTTTGACAATCTCATGCGTGTGCGAACGCATCACGATATGGCCCAATGGCTCAAATTCTTCCTGACCGGAATCACGGAAACCGCCAGGGAAGGCATCAGGACCTTTGATCAAATCCTGCAGCTCCAAAAATCCATGGACACACGATTCGCCTGTCTCGGCAAGAGGGCTGCGGATGCACACAAGGTGGTTCAGGCGCTGTTTGCTAATCCGGTCACAGATGTTGGCGGAATTGTCGCCATCACGGGAAAATCCAATGTCAGTGCTTACAAACTCATTGCCGACCTGGAGAAAACCGGTATCCTGAGAGAAATCACCGGGGCGCAACGCCATCGCGTTTACTTGTTCAGTGAATATATGGACCTGTTTCGACCCTCTTATTGAACGCCCTCCCTTGTTGGGCGGCAAAAGCGTTTTTCGGGTGTGAGGTCCTTCAGATCCTTATTTCAAAACAAGATCACGTCCCCCCGGTACAACCGCGTGCCTCCGCCGCCGGTGTCTACCTCGATGACCCACACATACACGCCCGGATCGAGCTTGCGACCCCGCCAGGTCCCATCCCATCCGTAATCGGCATCCGAAACCGGAAAGTCCTCCTGACGGAACAAATGATTGCCCCAGCGGTCGTAGATATCCATGGACCGGATTTGGTCAAATCCCCCCTCGCCGGAATAGGGGAAGAAGAGGTCATTGATGCCGTCCACATTGTTGGGAGAGAACGCATTAGGCACGTAAAGCCGGCGCAGGTCGTTGACGAGCACCTGGATGGAAGCCATGGCCTCACAGCCTTCCTGGGTCGTGACCGTTACCTGGTAAGTGATGTCTTCCTCGGGCCGGATGATCCATACCAGCGGATTGGCCGTAGGCGAGAGGAAACGGTCGGGTGTCCAGGTGACCTGGCCCACCCCGCCCGGTTGGAATCCCCCGGTCAGCGTAACGGTGGTTTCATCCCCGGCAGATACATGGATCTGGGTAGGAACGGTCAGCGCCAATTGGGTTCCCTGCGGCATGACGATCAGCGTGTCAAAGACACATCCGGCCCCGTCGGTGATGCGGACACTCCAGGTGCCGGCGATCAGCATGGCAGCCTGCCCCGGCATAAAGGTGCCGGCCAGACCGTCCACGGTCATGGTATATGGCGGCGTACCTCCGCTGCCCGGCAAAAGGGTCAGATAACCGGAGGCTCCCGCACAGGGGGGAGATGCCAGATCAAATAAATGGCTGCCCTGGCCCACTGCGGCCACCTGCACGGTATCGGCATCCGAGCATCCGTTGAAAGCGTCCGTGACGGTAAGGACATAGGACCCGGGGCCGCTTGCCGTAGCGGCCGGAAGATCGGGGGCGCCCGTCAGGGATCCGGTGATCGCCGTCCAGGCAAAGGTGAGCCCCCCCTGCCCCGTTGATCCCGATCCGTCCAGCACGGCCTGACCGCCACTGCAGGGCAGGTTTTGGTCGGGACCGGCATCCGCCACAGGCGGTTGGGTGTCCGACACCACAATGACCGGCGTGGATCCGGTGCACCCGTTGGTCGGAAGGAGCCAGGAAAGGAGATATTGGCCGGGCGTCACCACCGACTGGATGGCTTGCTGGCCTACCACACTACCTCCGGGATCTGTCCAGGTGTACAGGAGTGTGCCACCGAATCCCGGCGTCATGGCCTCGAGGGACAGCACCGTGTTGGCACAAGTCAAAGGCGCCAGTCCCTGAATGACGACACCGGGCAAAAAGGTATCCTGAACGACCGTCACCTCGGCGATCGCCGTACATCCTCCTCCGGCCAGAGTAAGCGTCAAAGTATAGGTGCCGGGCGCTTCCACCTGCGTCACCAGGCTGTCAGCAGGGCCGGCCAATGAGCCGTCGGATGTCGTCCACAGCAAGGTTGAACCGGGAGGCAGGGGATTGGCCGAGGCCGACAGGACAACTTCCGTTCTTTCACACGTCAACGTATCCGGCAGGTCCACGGCGACCTGAGGAAGGTCTGGATCCTGCATCACGACAACCGCCTGAACGGCCGTGCATCCGTTGCCGGTATGCGTCAGTGTAAGGGTGTAGGTCCCGCCCGCATTGACAACCGGCGATGGGCCGGCGGCGCCGGAAACGATTTGGCCGTCCGGCGTCGTCCACAGAAAATCCACCATGCCCGCAGGCTGGGATCCGGTGGCATCCAAGTTAATCTGGGGGGTGTTGCAGTCGAGGACTCCGGGAGCGGCAATCACAGGGACGGGAGCAACGGTATCCTGAATGACAAGAACACTGTCCATGCCCATGCATTGGTTGGAAGAGTCCACGGCGGTCAGGACATACCAGCCAGGCAACACCACTTGGGGCAACAGCGTCTGCCCTCCGGCCGTGATCCCACCTGCCGGCCCGGTCCACGAAAGCGCGACAGGACCGGTGGACGTAACATCGGCTACAAGGGCAACCTGAGCCTCAAGACAATTCAGGGTA
>JAGFIW010000141.1 GCA_024103195.1 Saprospiraceae bacterium | reverse complement strand
AAATAGCTTAAAAGACGAACATTACACTCTCTTTTGTTTCTTTCAAGATAAAGACTCAAAGTTGTAATGAGTTGTAAAAATGCAACCAGTAAACTAAAAATAAAATATATTTTATATCCTGTCACGTCCTATGTTTTTGTCATTCTAATATAGCCACTAACATAGTGTATCCGCTACTCAAATATCGGATATATCTATTACATCTGAGGTAAAACTTCTGTTACACTAAGTATTTGGGGTGTATCCGCTATTACAGAATAAAGCTATCTAGAGGAGAAGGGGGCTTCCTGGTGCGGGCTATATGCGTATAGATCTCTGTGGTGGTAATACTCTTGTGGCCCAGAAGATCCTGGATATATCGTATGTCAGCACCTGCTTCGAGTAGGTGGGTGGCATAGCTGTGTCGAAGCATGTGAGGGGTCACATTCTTTCTGATGCCTGCTCGCATTGCAGATTGGTGTACAACTTGTTGTAGACTTTTGGAAGAGTAGGGCGTACCCGTTTTCTGACCTTCAAACAGATAAATTTCCGGCTTGTATCGCTGGTAATATTCCCGTAGGATGGGCAGCAGTTGTGCCGGTAAAGGCACTTCACGATCCTTGTTTCCTTTCCCTCTTTCAATGCGGATAATCATCCGTTTTGAATCAACATGAATAGGACGCAATGCCAATAGTTCCGCACTTCTCAGACCTGCTCCATAGGCCATCATGAGGAGACATTTATGTTTGAGATTGGTTGTTTGGCGAATCATACTTTGCATTTCTTCCATACTGATGACTTTGGGTAATGGATCTGCTTTTCGAGGCCGGGGTAATTCGTAATTCTTCCTTGGAAGCTCTTCAACTTTTTCGTACCAAAATTTAATGGCGTTGATGATCTGGTTTTGATAAGTTGCTGATATATAATCCTTTTTCTGTCGTTCAAGCAAGTATTGAATGATATCGTTTTTCTTCAAATCATTTGGATGTCGTGGAGAAATCCCGATGAGGAATTTAGTAAAGGCCAATTTATATGATCGAATGGTGTGTGGCGAATACCGACTGACCTTCAGCCGGTCGAGATAGCGCCCTATAATCTCCTCGTACAGATTTGAAGGCGTATTGGATTCCATCTTCTCTGCGGGTGTTTGAGGGAGCAACCAATCCACCCCCGGAAGGTCCTTTTGTCCCTCGCTGACCAGAAGGTGTATGTCTTCCATTGTGCGCGTGATCCGAAATCCTTTTCCCCCTTCACCTGGCGTCATCCCCCGGGCGGACAGCCATTTTCTGAGCGCCACGTCCCTGTACGCAAAGCGAACTTCCCAATCGATGGGTTTTGCGTCTGCAAGTTGGGTCAAAGGAGAAAAACGGACCTGGCGTGCCATGATCACGAAATTAAAGAGATTTTCAAGAAGATTCATTCCAATCAAAAGGGTAATCCCCTACCTTGTGGGAATCCTTCCTTTTTCTGCCACATCTTCCGACAAATCCCCCCTTTCCCGCTACCAAATCGCCCTTCCTGACGACCAGGATACCCGTAGTGAAGACCAATGGAGTCAATCTTTAATTTTGTAATAAACAGATAAACAAATAAATAAATATTTTATTTTATCATAATGAGTATATTGCCAACTACCTTGCGACGCAAAATACCATGCCTTGCCTTATCTTTGTCCCATGATGAACGAGAACTCACAAGCCCAGATGCGCAAAGGCGTGTTGGAGATGTGTATCCTCGCGCTGGTGGACCAGCAGGCCATGTATCCCACCGAGCTCCTGCAACGGCTCAAACAAGCCGACCTGCTCGTGGTCGAGGGGACTATGTACCCGCTGCTCAACCGCATGAAGGATGCCGGATATCTCGAATACGAATGGCGGGAATCCCCGGCAGGGCCGCCGCGCAAGTACTACCGCATCACCGAGCAAGGCCGGATGATGCGCCAATCCCTGCAGGGCGCCTGGCAAAAGCTGGTACATTCCGTCCACCAAACCTTTGAAACACCCCAAGCATGAAAAAGACTGTCCCTATCAACCTCGGCGGGTATCCCATCACCATCGATGAGGACGCCTACGCCTATCTCGACCATTATCTCGAAGCCGTCGACGCCTCCTTCCGGCACCTCGACGGCCACAACGAGATCCTCCAGGACATCGAGGTCCGCGTCGCGGAATTGCTCCAGGAGCAACTCAAAGGCCGCATGATCGTTTCGCGCGCCGATGTGGATGCCGTCATTGCCATAATGGGCCGGCCGGAAGACTTCGGCGAGGCCCAGTCCCGGACCTCTTCCGGCGGCCCGGCCGGCGAGGATACCGGTGCGGCCGGAACATTCCGCTTCCGCCCCGGCAAGAAGCTCTACCGCGACATGGACGACAAGATCATCGGCGGTGTCTGCTCGGGTCTGGCCGCCTATTTCGGCATCCACGACCCGGTATGGGTGCGCCTGATCTTTGCCATCCTGTTCATCAGCGGAGGATTCGGAGTGCTCCTCTACATCGTCATGCTGATCATCGTACCCAAGGCTGAGACGGCCGCCGACCGGCTGGCCATGCGCGGCGAGCCGGTCAATATCAGCACCATCGCCCAGGCCGTCGAAAAACAGATCGAAGAGATCTCCGAGAAGCTGAGTGAGCTCGGTGACGACTTAAAACGCCGTAAAAAGTAATTTTTCCCTGTATGCTGCCCGCCAGGGCTCCCGGTTCGCCGGGAGCCTTCGGCTGCGCAGGGGGCCGGAGCAACCTCTTTGGGCGATTCGTCGTAAATAGCAGCCGGAAAACGCCCCTCATGCAACTCAGGCGCTATACCCTTGTCCGGCTGATCCTCGAGGAGGGCGACAAGGTCCTCCTCATGCAACAGACCCCGCGCAACGGGGGCAAATACACCCTCGTCGGCGGCAAAATCCAGGTCCGGGAGACGCCCATCCAGGCGCTCATTCGCGAGACGCAGGAGGAATGCGGCGCCATCGTGAAGGAAGAGGACCTCGAATTCATCCAGTACGTGTACCAGCGCAAGGCATCCCTGATCAACATGATCCTGGTGTTCAAGGCGCGGAACTGGACGGGTACCATCCGGCATCTGGAGCCGCACAAATTCTCGGCCATCGGGTGGTTCAGCCTCGATGCCCTGCCGGACCGCATCACCAAATCCACCCGGCATATCCTGCGCCACCTCAAGGCGGGGAATTATTATTCGGAGATCACGGCCAAGCGGATCCTGGTACGGTAGATCTATTCCTTTTACCAAGCCTATCCAGATCAGTAAACGTTCAGTTGTTTTGGGCTGCAACCTTTTTGGTGAGGCCTCACATAGCCTGGGGAGAGCTGTACAGCGACGTTTTTTTTTTGAGTTGCCTTTCCCGGTGCCAGGTTCTTTGGTTTCGTTCCTCAGGCGATGAGTTGTATGCTCTTGTGGTCCTTCAGGGGTTGTTCCTTTTTGAGGCGCCAAAAAGGAACCAAAAACCTGCATGGCTGTCGCATACAGGCAGGACGCTTGTCGCTGGAATGCTCGCGGTGTTCCTGCCAATGATTTTGAGGTACTGGAGGTCCGTCATTGCGCCGGGCGGATGCGCGAAGCGGGACACATGCCAAAAAACAAATTGGCTCCTCTATGGGGAGGAAAATGTTCAACCCCTTGGGGGTTGGTTTTTCTTTGCTCCCATAGCCCCGGGTTCAAACCCGGGGCTATGGTGTTGGACCCCTTCGGGGTCCTCGATTATTTGGATCATTGGGTATGTGCATTTCAACCCCGAATGGGGTTGAACATCATAGCACCGGGTGCAACCCGGTGCCTGATGAAAAACAATTTTCAACCCCGAAAGGGGTTGACCACCTTCGCGTTGGGTGCAACCCAACGCCTTACATGAACATATGCCCACCCTGAAGGGGTCGGCCCGATAGGCGTCGGGTTCTTTGGTTCGCTCCTCAGGCGATGAGTTGTATGCTCTTGTGGTCCTTCAGGGGTTGTTCCTTTTTGAGGCGCCAAAAGGGAACCAAAAACCTGCATGGCTGTCGCATACAGGCAGGACGCTTGTCGCTGGAAGGCTCGCGGTTACCCGGCTTGGATCGGGTGATCATGCTATGCTTTGCGTTTGCCAATCCCCTTTGGCTTGGTGAATGTATGGTTGCCACCAAAAACAAAGCCCCCGGTCGCAGGACCGGGGGCTTTGGGTACATGCCGGGAAGCGCGGAGGCTTACTGGCTGACTTTTTTGGCGGTAGGCGTCATGGTGGGCTCGTCCTTGGTCAGGGAAGCGCTGGCCCCCTTGGCCTTGCTCTTGCCGGCGCAGCAAGCTTTACCGCTGGCTTTCTTGCCGGCGCAGCTGGCCTTTTCACTGTCCGTACCAGAAGTGGCCGTCGCGCTGGCGCCTTTGGAGGCACAGCAGCTCTTGCCCGCAGTCTTACCGGCGCAGCAGGCTTTTCCCGCAGCGACCTGGGAAGGTCCTACATTGACGAAATGACCAGCCGTCTCGTCGTATTGTACCTGCTCGAAGGAAACCTTGCCGCTTTTCTCGCAGACGTCCTTCCGGTAGTAGGATACCTTGCCGGAGGTTTCGCACACCCGGCGCTCAATGGAGGCATCCAGGGCCGCTGCCTGAGCTGCTGCATCAGTAGCCTCAGCAGATACGGAGGTGGATGTAGCGTGCTTGGAAGCGCAATCGGACTGTGCCTGGACGGCAACGGTGCCGGCGGCCAGGAATGCCATCAACAGGAATTTTTTCATGATAGTAAGTTTACGGTGAGAGTCAATTACGCATCAAATATAGCGGGCATTCCCCAATCCTCCAAAACCCCGGACCGGTTTTTAACGCGCCTTTAACCTTCCGGGGGCGGGAAAGCAGGAGATTAACAACCCGGTAACCCCCAGGACCAATTTCCGCATCTTTGCGTGAGATGAAAATTCTGGTCATCCGCTTCAGTTCCATCGGCGACCTGGTGCTCACCACCCCGGTGATCCGGTGCCTGCACCGGCAGCTCGGGGCGGAGGTGCATGTACTGACCAAAGCCGCCTTTGCCCCCCTCCTGTCGGACAACCCCCATGTCCACCGGGTCCACATCTGGGAGGAGATCCGGGAAGGCGACATGGATACCCTGACCCGCGAGCGGTTCGACCAGGTGGTGGATCTGCACAACAACCTGCGCAGCTGGAAGGTGAGGCTGGCCCTGGGGCGGCCGTCGGTCGCCTTCGACAAGCTAAACATTGCCAAATGGCTGCGGGTCCGCCTGGGATGGGACATCCTGCCCCACCAGCACCTGGTGGACCGCTATTTCGAGGGCATGGCCTCCCTGGGGGTCATCTATGACGGCGAGGGGTTGGACCATTTCATCCCGGCGGACGCCGCCGTGGACCCCGGCAAGTACCTACCGGAAAACACGCCTTTCGCGGTGGCCGTGCTGGGTGCGGCCCATGCCACCAAGCAGATCCCGGCCGGCAAATACCGCGACATCCTGTCGGACATCGCCGGTCCCGTGCTCCTGATCGGCGGCCCTGCCGAGCAGGCCGAAGGGGAGGCCATGGCGGCGATGCCCTCCGCCTTTCCGAGGGTCAATCTGGCCGGGCAATTGTCCCTGCAACAGTCGGCCGACGTCATCCGACGGTCGGCCGTGGTGCTGACGCCCGACACGGGCATGATGCATCTGGCCGCCGCCCTGCGCAAACCTGTAGTGACGGTTTGGGGAAATACCATTCCCGCGTTCGGCATGTATCCCTTTTATCCCGACGGGATGGCGGAGGAAACCCGCTTTGAGGTGGGAGGCCTTTCCTGCCGCCCCTGCTCCAAGCTGGGGGCGCCACAGTGTCCGAAAGGGCATTTCCGCTGCATGAACGACCAGCCGGCTGCGGCCATCGCCCGTGCGGTCGAAGCCCGCCTGATCCCTTCGGGAGCAGTCCGGCATTTGCCGAATGGACAATAACCTCTATATTTCGCCTTTCTAACCCATGAGGACCATGAGGAAAATTTTACTCACCGGAGGGATTTGCCTGTTTCTGCTGGCTTCCGGCCGGACCCAGGACATCCACTTCACCCAGTTCACCATGTCTCCCCTGATGATGAACCCCGCCAATACCGGGGCTTTTCACGGGACCTATCGCGTCGGCGGGATATACCGCGACCAGTGGATGCACCTGAGCCATTCGTTCCAGACCCCCGCCATATATATAGATGCGCCTATCATCCGCGGATTCCGCGCCTATGACTGGATCGGGGTGGGCGTCAATTTTTTCCAGGATCAGGCCGGCGCCGCCGGATTGCAATTCAGCGGCCTGCTGATGTCGGGCGCCTACCACCTGGCCCTCAACAAGACTCGCCGGGACGTCATCACCTTCGGATTTGGCGGAGGACGGATGAACCGCAGGGTCAACCTCAACAGCGACCGCATCAAGCTGGAGGACGAGATCCTCGCCGGGACGGGGGCGCCGCAGAGCATTGACCGGACCTCGGGGCAGAACAAGACCGATTATGTGGACCTCAATGCCGGTATCGGCTATACCCGCAAGCTGGCTAACGGCAAGTTCCTGCGGGCGGGACTTTCGCTCAATCATTTCAACAAGCCCCAGTACCGTCTGCGCGGTGGCAACGGAGATGCCGACCGGCTGCCCTGGCGCTGGACCGCCAATGCCGAAGTGGAGTTGAAGGTCAATGACAAATGGAGCGTGACGCCGGCGCTGTTGTTCCAGCGCATGACCAACGTCAACGAGATCCAGGCCCAGGCGCTGACAGGCTATTTGTTCCACGCCGAAAAGGAGATCACCCTGCTCGGCGGGTTGGGTTACCGGCTCGGCGACGCCATCCCGATCCTGGCCGGTGTGCAGTGGAAAGCCCTGCGCGTGGGAGTGAGTTGGGACTACAACCACACCGAGGTGACCCCGGCGGGCAATGGAGGCTTCGAGATCGCCGCTTCCTATATCGGCCGCATCTACAAAAAGCCTTCCGTCAAACCGGTGATTGTCTGTCCGCGTTTCTGATTCCGAACCCGTCCTATCCTCCAATATGGCAACCATGATTCGTATCCTTCCCCTCGTTTTCGCCACCCTGTTCCTGGCCCGGGGATACGCCCAGCCGCTCAACGAGTCGACCCCGGAGGCGAACCGCAAATTCGCCCTGGAGCTGTACGACCAGAAGGACTACTACAATGCCCGGCTCAAGCTGGAGCGGGCGTATGAAGACTTCAAGACCAATGACCTGGCCTGGCGCATGGCCATGTCGGAATACCACATGCGCAATTATCGCGGGGCCGAGCGCTGGTTTGCGCGGATCGGGCGCCGGGACAAGTCGGGCGAATACCCGGAGGCGCAGTACTGGAAGGCGCGCATGATGAAAATGTCGGGCCGCTATGAAGAGGCGATCGGTGAATTCAATGACATCCTGAAGTCGGATGCCGACCCGTACCTCAAGCGGATGGCCCAGAACGAGCTTTCGGGTGCTGTATTGGCCGTCGAGAGTCCGGAGCAAAAGCGACTGGCCTTCGACAATGCCGGCAAGAAACTCAACAAGCCCGGCAGCGAGCCGTCGGTATTCATGGACCCAGGCGGCCAGGAGCTATACTACTGCACCTTCGACATGGAGGAGTCGCTGGAGCTCGGCAAGGACAGCGAACCCCCGTTGAGCCGGGCCCAGCGCGCCAAATGGGCCGGTGAGGAATGGGCCGTCGAGGGGCCGCTCAGCGAAGTCATCAACCGCGAAGGTTATCACACCGGTCACCTCTCGATCAGTCCCGACGGTTCGCGCATGTATTTCACCCGGGTGCTGATGGCGTCCGATAGCGTGGAGGCCGAAAGCAAAATTTATGTGTCCAACCGTCAGGGGGATGCCTGGGGGCCGGCCTATGAGGTCAAAGGGGTCAACGGCGAATGGCTGTCCCGCTTTCCGTGCATCGGTGAGCTGTTCGGCAACGAGGTTCTGTATTTCTCTTCCGACATGCCCGGGGGGCACGGAGGTTTCGACCTCTATTACGCCCGCAAAATCGACGACCAGACCTT
>JAGFIW010000139.1 GCA_024103195.1 Saprospiraceae bacterium | reverse complement strand
ATGAATTCGAATTCCGGATACGGCTCGATGGTGATGGTCTGGACGTGCTGGACGGAGTTGTCGCAAATGTCAATGACGGTCCAGGTCCGGGTAATGGTCCCTCCTTCGCAGAGGTTGGCATCTCCGGTCTGCACGCCGACCACGGTATCGGTCGGCAGGCAGTTGTCATTGTAGGTGAGGATGGGCATGGTGTCCAGCGCCAGGAGGCAAGTCAGTGTCACGCTGGCGGGGGGGTCCACCAGGGTGGGCGCCTCGGTATCTGTAAAGACGAGCGGTTCGTCCACCATATCACAACAGCCGCTGGAGCAGTCAATGGCGCTGACCTGATCACCGACCTCCGGCGCTTCGAGTCCGCTGTCGGGATGGAAGTTGAGGCTGTAAACGGTAAAGGTGCCGCAATCGTCATAGGTAAAACTACCCGTCGGCCCATTGTAAACGGCCACAATGACCCCGGCATCATTGACGACGAGGATGTATTGTTCAAAATCGGGTTCGTCGTTGTACCCGGTCACGGTGATGGGCACTGTATCCTCCGGGCAAACCGGGGAGTCGAAATCGAGATCGCCGGCATCGGCGTCGAAGATCACGATCTCGAAGATCACGATGCTGTCGCAATAGGGTTCGTTTTCCTGTTGGAGGGTCACTTCGAATTCGCCATTGTCGCAATAGTCCACACCTCCGACTTCCAGGCATTCTCCTTCACAGAGCTCTACGGTACCGAGATCGGTCTCCGTGATGGGCAATTCTTCTATGGACAGGAAGATCAGGGAGTCGCACCCTTCGTCCGTCTCGAACTCGATGGTGTAATCCCCCGGCATGTATGGCGTGCCGTCATATTCATAAGTCTCTCCCGGACAAACCTGGGCATCGATTTCCACGGGCGGTATCTCGTACACCTCAATGGTGATGCAGGTGGGTTCCGGCGGGTCGGTGACCGGGATACAAGGCTCCTGGGAGGCATCCATGCAGAGTTCATAGGTGCCGGGTGTGGTCCACACGGTTTTCCACCAACGGACCTGACCGGTAGAACCTTCCTGAACAAGAACGCCATCGAGGTACCAGAACATTTTGGTGGAACCCTGCGGCCTGTCGTGGTAGTATTCGACGGTATCGCCACCGGCGCAGATGTAGGTGGGCCCGTCGATGACACCAAACTCCTCAATCTCGGGCACCCCGCAGGCGCCATTGACATTGATGGTGATCTCACAGGCAGACCCGCAACATCCGTCCACCAGGAAGTAATAAAGTTTGCCGAGGATGAGTCCGGACATCTGCACAATCCGGCAGGAGTTGTTGACACAGCCGGCCACATCCGTATCGCAACCTACCGCATAGGTATAGGGCGGAGGGGTCCATGCATTCTGCGCCCAACTGGGTCCGAAGCAATCAGGGGCGGGGCATCCGAAACACTCGGAATACACGGCGGCCTGAATCCCATAATCGCCGCCACCAAAGCAACCCGGGCCATCCACACAGTTGTTGTAACATACCTCCAGTTCCAGTTCCTCACACCAGGCGGGAAACTTGAACCAGGTAGGGTTGTGGGAGGTGGTGCCTGCGTCACCCGGGCACATGAAAGATCCTCCGGGACCGGGATTATAGGGACCATCGGTGGGATGGAGATAGGTGGTCATGGAATAAGAATAACCATCCAACTCTTCGATGGAGCACAAGACCGGGGAGGTGTTGCACTTGCAGGTATTTTGGGTGCCGTTGGTGCAGGGGGCGGGGGGTTGAGCGGTTCCCAGGTACAGGAAACTCATACAAAAGGCGGTCCAGGTAATCTTCAGCCGCATAATCGTCCGTTTTCGATCATTCCTTTGGTGTGTGTTGTCCACCGATGCTTCCGGATCAGGAAACCGGCGAGAATGGCCATCAATACGGGTAGCCTGTGCGCAGGGTCATTCCATCCCCGTTGCTCCAGGCATGCCGACCCGGCCACTTGCTCGGGTCCTTGATCCGGTGTACTGCAGCTCCTGTCGAGCAGCGGGTCCACCCGGCAAATAACCTTTAAAGATAATCCTTCCTTCGAAATGTGAACATCATGTTAACATTTTGAGACATTTTTTCGCGGCCCCGGGATTGTAACCCGTATCACAGAGAATCCTGCCGGGCATCATGCCCCGCGGCGACGGCGGTCATTGGCATCGGATATCATGGGACGGACCTTTGTATCCTCATCCATAACCTTTCAAACTCCTCGCCATGAAAACGATGTCTCTTCCATTGATGACGACCTTAAGGTACTTGTTCGCAAGTATGGTGGTCATGAGCCTCCTGGGTGTCCAGGGGTGCAAAAAAGACAGTAATGATGGACCTGATGACACCTTATCGGTGACACAATCCATCACCTCAACGGATCCCGGCGGCGTGCTTACGCTGGAGGGCAACTCCCTGATCGTTCCGCCCGGCACGGTGCCTCGTCTGGCCAACGGTGATCCGGCCACCGTCAACTTCTCGGTGGAGGTCAATGTGGAACTTCCGCAAGCCCTGCCGTCGAACATGAAGCTGGTCGGAGAAACGGTACACTTCGGACCGGAAGGATTCATCATGTCCGAAGCCATGTATGTCATCTTCCAACTTCCGGAAGGCGTGGCGGTGGACCAGGTATCCGTCATCGGCTATGACAACGTCAATGACAAGTACGGCGTGTATCCGATCACGTATTACGACCCCGACAGACAAGAGGTAGGGGCTGCCGTGTATGAGTTGGGTTATTACATGCTCGCCAACGTGGCAGAACTGAACCGCATCAGGAACTCCACCGCATCCGGAGGCATCCGGATCAACAGCATGAATTCCTACGGCTGGTATCCGAGTTCGGCCGGCAACTCCGTCAACGCTTCCCAGGCCTACTCCAAGTTGATCATCACCAACTTTGTCCCGAAGTATCCGGAGCAAATGGCTTACTGGGCGCCTTATGACCCCAACTCCAACGGCGGTCAACGGTGGTGGGAGGCTTCAACGCCGCCCAATGTCACCGGTTGGGGCCCCAACCACACCCTGGGTATCACCTGGTACGGACCACAGGGCACCTACACCGCCCAGTTGGTCGTCTCCTACAAAGAAGGCTTGTTTGACCTTCCCAAGTGCAAGCAGTACTCGCTTCCGCTGACGTTCACGATCGATGAGCCGGTGTCGTGTACGAGCATGAGCACCTGCAGTGGTTGGTCACCGGGTCCGAGCGTTCCCTCCGGGGGTACCTGGTCGGACATCCCGTGTGCCACTTACAAACCGTTGGCCACAGTGCCGGTATGCACCGGGGAATTCCAGGCTACACTCACCTGGTACAACGGCAACGGTTCCAGCGGTGAAAGTGACGTGGACCTGCACCTTTACGGCCCTGATGGACTCCACGTGTACTACAGCAACAAAAACCCGGGTGTCGGCGGTATCACTTTGGACCGCGACATGATCTCTGAAACAGGTTGGGTGCAGGAAAACATTTGTGCGCCCACACTGTCCGGCATGCCCCGGGGTGATTATGAACTTCAGGTGCATCTCTTTGACGGAGAGGACAAGGACTTCCAGGTCCGGCTGCTCCGAGGCGGGAACGCCAACAGTTACTCTGGCAGGGTAACCAATGACAATCCCACCAAGTCGATCATCAAGTTCAGACTCTAATGGCAGGATAAGGTGAATGCTGCCCCGTCTCCCCCCGGGAGGCGGGGCTTTTTCATGTCCGGGACCCGGGAATCATTCACCTGTCAACTCGCGGTACAGTGCCAACAACTGTTCGCTGATGAGGGCGCCTTTAAAGCGGGCGGCATAATCCTTTCCCATGCGGGACATGGGGAGGCGGATGTCCTCGCTCTCGAGCACGCGGGCCAGTCCGTCGGCGATGGAAGCCGGATCTTCGGGATTGACATACACCGAGCCCGGCCCCCCTGCCTCCGGAAGTGAGGAGCGATCACTGGCCACCACCGGCACCCCACTGGCCAATGCTTCGAGAACGGGCAGACCGAAACCTTCGAAAAGGGAAGGCATGGCCAACAGGATGGCGCCCTGGTAAATGGCGGGCAAGTCGGCATCCAGGACTTCCGGGCGAAAGAGAACCCGGTCGGCGAGATGGTGGGATGCGATATACCGCTCCACTTTTTTCTGATAGGAGGTGGGCTGGCCCACCACGACGAGCGGCACGTTCAGTTCGGGCGGCAGCAACTCCAGGGCGATGACCAGATTGAGCAGGTTTTTCCGTTCGTTAACGGTACCGACACAGAGCATGTACGATTCGGGAAGCAGGTGGCGTTTGCGGGCAGCTTCCCGGGTTTTGGCGGGTACGGTCTTGTAAAAGGCGCTGTGGCAGGCCTGGTAGATGACGCGGATGCGCTCCTCGGGGATCCGGTAAGCGGCGAGGACATCGCGTTTGGTGGCTTCGCTGATGGCGATGATCCGGTCGGCGTTTTCGCAGGCGTATTTGGTCTTGCCGTTGTAGATGGACCTGTCCACGCGGGAGTAGTATTCCGGGTAATGCCGGAAGATCAGATCATGGACGGACACAACGGCCGGAATCCCGGTTTTGCGAATGCCGATGGGCAACTCGTTACTCAGGCCATGGTAAAGCTGGACCTGGTCGCGTACAATTCCTTTGGCGATACCGACGGTGCGCCAGAGGGTGCCTGGCATTCCGCGCGGAGGGGTATGGACAACAAAATTTTCGGCTTGAAGGAATGTCTCGCAGTCGGGGCGTTGGCCGGTCTCGGGTGTATAAAGGTGGCACACCAGTTCGGGGTGGCATTCCGCCAGGGAATGGACGAGGGAGCGGGCGTAATTGCCCAGGCCCGAGTGGTTGAGGAACAATCGCTTGGCGTCGTAACCGATGTGGCGGAGTCGGGACATGAATGCCTAAAGGTATTCCATTCCGGGCATTCCATGGGGTCAGGGGCGCTCTGCGGTTGGGCCCGTCCGCAGGCGTGCGTGATGTCGCTGATCGGACAGGCTGTTGTCCAGGGTCCAGGTCAACAGACCGGTAAAAGGAGCTTTTCGCTGCGGGCATTCCGGGTGGGCACAGATGGGGCAAGCCGATGGGCGACACCCATCTGTATGGACAAAAAACTCGACGCGGTCACCGTATTGGTTGCGAACGGCTTTTTCGAGGGCATCCACTTCGGCATGGGATTGAAGGACGTTGAAATACAAGGGTACGGTAAGGTGACAATCGATGTGGAGCACGGCGCCGTACTGGACGATGCGGAGGTTATGGATATCCACCCCATGCACCCTACGGCTCTCCTGGAGAAACGCGATAAGTTCCTGCAGCACATTGGTGTCGTCTTCGTCAATGATTCCG
>JAGFIW010000137.1 GCA_024103195.1 Saprospiraceae bacterium | reverse complement strand
CCTTGAGGGATTCCCGGAATTCTTTTTCTTTAAGGATGAGACCGTGAAACAGGAAATCTTTCAGATCAAAGACACGGATCGGTTTTTCCGGATAATACAGCTCCAGGTTCAGGGTAATCAGGCCACTGTTGGCCACGCGGTTGATCAACGGCGAATCCGGCATGCTCATTCTTCTTCCGTTGGAATCCGAACAACCGGCTGCGCGGATGGTTCGCCGGGAACAGGTTCCGGGTCGATCACCTCCGCGACGGCTTTCTGCCCGGCCCGGATATGTTCAACCACCTCGTCAATGGAGGGCGCTTCCCCGATCTCCTCTTCGGGCGCTTTGAAATCCCTCAGTTTCGGGAGATCCTGCAGGCTTTTCAGTCCGAAATAATCCATGAATTTCTCACTCGTTGCGTACAGGAGGGGCTTGCCTACCGTTTCACTGCGACCGGTTATGGCAATGAGATCTTTTTCCAGGAGTTTCTGCAAAGAGTAATCGCAACTGACTCCCCTGATGGCTTCCAGTTCGGACTTGGTCACCGGTTGCTTGTAGGCGATGATGGCCAGGGTCTCCAAGGCGGCCGCCGATAGTCTCTTCCGCGAAGTTTGGCGGAGATAGGTGTTGACGGCCTGGTGGTAAGCGGGCTTGGTCATGAACTGATACCCCCCTGCAATATGGACAATGCCGAATGAATACTCTTCTGATTGATACCGGTCGATGATGGACGTCAAAACCTCCATGATGTCGGGTGGGGGAATCAAAGTATCAAATGCCAGTTCGAGGCATTCCTGGATCTCCTCGATACTCACAGGTCTGTCTGCGGCAAAAATCAGACTTTCTATATGCGGAGCGATGGCGTCCAAGGAAACGGATTTGCCGCAAAGGTAAACCACTCCCGCTTCCCGAAAAGGCTAATCTGTCCTGCAGCTGTCCAGGCGCTCGCGTCCATGAGCGGGTAGGGTCGTCAACCAGGAAACCAGGTCCGGTGCGGACAGTCGGTGCCAGGGCGCATCCGGGTCATTCAACAGGTCGGAATGTCCCATGATTTCCCCGGCCAGACAATCCCTGACCCATCCGGCAGGAAGGTCTTCACGTTCGGACAGCCAGGCCTGGAATAATCGCCGGCTTCTTGCTGCGCCGGGCTTGTCGGGCGCCAGCCGTCCGAGTTCGGGTTTGCCGGGATGAAAGAAAACACCGACTTCATCCCCGTGGACACGGGGAGGTAGCGTGTCCGGCCAGGCGGCATCCGGCAGCCGGAGCAATTGTTTGCCGGCAGTATAATACCAAACCGGATTTCCTTCCCCGTCTTTGCCTAATCGGGCCATTCCTGCCTGTCCTCTTTCTTCTATCCATGGCAAAAACTTGCGGGCCAGCCGGTCTTCCTGGAATCGCTGAAAACGGAGTATGCCCCAAACAATGATACATCCGGCCAATACAGAAATAACAGCCAGACGGCTGTTTCGGGACCATGCCGCCCGGCGTCTGGACAGATTTCTTTCCGTGTCGGCTTCTTCGTCAATCCTGAAGCTGTAGCCAAATCCGTCTCCGGTTTTTTCAATATCGAGCAGCATGAGCTCATCCTCGAGAAAAAGGGTGTACCTGCGGGATGCACGCACGAAAAAATCGATAATGGTCACTTTGTTGTTGACCGTAACAAGGACATGGCCGGTCGTCGAGCCGTGGTAAAGCCTGACGCGATAGGCGATCCCGGCATCACTGACATAGGTCCATTGCATTTGGGCCATAGGGTCCTGTTCACAAGGGAAAGGTACGAAGCCGCAACCTGGAGACCAGTGTTTCCTCACCAATTCACGACTTTCGTTCAAATTTACGCAGTGAAGGCCCGAATAGCTTATGTATGTACCCATTGCGGGGCCATTTCTCCGAAATGGATGGGCAAATGCACCTCCTGTGATCAGTGGAATACCATGGTTGAGGAGGTGGTGGAGCGCCATCCGTCGCCGCTGGTGTCAACGGCCCGGTCAGGGAAGACTTCTGCCCAGGCAGCACCGCGGCTGATCCAGGACATTCAGGCGGGAGAGGACGATCGGTATCCGGTTCCGGACGTTGAATTGAGCCGGGTACTTGGCGGAGGATTGGTGCCGGGTTCGGTAGTGCTCCTTGGCGGGAATCCGGGTATTGGCAAATCCACCCTGTTGCTTCAGGTCGCCGGCTTGCTTCAGGACAGCGTCCTGTATGTCTCCGGCGAGGAGTCGGAAGGGCAAATCCGAATGCGCGCCGAACGCCTTTCGTTCCGCAACGAGAAATGCTACATCCTGACGGAGACGGATACCGCTGTGATTACCAGGCATGCCCGCGACCTCAAGCCGGTTCTGGTTGTTATCGATTCCATCCAGACCCTGGTTTCGCCTCAACTGGATGCCCTGGCAGGTACGGTCTCCCAGATCCGGGAAGCCACGGCGGATCTCATGCATCTGGCCAAGGAGACAGGGATCCCTGTCCTCCTCATTGGCCACATCACCAAAGAAGGACAGATCGCAGGGCCCAAACTTCTCGAACACATGGTGGATGCCGTCCTTCAGTTTGAAGGAGACCAACAACACGCTTTCCGCATCCTCCGGGCCCTCAAAAACAGGTTTGGGTCAACCGATGAGATAGGGATATACGAGATGGGGGCCGAAGGACTGCGACCCGTTGAAAATCCTTCTTCCGTCCTTTTGTCGCAAAGGGAGGAATGGCTGTCGGGCAGTGCCGTGGCAGCTTCGATGGAGGGTCAGAGACCCATCCTTATCGAAGCTCAGGCGTTGGTCAGTACGTCCATTTACGGGACGCCCCAACGATCGGCCACCGGATTTGATCTGCGCCGTTTGGCCATGCTTCTGGCCGTTCTTGAAAAGCGCGTCGGATTCCATTTCGGCGCCAGCGACGTTTTTCTCAATATGGCCGGCGGGATCCGGGTGGATGATCCGGCCATCGACCTTGCCGTTATTGCCGCACTACTTTCCAGCCTCGAGGACCATCCCATCCCGCCAACGGACGGATTTGCCGGCGAAGTAGGCCTTTCCGGAGAAATTCGTCCGGTCAGTCGCATTGAACTGCGTATCCAGGAAGCCGGGCGATTGGGTTTCCAACGCTTCTTCGTTTCGAAGTACAACATGGGCGGACTGAGCCGGAAGGATTTCGGCTTGCCGATCATTCCGGTAGGAAGGGTAGACGAGTTCTATCGACTTCTTTTCGACAAGGATTAACCGCTGCCCTCAGGGCCTCTTGCCGGCCATTCTCTACCTTTGCCACAAACGCCAAGACATGGAGTTCCGTCAGGAAAAAGACAGCATGGGATACATTGACGTACCTGCCGACAAGTATTGGGCCGCCCAAACACAGCGATCCAGCCAGAATTTCAGGATCGGCGGTCAACGAATGCCCATCGAAGTCATCCGGGCATTTGCCATCCTCAAAAAAGCCGCCGCACTCGCCAACAAGGACTGTCAGGTGCTGGACCCCGAAAAGGCGG
>JAGFIW010000125.1 GCA_024103195.1 Saprospiraceae bacterium | reverse complement strand
GGCGGCTCACGTATCCGATTTCAGAGGTGACCTGCAGGATCTCCGTCAGGTCTGTTTCCACTTCGGGCTTGCCGAAGTCTGCCTGCATGGCCTCCCGCAAAGCGGGCTGGTAACGCAACAGGGCCTGGCGAAGCGCCTTGAGACGGTTCAAACGCTCCCGTGCCGTCGTACGCGCCAACGCAGGAGCCCTGGCGGCAAGCCGGTCGTAAAGCTGGCGGAAATCACCCACCTCCCCCGTTCTGGCATCTCGCCCTGCCTTGATGGTTGTGGTACTCACCCGGCAAAAATACGGAAGCCTCCGTCAATCCTGTCGGAGGAAAGGCACGACGACGACGTCCCGGTCCGTGTGCAGCCGGAGCGCATACCAACCCTGGGGCAAATGCGACAACGCCAGGGAAGAAGAGCCGGCAGGAATCCACCCTTCCATGACGCGGCTACCCGCCCCGTCCATGATGACATAAGCGCCGCCGGCACCCCCATCGGGCAGATCCAGTCGGATCCAACCGGGGTTCGGATTGGGCCATACTTGTACCTGGGGGTCGGGTACATCCGTCTCCCCGGTTTGGGTGGTCGCCCCGAAAGTGCACAGGCGCGCCACCAAAAGGTCCGAGGTATTGGTCCCGGAACTGGTGAATGACTCGCCGTTGAAGCCCAGATTACCGGTGAAACTGCCGGACAGACACAGCCTGCCGGTCATATCGATAGCCCCTCCGGTGAGCTGGTCGTCGCCATTGCCGCCGTACTGGAGAATGCCCTGGTAAAACTGGCCGTATTGGTAGTAGGCCAGAAGCATGTCGGTCAGGTTGGAAGCATGTCCCTGACTGACGAGGGCGCCGTCATTGCGGATATTGAAATACCCCTTGATCTGGCCGCCCAGCCAGATGTTCCCGTTCACGTCCTGCTCGACAAAGGAATACCGGTTGCCGGATTGATTGCCCTCCGCCAGGTGACTGGACACCAGGTTGCCGTTGGTCTGCATCTTCAGGGCAAAGGCGGTGTGCCCCGTCTGATTGGTCAGGCCAAGGAAAGTGACCCGGTCGGAAAAGCCTCCCGTGACCATCACCTGACCATTGCTCAATACTTTGATATCCTGCAGGAAGGAAGCCGTGGAACCCGAGCCGGCAGGGACGACCGAGCCCTTGACCCATTCCGGATCACCGCTGGCATTAAACGCGCCACAAATGGCAGGGTGGCGATGGTCGAACCGGGTGCCGGCGTCGTCAGACCTCCAAAGGTCAATCCCTGGCGGTACAATCCGGCCAGATAAAAAGCGCCTCCGGGATCAATGCCAATGGCCCGGGGATCGCAATAATTGCCGGCATCTCCCGATATTTTGACCCACTGGACCGAACCGTCCGTGCTCATGCGCCCGTAAAAGCCATACTGGCTGCTCGCATTGGGAGGAGTGATGGAAATGGCCGTTCCCTGTATGTTCATGCTTTGCCGGAAACGGCCCGTGAAAAGCAGGGTGGTCGCATTGACGAAGACCACATCATTGAGATAGCTGTTGCTCGGACTGTTGAAATTTCGACCCCACCCATAATTGCCGTCGGTGTCGTACTTCAGCATGATTCCGTTGGTGCCCTGCCCGGAGAAATTGACCGCACCGAATCCCGACCCTATGGTGAGATTGTTGAAAAACGATCCGAAGATCAGGACATCGGATCCGCGCACCGTAATGCCCTCAGCGACGAAATGCGGGGAATCGATTTGCCGGATCCAGGCCAGAAAACCGTCTTTGGTGAGTTTGCTCACGACGACACCTTTGCCCCCGGTATAAAGGTTTTTGACCGTCTGCCCCAGCAAGGTGAACAGCGAATCGTAAACACCGACGACATAGACGTTGCCGGCCGCATCCACAGCCACATCCACACCTTGTGCCTGGTATTGACTGAATCCGGTGCGACCCGTTTGGGCCCATTCACAGGGCTGACTGTAAAGGAAAGGCGGAAACATGACGAGGATGACTCCCGTCAGGAGGGTAAGGAGGGTTCTCATAGTCCGAGGGGTAAGGGTTTTCCAAATAATTTTTACAAATATATTTGTTGTATATGCAACAGTCAAGTCACCGCCCCGGATTTTCGGCGGTTTTTGGGCAAAAGGGAGGGAAGACGTACCTTGCTCCCCTTACAAAATCCGAGTCTTGACGTTTCGCAAGGTCGCCTTTCACCCTCTGCTCGGCCGGCACTTAAAGGCCGGGCCTGCGCCCGAGGCCGGGGTCACACCGGAAGGCATTCCCCTTTTGTCCCATTATTCGGCCGGCGACGTGCCGCTACCCCGCATTCCTCAATTCGGGGCAGGTCGCGCTCCCTTTCTGCGGGGACCCTATGCCAGCATGTACACCATCCGGCCCTGGACCATCCGTCAATATGCCGGATTTTCAACCGCTCGCGAAAGCAACGCCTTTTACCGGCGCAATCTGGCCGCCGGTCAGAAAGGCCTTTCCGTCGCTTTTGACCTGGCCACCCACAGGGGTTACGATTCCGACCACCCGCGCGTCAGTGGGGATGTCGGCAAGGCGGGGGTGGCCATAGATACGGTCGAGGATATGAAAGTCCTCTTCGACCGGATCCCACTCGGGGAGATGTCGGTCTCCATGACGATGAACGGAGCCGTGATCCCGGTGATGGCCTTTTATATCGTCGCTGCCGAAGAACAGGGCGTTTCTCCCGAACAACTCAACGGAACCATCCAGAACGACATCCTCAAGGAGTTCATGGTCCGCAATACCTATATCTATCCACCGGGTCCTTCGATGCGGATCATCGGTGACATCTTCGCCTTTGCCGCACAGCGGATGCCCCGTTTCAATTCGATCAGCGTTTCGGGTTATCACATGCACGAAGCCGGAGCACCTGCGGATCTCGAACTGGCCTACACGCTGGCTGACGGTCTGGAATACCTGCGGGCGGGACAAGTTGCCGGTCTGCAGATCGACGATTTCGCCCCCCGGATTTCTTTTTTCTGGGCCATAGGGATGTCCTGGTACATGGAAATCGCCAAACTCAGGGCCGGTCGCCTTTTGTGGGCTGCTTTGTTGAAAGAGATGGGTGCCCGATCGGAAAAATCCATGGCGCTGCGGACACATTGCCAAAC
>JAGFIW010000110.1 GCA_024103195.1 Saprospiraceae bacterium | reverse complement strand
GGTATGCCATCCGGTAACATGGCGATACCCGGAGCAACGAGGCCCAGTACGGCCAAAACCGACTTCCATCTCTTTTTGTCCCTCATTGGCGAAAGGCATAGATATCACCTGAAATCACTTCCTGGCCTAGCGATGTCAAGGCGCGCATCAGGTTGGTCCGGTGGGTGGATTCACGAAGCTCAAACCTGTGCCGCTCCCGCAAAGAATACTGAAAAAGGTAGTCTCCCCAGGATTCCGTCCGGTCCAAAATTTCTTCCACGTGCTCGAGGCCTGGGTTGAGGAATTCAAAAGAAAAAGCGGA
This sequence comes from Saprospiraceae bacterium, assembly GCA_024103195.1. Lineage (GTDB taxonomy): Bacteria > Bacteroidota > Bacteroidia > Chitinophagales > Saprospiraceae > JAGNXB01. The sequence goes on along the minus strand of JAGFIW010000110.1, from coordinate 1,523 downwards.
CAATGGTGTTCTAACCTCAGAAAGTATCTCCCATTCGAAACCTTCTACATCGAGCTTGCAGAATGACGGAATACCGAATTCCCGGATGAGGGACTCCAGGGTCCGGACTTCTACCATGCGAACCCTGGACCATGTTTCTTTGTACCTGGATAGTTGGTTCATCCGATCCCGCCAATCTTTCCCTCTCAAGGTACTGATGGACGGAGACCAATCATTGATGTGCAGTTCAAAAGTCCCCGGGATGCGTCCGATGGCGCCGTCCACAAGCACTACCTCCGGATCGTTGCCAAACCTGCGTTGGAGATACTTCTGGCAGAGCGGGTGGGGTTCAACAGCAACCACACGGGCCCCCAAACGCCGCCAAACAGCGGTCCGGTTGCCGACATGGGCTCCAATGTCGAAACAAAGATCGCCTTCCCGGACAATCGGCCTGTAAAATCGTTCCATGGCCGCCATGTTGCCGGGTTTGCCGTAATAGATGGCCAGAGTGCGGAGAAAGCCGAACAGTTTTCGCCCGTTCACCTCTCTTGCTTTTGAAAAACCATGGCGGTATAAGTCAATTGGCCATGAAGGAAACCCTGTTGAACCGCATGCCCTCCTTTGAGGGATTGAAAGTATGTATGCCGTTTTACCAGGGAGCCACCCAGGTGGTTGACCCACGCAATCCATCTGTCGCGCGGCCTTCCTTTTTCCACCCATGGTGTCAGATCCGTTTGGTGCAAGAGGGAGAAGCCGGCATCAGAGGCTTTTTCCTCGGTCTCGGAAACGCTCAGTCGATGACCGGCATGCCAATGGGTCATATAATCCTCCAGCCATTGGAGGCCCGGGCTCAAGGGTTGTTCTTCGGGAATGGCGGGAAAGGTATCCATGATGACGAGACGGCCTCCCGGCTGTAATATTCGGAAGCATTCCGAGAAAAAACGCTCAGGGTCCGTACTGTGTACAAACGACTCAATGGCCCAGGCGAAATGATAAAGGGATGTCCATTCCTGAGGAAGATAATGAAAGTCTAGGAGGTGGACCGGTTGAACAGATGCCCATCTACGGATCCGGGCAGAGGCTATCCGTGCCTGTTTGGGACTGACGGTTACCCCGGCAAGGTGAAAATCCCCTTGAAGTTGTCGGGCCAGATAGGCCAATGTGCCCCCTGTGCCGCAACCCAAATCCAGCAAATGACCTCCCGTCAGGCCGCATTCCCTTATTTCGTCCAGGATCCTGAGGTTGGCATAATCGGATGCTTGTTCTGTATTCTGGACACCCGGTGCCCGCAAACAAGCATGAATGTTACCTGTCTTGCCGGCTTTGCCCAACTTATGGAACCACCATGTGTTATTGTCATAATACGCCGATATGCGATCGGTCCCTAATGGTCGCTCCATGTCGGAAACATACAACTTTGTGGTAACTTTGTTGGCTCCAAACGGAATGAAAAGACAGGCCGAGGTACGGATACCCACGCGATGGGGAGAATTCCAAATGATTGCCTACGCAGACAAGGAATCGGAACCAATGCCTCATTTTGC
>JAGFIW010000163.1 GCA_024103195.1 Saprospiraceae bacterium | reverse complement strand
GGATTCCCAGACCACCTTTATAGTGGTGGTGACCAATGAACAAGGATGTACAGACACAGCAGAGGTGACTGTCCGCTTTGGAAATCCCAGCTGTGAAGAGCCTTATTTGTTTGTTCCCAACACTTTTACGCCCAACGGGGATGGCCTTAATGACCATTTGTTTGTCCGGGGATTGTTCATTGAAGAAATGCTCTTCATTGTATATGACCGATGGGGAATGGAGGTCTTCAGAACCCTGACCAAGCAGGAAGGGTGGGATGGTACCTATAAGGGAACGCCGCTGTCCACGGACGTATTCGGATATTATTTGGAAGTAACATGCGGCGACGGGCGCCATTTCTCAAAAAAAGGTAATGTCACATTGCTCCGCAACTGATGTCCACCCGATGTGCCTGCTTGGTGTTTCGCAGTCAGGTCAGGAGTTAAAGATCGGCCGGGACATCTATGTCGTACGGGTATCGCATCAGGAATTGGATGGCGCGGTGCATGTCATACCCCTCAAACACCACTTTATACAGCATTTCATTGATGGGGACATGCAACTTGTAGGTTTTGGACAATTGACGGACGATCTGCAATGTCCTTATGCCTTCGGCGAGTTCAGACATGGTGTCCCGGATTTGCCGGTAGGATTCACCTTTGGCCAGGCGAACGCCGAATTGAAAATTGCGGCTTTTATCGCTGGTAGCTGTGGCTATCAGGTCACCTATTCCGGCCGTACCGATGAAAGCGTGGCTATCGGAGCCCAGGGCGCGGCCGATGTGGATCATTTCCTGGAGCCCTCGCGTCAGGAGCATGGCCTGGATGTTTTTACCGAGACCCAATCCATCGAGCAGGCCCGATCCGAGGGCAATGATGTTTTTGAGGGCGCCGGCCAGTTCTGCCCCCAGCCGGTCTTCAGAACCGAATACATGGAAAGAGGGGCTGTTGAGAGATGCTTTTCCCAGGGCGATAACCTCCTCATAAGGGGAAGCTATGACGGTGGCGGTGGGTTGTCCTTCCATGATTTCCCGGGACAAATTGGGTCCTGAAAGACAACCGACCCGGATGACGGTACTCTCCTGAAGGATAACCTCGGACATGGTGCTGACCCTGGTTCGGTCCAGGGGATGCTGATCCAGTTCATCTTCCGGGATCGGATGGGTGTCAAATCCTTTGGTCCCATGGATCATGATATGATTGGGATGCAGGTAGGGAGAAAACGTGCGCATCATGGCCCGGAAACTGTTGGAAGGCACTACCGGGAAAATGAGGTAACATTCGCGGCAGAACGTCCGGGGATCATTAATGGCTTTGATGCGGGGGTGCATATCCCATTCCTGAAGCCGGTGGCTGCCATTGACGGAGGCCACCGTGGCGGGATTGCGACTGAACAACAGGACATCCATATTGATGGCCAGGAGATTGGCAATTGCGGTACCGAAACTACCTGCGCCGATGACGCCTGCCTTGGTGGTGGTGATAAGCGTCCGGACCAGTTCCTGCTGCATGAGTCGTTAAAATTACGGTTCCCTCGCAAACTCCGGGGTGGATTCCGGCGTTGGAGGAAGAAACCCCTTCCTTGTGAGGTATTTGTGGCTCCTTCCTTTCCTTCTGTTCTCCCTGTTGGCGATACCCCTGAAAGCACCAGGAGAGGGACTCGCTCCATTTTCCAACCCGGCGTCGTACGAGATTGGCATCATCGATGGGGGAGAGGGCAGGCAAGGGTTCCGGGTTTATTACCCGATCGGGTTGGAGGAAGAGAAGTCGGATTTGGTGGTATTCCTGCACGGATACGGGGGATACAATCCCATGTTTTATGGAGGTTGGATCCGGCATTTGGTGGAAAATGGCCGGGTGGTCATCTTCCCTTACTACCAGGACAACCTATTCCAGCCGGGACCGGATTCCTTTGTCCCTTTGTCGGCGTTGGCCATCCACCGGGCCCTGGAGCTGTTGAGTCGGACGGAAGGCACCCCGCCGGTTGATCCTTCACGGATCGATTATATCGGGCACTCTTACGGAGGAGCGATTGCCGCCCATTTGGCGGCCAGGTCAGCTTATTTCCGGTTGCCGGAACCGGGGGCCATACTATTGGCTATGCCGGGAACGGGTATTTTCTCGGCAGGTCGGCTGTCTGGATACAGCGGTATTCCTTCCGATGCGGTCCTGGGCGTTGTCGTTGGGAATGACGACCGGGTAGTAGGTGATGAACTTGGTCGGCACATCTTCGATTCCACACCCCAGGTGGAAAGGAAATTATGGGTCAACCTGGCATCCATGGAAGGCGATCCGCAGCTTACTGGAGGGCACAATATTCCCTGTTCAAGAGATGGTTGGTTTGACAACAAGGTGCGCAACTACAATTACGCTAAAACCATTTTTGCCGGGGGTACCGATGCCTATGATCGCGCTTTGTGGCGTCTTTTCGATTGGATGCAGGAGGTCAGGGAAACGGATGATTGGCTGGAACAAGAATCCTTATCCCGACTGGAGCAACTGGGAGAGGACAACAATGGCCGCCCCTACGGTAAGTTGCGCATTCTGACCGGCAAAGCCGCATCATCCGTCGGAGGTGATCCCGTCCCGGGCTATTGATGCACACCATTCTTCGAATTGTATCAGGGAAAGGGCCTTGCTCACCGGATACGTACCAATCGCCTCTCTTCTCAAAGCAGACAGATAGGCGCCACAGCCCAGCATTTGTCCCAGATCATGCGCGAGGGAGCGGATGTACGTCCCTTTGGAACATAGGATCCGGAAGGAAACGACAGGCAGATGGCTTCCATCCGCCTCAAACCCGAAAACGGTAACGGGACGTAAAGGTAATTCCCTTTCTTTCCCTTTGCGGGCAAGATGATAGGCTCTTTGCCCGTCGACCCGGATGGCGGAATACAGCGGGGGGCGCTGCAGGATTTGGCCTGCCAAGGCAGGTAAAGCGCGCTGAATATCGGCATCCTGAAGGTGTTGCCAGGGACGGGGGTCCTCTTCCGGGGTCTCCCGGTCAAAGCTCGCCGTACGGGCACCAAGCGTTAACGTGCCGGAGTATTCTTTAGATTCGGCTTGCAAGCTATCGAGAAGGGGGGTATAAGAACCGGTACACAACAGGAGAAGCCCTGTGGCCATGGGATCCAGCGTGCCGGCATGTCCGACCTTTATTTTTTTCAACCCCAGTCTTTTCCTGAGCAGGGAACGAACCTTGTTGACGACGTCGAAAGAAGTCCAACCCTCGGGTTTGTCCACCAGGATGACCAGTCCCGAAGGTGCATCTTCCGGTACGAACCGGGAGCGGTTTTCCGTATCCAATACATGCATGATCACCAAAAAAGGGAGGCAAGCACCGATAAAGTGCCTATGGCCAGGCAGTAATAAGCAAAGTAGCGAAGTTTGGCTTTTCGGACCAGGGCGATCATCCAGGTGCATGCCAGCCACCCGCTGATGAAGGCCGCCGCAAACCCCGCCATAGCCGCCGGTGCGGTAATCCCGGCCGGTACCTCAAGCCCGGCATCCAGGACATCTTTGGCCATTTTGCCGAGGATGAGCGGGACGACCATAAGAAATGAAAAACGCGCTGCTTCTCCCCTGTCCATTTTCAAAAGGAGGGCTGGTCCAATCGTTGCCCCGGAACGGGAAATTCCCGGCAGGATGGCAATAGCCTGTGCGATGCCCATCCACAAGGCATTGCGGGGGATGAGGGGGCCGGTGTGCGCATAGGGGCGGTCGGCGACAAACAGCAAGACGCCTGTGGCCATCAGGCAAACGCCGACAAGGAGTATATTGCCGGTGAACAAAGTCTCGATCTCCTTTTCCAGATAAAGGCCTACCAAGACAGCAGGTATCATGGAAAGGAGGATGTGGCCGGTAAATGTTTTCGCTTCCGATCGGCCGGGACGGAACCAATCCGCTATGATCGCGGCGATGTCTTTGCGGAATACGCCAACGGTAGCAAGGGCAGTTCCGGCATGGAGAAGGACTGTCATCCAAAGTCCGGCCTCACCCGAGTATCGTTCACCCAGAAGCCATTTGCCGATCTCCAAATGTCCACTGCTGCTGATCGGAAGGAATTCCGTCAATCCCTGGATGATTCCCAGGATTATAGCTTCCAGTATCTCCACTAAGCCTTCTTGAAGATGGCATAGATCTCAATGGCAATACCGCTGAGCATGACGATAGGTGCCAGTACGGTACGCCGGGGCGAATAGATCCTGGATTCGTCCCACACATCGGGACTGGGCATCGATCCTCCGGCCATGAGCACGAGTCCGAGGGCGATCAGCAAAATGCCTGCGCCCATCAGGATGTAGTGGGTACGACCATAGAGGAGGGGACGGGTGCCCGTATCGCCCGATTTCCGACTTCCTGCAGGAGCTTTGTCGGTGGCACGAGGGGTGGTTCGTATGATTTTTTTACCCGGATTATTGGTGGCGCTCATGATCAGAACAATGTGGCAATATCGGCGAAGATATAGGTATTCACCATACGGTAGGTGATCCAAAGGCTAAGGGCCATGCCAAACAACAGGATACCGGCAACCAGGAGCGACAAGGCCAACAGGGTTTGCTGTCCCGGGAGGGCAAATCCGGTCAGTGAAAAATGAAGTAAAAGAATGGTCAATCCGGCCAGCATACCCGCCAGAAAGGCCAGTCCGGCAAATTGTTTCAGATATGGTGCGCGAATGTAGGCCGGAGTGGCTCCGGTGAGTTGCATGGTTTTGATTTCCGTGCGGGAAGTGAAAAGCGAGAGCTTGAGCAAACCGGAAATAACCGCCACGGCGAGCAAGAAAATCAGGATTCCTGCCACAGCCAGACCTTGTCCGATTTTCTTCAATTGGGTGCGCACCCTGTCGGCCAGCTCCGGTTGGGCATAAATACCGAAGAGTTCCGGTTGTTGGCGAAGACGGCCGATGACCTCTTCTTCTCTTCCTTCTTTGTACACATTGGCCGAAAGACGTATGGCCAGAAGGGCTGGCAGGGCTTCCTCCATTTCATCTTCTCCATCCAACGAAGACAACGCATCTTCCCTGAGAAGGGCTGCTGCACGCTCGGGGGAGATGTATTCGATGCGGTGGAAATCGGGATCTGCATCAAATCGCGCTTTGAAGGCCAGGATTTCTTGTGGGGACACGGAAGTGTCGCACTCCGCCAGGTAGAGAAGATTTTCTCTCGCCTGGTTGCCCAACTCATCTGCCCATAAGTAGCAATAGGCAGACGCCCCTCCGATGACCAGAGTAGCGAAGAGCACCAGGAAGGTGTAGAAGTTCCGGGACCTTTGGCCGCGTCGGGATCTCACCCGGTAAAGATAAGGCGAACCCCCATTCACGGTATGGCCATGCGGTGTTGCGTTATATTTGCCCGACATGTCCGGCTTATCCAGCTTTTTTCTTGTCCTTTCCTGTTGGCTTTCTGCTTCCGGGATCGTTCTCGGGCAGGTTATACCTGTGAGGAACGGTTCTTTCGAGGCCCCCCATGGCTCGGAATTCCGTATGCCCGGCTGGACAAAATGGGGTCAAGGAGCAACTCCTGATATCCAACCGGGCCAATGGTCGGTGCGCCAACCGCCGGCTCGGGGCACAAGTTTTGTAGGGCTCATCACCCGAGAAGACGGATCTGCGGAAGGGGTGCAGCAAAAGCTCGGATCCGGTCTGAAAGCTGGTCGATGTTATTATTTCACGGTTGCACTGGCCAGAGATACGTCGTATTCCGGATTTCATTTTCCGTTATCCCTGCGCGTGCGCGGCAAAAAGGGAGCGAAAGGCAAGGTTTTCGATCTGGCAATGACACCAATGGTGAGAGCGACGACCTGGTCGTATTTCACCATCGAGTTTACACCTGTGTCGGATACGGATTACCTTATTCTGGAAGCTTCCTGGGCTCCGGGTGTGTCGCGGCGGTACAGAGGCAACATCCTTGTCGATGATATGTCGGAGATCAAACCCTGCCTCAGGGCCGGACTCCTGACTACCTTTCCGGAGGAGGGTTAATCCCTATCTTTGCGCCTCTTTCTACCTCATTTACACCTATGGAATACCTGCACCGGGAGATCGAAGCGAAATGGCAGCGCTGGTGGGAGGAACACGCGATTTACAAGGTCAGGGTGGATCCTGATCGTCCCAAGTTTTATGTGTTGGACATGTTTCCTTATCCCTCCGGTGCTGGTTTGCATGTCGGCCATCCTCTGGGTTACATCGCTTCGGATATTATTTCCCGGTACAAGCGCATGGAAGGGTGCAATGTGCTCCACCCCATGGGCTTTGACGCCTTCGGACTTCCCGCAGAACAATACGCCATCCAGACCGGTGTCCACCCGGCGATTTCCACCCGGGACAACATTGCCCGCTATCGCGATCAACTCAGACATCTCGGGTTTGACTACGACTGG